>NZ_JBEYRK010000014.1:0-189921 GCF_040704065.1 Streptomyces sp. NPDC047869
TGCTGCTGCTCCCGCGCGGAGCGCTGCAGGGAGTCCTGCGCCGTCACCCCTATCAGGGTGCCCGTCACCGGCGCGGCCACGGCGATCAGCACCAGTGCCACGAGGGCCACCCAGGCCTCGGTCAGATCGGTCGCCCGGCGCAGCGGATTGCGCCGCCAGCGCCACAGGCCCGCGATGGCCCGCACGTTCCCCACCCCCTTCCGCTCCCCGGCGGTCCCCCGAGGAGCCACACACCCCCGGGCCCGGGCCGGGAGCGAGTGACCTCACTTCCGGCCCGGGCCGTTCACGCATTTCTCATGGTGTCCCAACGACCGGGCCCCGCGCCGGGGTTCCCACGAGTCACGACGACACCCGTACCGGGTCACCCACCCGGATGGTGCCGGGCCCGAGCGGCACCAGGTTCTGGCCGAACAGCAGCCGGCCGCCGGTCCTGCGGTGCCGGGCCAGGGTGTGCAGGGGCTCGCGGCCGCGCCGGGCGGTGTCCTGGTCGGTCGTGGTCACCACGCAGCGGGCGCAGGCCTTGGCGACCCGAAAGGGCACTTCGCCGATGGAGAGGCCGGACCAGTCGTCCTCCGCCCATGGCTCGGTGCCCTCGACGACCACGCTCGGCCGGAAGCGGTTCATCGGCAGCGGACCCTCGGCGGCGTGATCGCCCCGTGCCATCAGTTCGTTCAGGGCGTCGAGGGAGGCGACGGTGGTGACCAGCAGGGGATAGCCGTCGGCAAAGCTCACCGTCTCGCCCGGCCGCGCGTACCGGGGGTCCAGCGGGCGGCGGGCGGCCGGATCGTCCATGTGGACCAGTCGGACGCCGGCGCCCAGATGGCCGGAACACCACGCGTGAGCGGAGCCGGACGCCGGGACCGCCGCCACCTTCGTGCCGAAGATGTTCACCGGCACGGTGGCGGCCGGTTCCGGGACCGCGACCTCCAGCGGTTCACGTCCGGGCGCCGACAGGCGAATGCCGCCGCCGGGCATGGGCTCGGCGGCGGCAAGCGCGAGACGCGGCTGCTCGCGTTGTGTGACGACCTTTCCCCCGTCGTCGATCAGCGTCCAGCGTCGGTCCCCGGCCAGCCCCCAGGGCTCCACCACGGCCTCCCGGGGCGAGACGCCCCGGAACGCCTTGACCGGATGGACGTGGATCGACCGCAGTCGTGCGTTCCCCATGCGGCCATCGTGCCAGGTGGCAGCGGCGGCCGGGGCCGCAGGTCAGTAGCCGCGGTACTGCTGGTTGTTGTACGGATCCTGGTACGGAGCCGCCGCGGGCCGCGGGGCGGCCGGGCGCATCGCCTCGTACCCCGTGCCGCCGGCCATCGGGCGCTGCTGCTGCGGCGCCTGCGGGCCGGGATAACCGCGCGGCGCGCTCGCCTGCTGCGGGATGTACGCCGTGGGCGCCTGCTGCAGCGGGGCGGGCTGCGGCGCCTGTGGGTAGCCGTAGCCGGGGGACTGATACGAAGGGCCCGCCGGAAGGGCGGGCAGCGCCGACGGCAGCGCGGGCAGGTGGCTGCCCGTGTCGTACGCGGCGGGGACCCGGATCGGGGCGATCTGCGGGGTACCCCGCTCGGCCACGAGGGAGTCGTAGATCGGAGTGTCCGGGAAGGAGGCGGAGTAGTAGCCGCCGCCATAAGTGGAGCGGGGGGAGGTCATGGCACATAAGTTAAGCCCACGATGTGCTGGTTGGGGAGACCGATAAGAGGGTTGTTTTCCGTGTCGGCAGTGACGTGGGATCCCCAATGCGAGCGAACTCGGCAAAAAAGGACGCCGATCAGGGTTTGGATCGTGTAAAAGCCGAGTTCCTGGCGGGTTACCGGCGGTTGACCGGCGATCTTCCTGTGCTCCGCATGTGCGGTCGCCGCCGCCGGGAATAGGTTGGGCGGGTAGCGATCACCCGGGGTGCCCGGGAACGGCCGGGACGCACACCGACACGCGATGGGGGCGGACATGACAATGTCGAAAGGATCGAATGCGCCGGTGCCGACCACGGCCCTCCGCGTCGAATTGGGCTGGCGCCCGGGGCCCCAGGTGCCCGACGCGGACGCCTCGGCGCTGCTGCTCGCGGCCGGAAAGGTCCGCACCGACGGGGACTTCGTCTTCTACAACCAGCCCGCGCACACCTCCGGCGCGGTCCGGCACGAGGGCAAGCGGACCACCGGTGAGCGGGTCACCGACACCCTGCTCGTCGATCTCGCGCGCGTGGAGAGCGGGGTCGACCGGATCGTCCTCGCGGCCTCGGCCGACGGCGGGACGTTCGGGCAGGTCCCCGGCCTCTACATCGAGGTGACCGAGGACGGCGGCGGCGCGGTGGTCGCCCGCTTCGACAGCCCCGGCGCGACCTCCGAGACCGCCTTCCTGCTCGGCGAGTTCTACCGGCGCCAGGGCGGCTGGAAGTTCCGCGCCGTCGGCCAGGGCTACAGCAGCGGACTCGAGGGACTGGCAACGGACTTCGGTATCACCGTCGACGAACCGCGGCAGCACACGGCGCGGCACTCGCCGGCCACGCCGCCCCCGTCGCCCGCGACCCCGCCTTCCCCGCCCGTCGCGCCCCCGTCGACCATGCCCCCGCCGGTCACCGCGCCGGTCCCGCTGCCGCCGCCCCCGGCCGCCGCCGCGCCGGTCCGACTCTCCAAGGTCACCCTCACCAAGGCCGCCCCCTCCGTCTCGCTGGCCAAGCAAGGCGGCACCTCCGGGGCCATGCGGGTCAACCTGAACTGGAAGGTGCGGGGGCAGTTCCCGGGCCGGCGCGGCCGATGGGGTGGCGGCCAGGGCGACGTCGACCTCGACCTGTGCGCCCTGTACGAACTCGCCGACGGGCGCAAGGGCGTCGTACAGGCCCTCGGCAACGCCTTCGGATCGCTGAACCGTCCGCCCTACATCCACCTGGACGGCGACGACCGCACCGGCGCGGTGGCCAACGGCGAGAACCTGACCGTCAACCTCGACCACAAGCAGGACTTCCGGCGCGTCCTCGTCTTCGTCACCATCTACGAGGGCGCCGCCTCCTTCGCGGACCTGCACGCCACGGTCACCCTCCAGCCCCAGCACGGCGCCCCGATCGACTTCTCCCTGGACGAGTGCACGGTCCCGTCCACGGTCTGCGCGCTCGCACTGATCACCAACACGGGCGGCGACCTCGTCGTCCAGCGCGAGGCGCGGTACCTGGTGCCCGACCGGGGGGTGAGCCCGCAGCGGACCGTGGACCGCGCCTACGGCTGGGGCATGAACTGGACACCCGGCCGCAAGTGAGCCGGGTCAGCCCTCGTCGGGCCGCACCTCTGGACGCGCGTACGTGCGGCCCTTCCAGGCCGCACCCCGCCCCCGGTAGTGCTGCACGGCCGAGTCCACCGTCATGAGGAGATAGAGAAGAGCGGTGAACGGCAGCAGCGGCGCGAGCCACGGCGGCTGCCGGTAGTAACGGAGCATGGGCAGGTACGTTCCCGCCATCACCGCCCACGCGAGCGCGCCGGCCGCCGCCGTGGCCGTGCTGCCGGCGGCCGCCCCCGTCAGCACGGCGGCGGGCGGCACCAGGTACACCAGGGCGAGCCCGGCGACCGTCCCGAGCAGCAGCGCCGGGCTGTGCCGCAACTGGGCGTAGGCGCTGCGCGAGACCATCCGCCACAGGTCGTGCAGCCGCGGATAGGGCCGCACGCTGTCCACCCGGTCGGCCAGACCCAGCCAGACATGACCGCCGGCGCGCTTCACCGCGCGCGCGAGAGCGACGTCGTCGATGACGGCGTGCCGGATGGCGTCCGGGATGCCCGCCCGCTCCGCCATGTCCGCGCGCAGCAGCACGCAGCCGCCCGCCGCTGCCGCCGTACGCGATCCCCTCCGGCCGATCCGGCGGAACGGGTAGAGCTGCGCGAAGAAGTAGACGAACGCCGGCACCACGAGCCGCTCCCACAGGCTCTCCACCCGCAGCCGCGCCATCTGCGACACCACGTCGAAGCCGCCGGTGCGGGCGGCCGCCACCAGCTCCCGCAGGCTGTCCGGCGCGTGCGCGATGTCGGCGTCCGTCAGGAGCAGGTACTCCGGGTCACGCGCGCGTGCGAGGGCGATGCCGTGGCGCACCGCCCAGAGCTTGCCCGTCCAGCCCGCCGGCGGCTCGCCGGGGGAGTCCACCGTCAGCGGCAGCCCCCCGTGCCGGCGCGACAGCTTGCGGGCCAGCTCCCCGGTGCCGTCCGTGCTCCCGTCGTCCACGAGGACGATCCCGGCGCGCCCCGGATAGTCCTGGGCGAGCAGCGACGGCAGACTCGCGGGCAGCACCACGGCCTCGTCCCGGGCCGGCACCACGACGCACACCGACGGCCAGTCACCGGAATCGCGGCGCGGTGGCAACCGGACGTCCGTGCGCCAGAAGAAGCCCTGGCACAGCAGCAGCCAGCACCAGGCAGCGAGGGAGACGACGGCGATCCACACGAGGGTGCTCACGGGCGCAGTCTGCCCCACCCGGCCGGCCGATCGGAGCCCATCGTCTATCGTGGCCGGGTGAAGATCGCGCTCATGGACTCCGGAATCGGCCTGCTGGCGGCCACCGCCGCGGTACGGCGCCTGCGGCCCGACGCGGATCTCGTCCTCTCCCTCGACCCCGACGGCATGCCCTGGGGGCCGCGCACCACCGAGGACCTCACCACACGGGCCCTGGCCGTCGCCGACGCCGCCGCGGCCCACCGGCCCGACGCCCTGATCATCGGCTGCAACACCGCCACCGTGCACGCGCTGCCCGCCGTCCGTGCCCGGCTGGAGCCCGGCATCCCGGTGATCGGCACGGTCCCGGCGATCAAGCCGGCCGTCGCCGGCGGCGGCCCGGTCGCCATCTGGGCCACGCCCGCCACCACCGGCAGCCCCTACCAGCGCGGTCTCATCCAGGAGTTCGCCGGCGGCGTCCGGGTCACCGAGGTGCCCTGCTGGGGGCTGGCGGAGGCCGTGGAGCACGCCGACGAGGCGGCCATCGACACCGCCGTCGCCGCCGCGGCCGCGCTGACCCCGGACGACGTCACGACCATCGTCCTGGGCTGCACCCACTACGAACTGGTGGCGGACCGCATCCGCGCCGCCGTACGCGATGGAAGCGCCACGCCGCTCGCCCTGCACGGCTCCGCCGGGGCGGTCGCCGCCCAGGCCCTGCGCCGCCTCGGCGAGCAGGCCGCCCCCGAGGCCCCGGCCGAGGGCACGCTGACGGTGCTGCTGAGCGGCCGCGAGGGCGCGCTGCCCGCGGCCGCGCTGCTCTATCCCGAGGGGCGGCTGCTGCCGTCCGCCGGCCCGCTCGCCGACCGGTACTGACCCGGGGCGGCCACGGCCGGTGTCCGGGCCGCCCGGAGGAGTCACCCTCCGCCCGCGCCACCCGCGCACCGAAACCTGAGTAACCTCATATCCATGAGCGAGCACCGCCACGCCGAGGACGCCTCGCACCCCGATGTCTGGACCGGACGCGCCACCAACCGGGTCCAGTGGCTGCTGGCGCTGGTGGGCGCCGCCTGCATGGCGCTGGGCGTCGAACTGGCCGTGGAGTCCGCCTGGACCTCCGGCGTCGCCGCGCTGGCCATGTCCGTCGTCGGCTGCATCGCGGCCGGCCTGCTGGTCCTCTTCGGCACGCTGGCCTTCGTGCACGTCGACCTGAAACTCGAGAAGGACTGCCTCGAGGTGCGCTGCGGCCACATCGGAGTGCCGCGCCGCCGCATCCCGCTCTCCGAGGTCGCCGGAGCCGACTTCGCCGCCCTCGTCACGCCCTGCAACTGGGGCGGCTGGGGCTACCGCTGGCGCCCCGAGAAGGGCACCGCGGTCGTCGTCCGCCGCGGCGAGGGCATCGTGCTCCGGCTGTGGGACGGCCACACCTTCACGATCACCGTGGACAACGCGGAGTCCGCGGTCCGCGTCATCAGAGCCCGGCTGCGGGCAATCACACCGGGCACCACCAGCTGACACACGGCCGGCTCCGCCCGTACGGATGCGCTACGGCTCCGTGCCGTCCCCGGCCCACGCCCGTGCCGTCGCCCACCCCGCCAGCAGACCGGCGCCCGCCGTGACCGTGGTGAAGCTGAGCGCGTCGCCGACCGCGGCGAGCCCGGCGAGCGCGGTCAGTGCCGCGCCCGCGGTGAGGACCACCGGGGTGGAGCGCGGGGAGCGCCACAGGGCGTGCAGTATCCAGCCGTGCACGGCGACCAGCAGCAGCACCCCGATCAGGCCCTGCTCGGCCGCCTGCTGGAGCGGGGCCGAGTGCGGTCTGCCGTCGGCCGGTGCTCCCGGCGGCCCGGCCGCACCGAACTCGCCGAAGCGGCCGGGGCCGACACCGAGCAGGGTGTCGTGGCCGGCCAGCCGCAGGGCGTCCCGCCACAGCCCGAGCCGGCTCGCGGTGAACCGGTCCCGCAGGGCCTCGGTGAGACCGGCGGGCAGCGCGTCCGCCGCCACCGCCCAGACCGCCGCCGCGGGTACGGCCGCCGCGAGGGCCAGCCCGGCGACACCCGCGCCCCGGCGGGGCATCGCACCCGCCGCGAGCGAGCACAGCAGAACGGCCGCGCCGGCCGCGCAGCCGACGGCCGAACCCGTCGCGGCGCCGGTCAGCGCGATACCGGCGGCCAGCAGCCGCAGTCCGAGCCGGGTCGCCGGCCGGTGCGCCGACCAGGCGGCACAGCAGGCCGCTCCGGCCGCCAGCGCCAGCAGCGCGGCGGTGGCTCCGGCGTGCCCCAGCGGGACGGCGTACCGGGAGCCGGGGGAGAGGTCGGGCATCACCAGCGGCAGGGCCGCTCCCACGACCGCACCGACCGCCGGCGCGGCCACCGGCAGCAGCGACCCGGAGATCCGCCCCGCGGCATAGCCCGCGGCCAGGGCGAGCACCGCGAGCAGCACGCCCTCGGGCCGCCCCTCATGAGCGGCCGCCGTGATCAGCGACCAGGCGGCACACGCCCCGAGGAGGATCATGCCCACCCCGTCAGAAACGTTTCGTCCGGCCTGCCGGCAGTCGGCGCCGGCCACGCCGGCCGCGGATCCCATTCCCGTCGACCCCACCCCGTAGCCCCTCTTACCCAGGTCCCCCGACCTGTGGCGGTCCCCGGCCGCGCGCACCGGACCGGCCGCACCGCTGAGGCTGGGCACACGTTAACGGCTGATGGCCGATTTGTGGACGAGTCGCGCGGCAACACGTGACCGGCGACGGGACGCCGGAGGCGGCCGGGACGTCCTGGACGGCGCTGTCGGCATCGAGGGCGACCGCCGTACACTCCCCGGGTGACCGTCACCGCAACTTCCGTGGACCAGTCCGACCAGCTCAGGCCGCCCTCCGCGCACACCGCGCCCGGCAGCCGGCTGCTGCGCCTGCTCCCGGCCGCCGCCTCCGCCCTGTGCGGAGCGCTGCTCTACGTCAGCTTCCCGCCGCGCCCCCTGTGGTGGCTGGCCCTGCCCGCCTTCGCCGGCTTCGCCTGGGTGCTGCGCGGCCGTGGCTGGAAGGCGGCCCTCGGCCTCGGCTACCTCTTCGGACTCGGCTTCCTGCTGCCGTTGCTGGTGTGGACGGGCGTGGAGGTCGGTCCCGGACCCTGGCTCGCCCTCGTCGCCATCGAGGCGGTCTTCGTGGGCCTGGTCGGCGTCGGTGTGGCGGCGGTGTCGAGACTGCCGGCCTGGCCGGTGTGGGCGGCCGCCCTGTGGATCGCCGGCGAGGCGGTGCGCGCGCGCGTGCCCTTCCGCGGCTTCCCCTGGGGCAAGATCGCCTTCGGTCAGGCGGACGGCGTCTTCCTGCCGCTCGCCGCGGTGGGCGGCACCCCGGTGCTCGGCTTCGCCGTCGTCCTGTGCGGTTTCGGCCTGTACGAGGCGGGGCGTCTGGTCGCCGAACGGCGCCGCACCCGGACGCTGCGGTGCGGGGCGGCGGCCGCCGCCCTGCTGAGCGTCGCCGTCCCGGTGGCCGGAGCGGTCGCCGCCCGGCCGCTGGTGAGCGACAAGGCGCAGGACGGCACCGCGACCATCGCGGTCATCCAGGGCAACGTCCCCCGCTCCGGTCTGGAGTTCAGCGCCCAGCGCCGGGCCGTGCTCGACCACCACGCGCGCGAGACCCTCGCGCTCGCCGCCGACATCAAGGCGGGCAAGGCGGCGAAGCCCGACTACGTGCTGTGGCCGGAGAACTCCTCCGACATCGACCCCTTCACCAACCCGGACGCGGCCGCCGTCATCAACGAGGCGGCCAGGGCCGTCGGGGTGCCGATCTCGGTCGGCGGTGTCGTGGAGAAGGACGGCAGGCTGCTCAACGAGCAGATCCTGTGGGACCCGGTCAAGGGGCCGACCCAGACCTACGACAAGCGGCAGGTTCAGCCGTTCGGCGAGTACCTTCCGCTGCGCGGCCTGGTCGGCGCGATCAACAAGGACTGGACCGGCATGGTCCGCCAGGACTTCAGCCGGGGCAGCGAGCCGGGCGTCTTCGACTTCGGCGGCGCCAGGGTCGGCCTCGCCACCTGCTACGAGGCCGCCTTCGACTGGGCGGTCCGGGACACCGTCACACACGGCGCGGAGATGATCTCGGTGCCGAGCAACAACGCCACCTTCGACCGCAGCGAGATGACCTACCAGCAGCTCGCCATGTCCCGGGTCCGTGCCGTCGAGCACAGCCGGACCGTGACCGTGCCGGTCACCAGCGGCGTCAGCGCCATCATCATGCCGGACGGCAGGATCACCCAGAAGACCGGCATGTTCGTGCCCGCGTACCTGGTGCAGAAGGTGCCGCTGCGCACTTCCGAGACGCCCGCGACCCGGCTCGGCATCCTGCCGGAGATCGCCCTGGTGCTGGTCGCCGCGGGCGGACTCGGCTGGGCGATCGGCTCCGGCGTGCGCGCCCGGCGCGCCGGTGGCGCGTAGCCGTACGACGTCCGTACGCCGCCTGACATGCGGGGGAGCCGTGGACCGGCCCGTTAGGGTCGGTCCATGGCTACTCCTGACTTCATCCGTACCCTCCGGGCCAGCGCCGGTCAGCAGCTGCTGTGGCTCCCCGGGGTCACCGCGATCGTCTTCGACGACGACGGCAGAGTGCTGCTGGGCCGGCGGTCCGACACCCGCAAGTGGTCGGTGATCGGGGGCATCCCGGACCCGGGCGAGCAGCCCGCGGCCTGCGCGGTGCGGGAGGTGTTCGAGGAGACGGCGGTGACATGCGTCCCGGAGCGGGTCGTCCTCGTCCAGGCCCTGGAGCCGGTCACCTACACCAACGGGGACGTCTGCCAGTACATGGACATCACCTTCCGCTGCCGTGCCGTGGGCGGCGAGGCCCGGGTCAACGACGACGAGTCGCTGGAGGTGGGTTGGTTCACGGTGGACGCGCTGCCGGACCTGAACGAGTTCGGGCTCTTCCGGATCAAGCAGGCGATGTCCGAGGCACCCACATGGTTCGACCCTATGACTATCGGCTGAAGTGTGGGTGGTGACCACATGTGGTGACGGGTGGGCCCCCGCCTATCGTCGGCTCATGACCACGTCCAGCCCGCCACCGGCCGCCCAGCCCCCCGCCCCGCACCACTCCCTCGACCTGGGCGGCCGCACCGCCCTCGTCACCGGCGCCGCCAGCGGCATCGGGCGCGCCTGCGCGCTGCGGCTCGCCGCCGCCGGCGCCGAGGTGAGAGCGGTCGACCGGGACGCGGCGGGCCTCGCCGAGCTGGCGGAACTCGCCCAGCGGGCCGGTGACCTCTCGGGCACGGTCGTACCCCACGCCCTGGACCTCACCGACCTCGACGCCGCCGAGCGCGTCGCCGCCGGCACCGACGTCCTGGTCAACAACGCCGGACTGCAACTGGTCCGTCCTCTGGAGCAGTTCCCGCCCGAGGTCTTCCACACCGTGCTGACCGTGATGCTGGAGGCACCGTTCCGGCTCATCCGGGGCGCCCTGCCGCACATGTACGCGCAAGGGTGGGGGCGGATCGTCAACGTCTCCTCCGTGCACGGACTGCGCGCCTCGGCCTTCAAGTCCGCCTACGTGGCGGCCAAGCACGGCCTCGAAGGCCTGTCCAAGACGGCCGCGCTGGAAGGCGCCCCGCACGGGGTGACCTCCAACTGCGTGAACCCCGCCTATGTGCGCACCCCCCTGGTCGAGAAGCAGATCGCCGACCAGGCGCAGGCCCACGGCATCCCCGAGGAACGCGTCCTGTCCGAGATCCTGCTGAAGGACAGCGCCGTCCAGCGGCTCATCGAACCCGAGGAGGTGGCCGACGCCGTGGCCTACCTGTGCGGCCCCCAGGCCTCCTTCGTCACCGGCACCTCCCTCGTCCTCGACGGCGGGTGGACGGCCCACTGAGCGGGCCGGCGCCGCCGGGCCCGGGAGTTTTCCACAGGCCCGGCAGGCCGGGCCGCCGATGCGGAATCCTGTGACCATGTCTCGCGATCACGTCCAGCCGGCCGGACCCCCCGCCTCCGAGGGCGCCACGGGGGCGCCCGACGACGGCGCGGGCGCCCCGTACCTCGAGCTGCTGGCCCGCGACGCCCCGGTGGAGGCCTACGAGCAGCCGGTGCTGCTCGCCCGCGCCGGGGGACAGCCGGCCGACCGGGTCGCCGCGCTGGAACGGGCCAAGCTGCTCGCCCTGCGGGTCCGCTCCGAACTGGAGGGGCGCCGCCGCCGCGAGGCCGAGCTGTCGGCGTTGTTCGAGACCGCCCACGACCTGGCCGGCCTCCGGGACCTGGACGCCGTCCTGCAGGCCATCGTGCAGCGCGCCCGCTCCCTGCTGGGCACGGACGTGGCCTACCTCAGCCTCAACGACCCGGCACGCGGCGACACCTACATGCGCGTGACCGAGGGCTCCGTGGCCGCCCGCTTCCAGCAACTGCGCCTCGGCATGGGCGAGGGACTCGGCGGACTGGTCGCCCAGACCGCGCGGCCGTACGTCACCGACGACTACTTCAAGGACGCCCGCTTCCAGCACACCCGCGCAATCGACGCCGGTGTCGAGGACGAGGGCCTGATCGCCATCCTCGGCGTACCACTGATGCTCGGCCCCAACGTCATCGGCGTCCTCTTCGCCGCCGACCGGCGCGCCCGCGTCTTCGAACGCGGGCAGATCGCCCTGCTCGGCTCCTTCGCCGCGCTCGCCGCGGCCGCCATCGACACCGCCAACCTGCTCACCGAGACCCGCTCGGCGCTGGCCGGTCTGGAGCGGGCCAACGAGATCATCCGGGACCGCAGCGCGGTCATCGAGCGTGCCTCCGAGGTGCACGACCGGCTCGCCGAACTGGTGCTGCGCGGCGGCGGGGTCCACGACGTGGCCGCGGCCGTCTCCCAGGTCATCGACGGCACGGTCGAGTTCACCGAGGCAGGCACGGCTCCGGCCGGTGCCCTGAAGGCGTCGAGGACCGAGGGGCACGCGGTACGGCACCAGGGCGACTGGATCGCCGCGGTCGCCGCGGGTGGCGAACTCCTCGGCGCGCTCGTGCTGCGCGGCCACCCGGACCTCGACCCGGTCGACCAGCGCACCCTGGAACGCGCGGCGATGGTCACCTCGCTGCTCCTGCTGGCCCGCCGCTCCGCCGCCGAGGCCGAACACCGGGTGCGGGGCGAACTGCTGGACGACCTCCTGGACGCCCGCGACCGCGATCCGCGCCTGCTGCGCGAACGCGCCGCCCGGCTGCACGCCGACCTGGACGCCACCCATGTCGTCCTCGCCGCCCGGCTCGACGGGCCGGCCGCCGACGCGGACGAGGAGGCCGCCGCCCGGCGGCGCCTGTGGTCCGCCGCCTCCCACCTCGCCGCCACCCGGCACGGCCTGGCCGCCGCCCGGGACGGCGGCACGGTCCTGCTGCTCCCGCTCGCCGCCGGCGACAGCGCCACGGAGCTGGCGCGCCGGACCGCCCGCCACCTCGGCACGGCGGTCCACCAGCCCGTCACCGTCGGCGCCTCCGCCCCGGTCACCGATCTCACCGTGCACCACGACACCGTGGCCGCCGCCTACGCCGAGGGGAGCCGCTGCCTTGACGCGCTGCGCCTGCTGGGCCGGGGCGGCGACGGCGCGGCGGCCGAGGACTTCGGCTTCCTCGGCCTGCTCCTGGCCGGCGACCGGGACGTGGGCGGCTTCGTCGGCCGCACCGTCGGCCCCGTCGTCGACTACGACGAGCGCCGCGGCACGGAGCTGCTGCACACCCTGGACGCCTACTTCGCCTGCGGAATGAGCCCGGCCCGCACCAAGGACGCCCTCCACGTGCACGTGAACACGGTCGCCCAGCGGCTGGAGCGGGTGGGCCGGCTGCTGGGCGAGGACTGGCAGACACCGGCCCGCGCCCTGGAGATCCAGCTCGCCCTGCGACTGCACCGGCTGGCGACCCCGGAACGGCACTGACCGGCCCCCGCGAGGGGAGCCGGTCAGTGTGGTGAGCGAGCCGTACGGCCTGGTCAGACGGTGCCCGCCGTGGCCGCCGGGTTCGTCTCGGCGGTGCCGCCGTCGCGGGCCTCCACCTCGGCGAGGTCCCGGTGCCGGGTCTCCTTGGCCACACCCACGGCGATCAGGGTGAGCACGGCCGCCGCGATCACGTACAGGGCGATCGGAGTGGAGCTGTCGTAGTCGGCCAGCAGCGCCGTGGCGATCAGCGGTGCGGGCGCACCGGCGGCCACGGAGGCGAACTGGGCACCGATGGACGCGCCGGAGTACCGCATCCGGGTCGCGAACATCTCGGCGAAGAAGGCCGCCTGGGGCGCGTACATGGCCCCGTGCAGCACCAGCCCGACGGTGACCGCCAGCAGCAGGTACCCGAAGGAGCCGGTGTCGATGAGCGAGAAGAACGGGAACATCCACAGCCCGACGCCGGCCGCGCCCAGCAGGTACACGGGCCGCCGTCCGACCCGGTCGGAGAGCGCGCCCCAGGCCGGGATCACGGCGAAGTGCACGGCGGAGGCGATGAGTACGGCGTTCAGCGCGGTCTGCTTCGAGACGCCGGCGGACGTGGTGGCGTAGACGAGGATGAACGCGGTGATGACGTAGTAGCTGATGTTCTCCGCCATGCGGGCACCCATGGCGACGAGCACGTCCTTCCAGTGGTGGCGCAGTACGGAGACGAGCGGCAGCTTCTCCGGCTTCTCGGCGCGCCGGGCCTCGGCCCGCTGCAGCGCCTCCTTGAAGACGGGGGACTCGTCCACGGAGAGGCGGATCCACAGACCGACCATCACCAGCGCACCGGAGAGCAGGAACGGTATCCGCCATCCCCAGGTGCCGAAGGCGTTGTCCGAGAGCACGGCGGTGAGCAGCGACAGCACACCGGTCGCCAGCAACTGCCCGGCCGGCGCCCCCGTCTGCGGCCACGAGGCCCAGAACCCGCGCCGCCGCGCGTCCCCGTGCTCGGAGACCAGCAGGACGGCACCGCCCCACTCACCGCCGAGCGCGAAACCCTGCACCAGGCGCAGCGTGGTCAGCAGCACCGGCGCGGCGGAGCCGACGGTGGCGTGGGTGGGCAGCAGACCGATGGCGAAGGTAGCCCCGCCCATCATCAGCAGGCTCAGCACCAGCAGCTTCTTGCGCCCCAGCCGGTCACCGTAGTGACCGAACACCAGGGCCCCCAGCGGGCGGGCCGCGAACCCGACGGCGTACGTCAGGAAGGACAGCAGCGTTCCGACGAGCGGGTCGGAGTCCGGGAAGAAGAGCTTGTTGAACACCAGCGCGGCGGCGGAACCGTAAAGGAAGAAGTCGTACCACTCGATGGTGGTACCGATGAGGCTGGCGGCGACGATACGGGGGAGGCTGGCGGGGGGTGGGGGAGCGGATGCTGCTCGGGATGCCATGTGCGCCACTTCCTCGTGTGCGGTGGGGACGGGTACGTGTCGGCACACGGTAGGAAGACGCACGTCAGGCGCACATGTGGTGGGGCAACACAGTTCGAGGCTTGGCTATGCGTGTGGCCACCATGCCAGCTCACGGAAGGGCGAAGCGAGTGCCGTCCGGGGCGCGCGATTCGGGGTGGTTCCCGTCGCCGCGGTCGGCCTCGCCGGCAAGGTCCACGGACCGCTCGGCTGGTAGTCCTTGGTCAGCAGTGCTTCCCCCGACGGGTGCGTGCCCAGAGGCCGGCTCCGCCGCTCGTTCCCAGGGCGTGGGGCGTCGGTCAGCCGATCTTGAGAAGGCCGGCCTCGACGACGGCGTGGCCGAACGGGCGGGCCAGTTCGGCGAGACGCTCGCACTCGGCTTCACTCAGGGCGGCGTAGGCGGGAAGGGCCAGACGGTCCGTGCGGTCCTCGATGTGCCCGCGCAGGAGTGCGCCTTGCGCGCTGAGGGAGTCGCCGTCGAGAAGACCTCGCTCGCGCAGGCGCTCCCGGGTGGCGGCCCACTCGTCCTCGGGCCAGGCGCGGCTCGCCCGGAGGAAGTCGACGGGAACCTCACCGGTGGCGGCGTGCAGAATCAGTGCCTCCAGGCCTCCGACGCCCTCGCTCAGCAGGCACGCGACATGGCCGTCTCCACGGAACTCCCGGAGCACCGTCTGGGCGTGCCACAGCTGCAGCACCGGTTCCTGTGGCCAGGGCAGCGCGGCATGCGCGGCGAACAGCGGGCGGCCCTGCGTGTGTTCGCAGGCCGCCTCGGCCGCCCGGCGGGTCAGCGTCAGGACCTCCTCCAAGTGGGGCAGCTCGTGGATTCCCGCCCGCCGCAGGCCTTCGCCCGCCGCGGCGTACCGTGCGTCCAGCACCTGCTGTGGCTCCGTCGCGTCCCAGGCCCCCGCTACCGCCTGGCGTACGAAATCGGGGTTGAAGTTGTAGAAGGTCGAGATGACCAGCTCGGCGGATGCTCGGCCGAAGGCGGCGCTGCGGGAGGCGAAGTACCCGGCGCGTCCGCTGAGTCCGAGCTCCGCGTACCTTCGCCTTGCCTCGGGAATGAAGTAGATCATGCCGTGTACGGGCTCCAGGCGACGCCAGGCCGCACGCGCTGTCTTCATGAGGTCACCTCTTCGGAGAGTCGACGCACGGGGCATGCGCCGCGGTTTCTGCTAACGGTGCGTTCGCAGGTGTTCGAGCAGCAGGCCGCTCAGCGTCTCGGGCGCCTCCTCGGGGACCCAGTGGCTGACGCCCTGAAGGGTCTCGAACCGGTACGGCCCCCTGACCCACTGCCCGGTCTCCTGCGCGGCCACCGGGCCGAACGCGCTGTCGTCCGTGCTCCAGACATACAGCGTGGGCACGTCGATCACGCCGATCGCGCCGTCGGGGCGGCCGGCCCGGTACCAGTTCAGCGCCGCGGTGAGAGCGCCCGGCCGGGACAGGTGCCGTACGTAGGCCTCGGTACTGTCCCGCGGGACCTTTCCGGCGTAGACGGCGCGAAGCACTTGGGCGTCGTGGGCGAGCATGCGCTCCTCGGTCGCGGGTGTTTCGCGCCAGTCGATCATGTAGTGCGAGCGTTCGCGCTGATCCCGGTCGGTGCGCAGCGCGGTGGCCAGAGCGCCGGGGTGAGGGGTCGAGACAACGGTCAGGGTGCGCACGCGGCCGGGGTGGGCGTGAGCGGTCCACCAGGCCACCGCTCCTCCCCAGTCGTGCCCGACCAGGTCGAACGCCGCCCAGCCCAGTTTCTCGGTGATCGCGACCACGTCGTCGACGAGGCGATCGACGCGATAGTCCTCGGGCCGCTGCGGGCGGGCGCCCCGGGAGTATCCACGCTGGTCGGGCGCCGCCACCCGGTAGCCGTGCGCGGCCAGTGCCGCGATCTGCCGCCGCCACGCCAGCCGCGTCTGCGGGAAGCCGTGCAGAAGCAGCACCGGGCGGCCCTCGGGCGGACCCGCCACGGTCGCGTCGAACACGCCCGCACCGGTGAGGATGCTCACATCGGTCACGACCCACCTCTTCATACCGACTGGTCGGTAGCCTTCAGCCGCGGAGGCGGGCTGTCAAGGCCGCGAGCGCCGGGAAACCCTGATTGAACATGACGCCGAATTCAGATACAACCGGTGGGGCGACCGGCTCCGTCACCTACCGCGGTCATGGCTCACCTCATCGCTCGACGAGGGAGACGGTCGACGACCGCTCACGGCGCCCCCGTTGGCGTTCGGCCGGCTCGCCGGCAGCGAGCCCGGCTCACGGAGCCCGGACGACGCCCCCGATCTCCCGGACCCGCGGGACCCACAGGAAGCAGTGAGGCCACATGAGGGAAGCAGTCATCGTCTCGACGGCGCGGACGCCGATCGGCAAGGCTTACCGCGGCGCGTTCAATGACACGCAGGCGCAGGAACTCGCCGCCCATGCCCTTGGGCACGCGGTGCGGCGCGCGGGGCTGGAGGGAGGCGAGGTCGAGGACGTGATCTTCGGTTGCGCGGTCCAGCAGGGGTCCGCCGGTTTCAACGTCGCGCGCCAGGCCGCTCTTCGGGCCGGGCTTCCGGACGGCGTGTCGGGGATGACGATCGACCGGCAGTGCTCCTCGGGCCTGATGGCCATCGCGACGGCCGCCAAGCAGATCGTCGCGGACGGTATGCAGGTCGCCGTCGGCGGCGGTGTCGAGTCGATTTCCCTGGTGCAGAACGACCACATGAACACCCACCGCGCGGCGGATCCCTGGCTGGTCGGACACAAGCCGAGCATCTACATGCCGATGCTGCAGACGGCGGAGATCGTCGCCGAACGCTACGGCGTGAGCCGGGAGCGCCAGGACGAGTTCGCCCTGCTGTCACAGCGGCGCACCGCCGCGGCGCAGGAGGCCGGCCGGTTCGACCAGGAGATCGTCGCGCTCACCAGCGTCAAGAAGGTCCTCGACAAGCAGTCCGGGGAGGTGCGGGACGAGGAGGTCACCCTGACCCGGGACGAGGGCAACCGCGCCTCGACGACGCTCGAAGGCCTGGCCGGCTTGGTTCCGGTCCTGCCCGACGGTCAGGTGAGCGCGCACTCCAGCGTGACGGCCGGCAATTCCTCGCAACTGTCGGACGGAGCCTCGGCATCGGTGTTGATGGAGGCGATGGAGGCCGAGCGCCGCGGTCTGGAACCGCTGGGCGTCTACCGGGGTATGACCGTCGCCGGTTGCGGTCCGGACGAGATGGGCATCGGCCCGGTGTTCGCCATTCCGAAGCTGCTGAAGCAGCACAACCTCGGCGTCGACGACATCGGCCTGTGGGAGCTCAACGAGGCGTTCGCTTCCCAGGCGCTGTACTGCCGCGACGAACTGCACATCGACCCGGAGCGGTTCAACGTCAACGGCGGTGCGATCTCGGTCGGCCATCCCTACGGAATGACCGGTGCCCGCCTGGTGGGGCATGCCCTTGTCGAGGGCAAGCGCCGCGGTGCCCGGTATGTGGTGATCTCGATGTGCGTCGGCGGCGGAATGGGCGCGGCCGGACTGTTCGAAGTCGCCTGAGATCCGCATCCCTGCGGGCGAGACACGGCTGCCGTCCGCTCGGGGGCGGCAGCGAACCGAGGAGAGAGGCTGGACAGCATGTCGGACGTGGTGGAGAGGATGCGAACCGCGGTCCTGGTGGACTTCGGCGGTGTCATCACCTCCAGTGTGCTTCGGGCTTTCACCGACTTCGGCGCCTCGCTCGGCGGCGATCCACGCCTGCCGCTGCATCTCCTGGGCCGGGACCAGCGCTCACGGGCTCTCCTGGCCGACCACGAATGCGGTCGTATCGACGCCGAAGCCTTCGAGCGTGGATTCGCCGAGCGTCTTCGCGCCCACGGCGCCCGCGTACCGGCCGAGGGTCTCACGGCCCGGATGCAAGCGGGAATGTCGATCGACCAGGACATGCTCGCGCTGCTCGGTGAGTTCCGTGCCGCCGGCCGTCCTGTTGCACTGGTGTCCAACTCGTTCGGTACCGGAACCTACGACGGCGTGGACCTCGCCGCTGTCGCCGACGTGGTCGTCATCTCCGCCGAGGTGGGAATCCGCAAGCCGTCCCGGCGGATCTACGCGATCGCCTGTGAACGCCTCGGCGTCGACCCGGAGGAGGCCGTCATGATCGACGATCTGCAGCAGAACCTCGACGGAGCGGCGCGCATCGGAATCGGAGGCGTGCTGCACACCAGTGCCGCCGACACCCGGCGCCAACTCGCCGAACGTTACGGGATCACCGCCTGACGGACCGGCCTGTCGGACGCGGTGAGATCGGCCCCCACGGCGTCCTTGACCACGCCGTCCGAGGGCTTGGCGTCGAGGCCGGGTCGAACCAACCGAAATGCGAAGGCGAGACCGAGCGTACGGTCCTCAAGCGGTCCATCGACCGTACGGTCCCGGCTCGCGCACCGCGCCCGCGATGGCGCCGCCCGCCGGCCATGAACGTCCCCCGTCCGCCGCAGCGACGGGGCTCCGGGGGCTTATGACCATGGTGTCGGATTCAAGTAGGGTTCCGAGGATGGACACCCCCACGCCCGAGGAGATCGACGGCGAGCCGGCACCGCCCATGGCGCCTGTCTCGCACCTTCGTGAGCCGCCGACGACGCAGCGCGGAGCACGGACACGGGCTGCTCTGGTAAAGGCCGCGCGGAAGGTGTTCGAGCGAGACGGCTACCTCGACACCCGCCTGACCGACATCACCAAAGAGGCTCGTTGCGCGGCGGGCTCCTTCTACACCTACTTCGCCAACAAGGAAGAGGTGCTGGCAGCCGTCCTCCTGGAGGCACAGGAGGACATGATGCACCCCGGCATGGGCCGGGTGGAGGGTACCGACGATCCCTACGCGGTGCTCGAGGCGAGCAATCGCGCGTATCTCGAGGCGTACAGACGGAACGCGAAGATGATGGCACTTCTTGAGCAGGTCGCCCAGGTGGAGCCCGAGTTCCGTGAGTTCCGAAGGCGGCGCGGGGACGCGTTCATCCGCCGCAACGCCCGCGGCATCGCCGACCTGCAGGCGCGGGGTGTCGCCGACGGTGAGATCGATCCGATGATGGCCTCCCGCGCGCTTTCGGGCATGGTCAGCGTCATGGCCTACAACGCCTTCGTACTCTGTGAAGGACAAGAAGAAGGCGCGCCGGTCCACTTCGAGGAACTCGTGTCCGCGGTCACCCGGCTCTGGGCGAACGCCCTTCGGTTCCCCGGCCACCGCTGATCGGCCTGTCTGCTGGCCGGGTATCTCCTCTGCCTCTCGTCTCCTCCGCCGACGTGACCCTCGCGTCCGGAGCATGGCCGTTCGCACGGAACCGAGTTCGGTGACGATCCGTCCGCCGAGCCGCTCGTACCCCTGAGGCCGGCGGCTCGGCGTGCGCCCGCGCGAGCTGCACATCGCTTCACGAAGTCGGGTATGGCGCTCAGCAGTAGAGATTGCCGCCGGGTGGCGTCCCGAGGATCTGCGCGAACCGCTGATAGGCGTCCACGCGGCTCTGGACCTGCGCCGGATTCTTGCCGTCGCACTCGAGGGAGCCGTTGATACTGCGGATCGTCTGGCCGAAGCCGACGCTGTTGACCATGGCGTTGTGGGGCGTCATGGTGCCGGGTCCGGACTGGGTGTTCCAGTACCAGAGTGCCGTCTTCCAGGCCACAGCCGCGTCATTCTGCACCAGCCACGGGTTGTTGAGGAGGTCGATACCGAGCGCGTCGCCCGCGGCTTTGTAGTTGAAGTTCCAGCTGAGCTGGATGGGGCCGCGCCCGTAGTAGGCCGCCTGGCCGGCCGGACATCCGTACGGCTGGCTCCAGTCGCAGTAGTGCGGGTAGTTGGCGGTGTTCTGCTCGACCACGTACTGCAGACCACCGGTCTCGTGGCTGACGTTGGCGAGGAAGGCCGCGGCCTCCTGCTTCCTGACCGTGTCGCTGCCGCTGTTCGCGAAAGCGGGGTAGGCGCCGAGAGCGGCGGTGAGGCCGCTGTACGTGTAGAAGGGATTCCGGTTCGGGAACATCTGGTTGAACTGGGCCTCGCTCACCACGAAGGTGCCGACGGGGACCTGGGGGCCGCTGTCGCAGGCGTACGGCTCCCAGTACCAGGTGCTGATGATCGGGTCGTAGCCCGGGTTGTCGTGTTCTGCGATGTAAGCCTTGCCGTCGGTGTACCGCACGATGTCGCCGGTCGTGTACGGCCTTCCAGCAACCCAGCTCGGGTAGCTCGAACACCCGGCGGCGGACGCGTCCGTGGCCGGCAGCAGGACAGGCACGGCGATTCCCAGGGCGAGTGCGGCGACCACGGCGGAGAGGCGGCGTTTCGACACAGGATCAACTCCTCTGCGGAGCACGGCCGCACCCGGACAAGGGCAGCGCGAAGCGGGACCTCGTAGCACGTGCCGGTGGGACCGGCCACGGCGTGGGCGCGGCCGTGGTGGGGGGTAGGGAGGCACATACAACCGCTTTGGTCTGTACCAGTCAAGGGTGTAGACCAGTCGACTCCCTCCGCCCGGAGGGCTGTGCGTGTTCCTGCGGGCGCATCCCGCGGAACCCGGGAGGACGCCGATCCACACGCGTGACGACCGGCTGCGGCGGTGCGGTTGGGGGACTCTGCTCCGCCCGGCCACCCCGCCCTGGGCGTCGCAGGTGTGAAGAATCGGCGCGCGGGGGACGTCGAGCCGCGGGAAGTGAGCAGCACTCGGCCCGGATCGAGTGCGCGGCCGGTCGGCTCGTACGCCGAGGCCGCCGCGCCGTCCCGGTCGTCAACGTCCCGCCGGGCAGAGTTACATGCCCCACTTTTCTGCCTGCGTGTGAGCGCTTATTCGACGCGCCGCGTTGATCCCGGTAACCGGTGACCCACCTGCAGACCGGTAAGTGAGGTTCGCACATGTCGAAGATCGGTCCGAAACAAACCAAGTGGCGTCTCCCCGCCGCCGACTGCCGCAGGGACTGGGTGCACCTTTGCTCTCGTCAACTCAAGGACTGAAACGGTCGCTTCATGGACTACTGCATCCCGTGCAGCCGCACGCTCAACGGCGCCGTGACGTGCCCGGAGTGCGGGGCATACGACCCCGGCATGACACAGCCGAGCCATCCGAGAGACGGTGCTCCGGCCGTCGACGCCGCGATGCCGGAGGTCCGCTCGAGTGGGGGACCGAGCTCCTCCGGGTCGCCCCTTCTCGGGCCACCGGCTGCCTCGCAAGATCTGTCGGCTGACCCGTACGACCGTCCGGCGCGGCTGAAGAAGTATGCCGTCCGGTCTCTTGCCGCAGCCGCCTTCACCGTCCTCGGGGGCCTGGCCGCCGTATCGGTGTCACCTCAGTCGACAGCCCCACGGGCAGCCTCGATCCCGGAACAGCCATCCCCCGAAGAGCCCGGGGTCCGCGTTCCTGATCAGGCTTCACCGGAGCATGTGACCACGCACCCGGGCCGAAAGGGCGTCCGGGACCGAAACAGTGAGGGGATCCGGCGTCCTCTGCCAACGGTGACTCGCAGCACGTCACCGGTCTCTCGGCCTCCCGTCGCCACCAGCGTGCCACCACCGGCGAAGGCGAAGCCGACCCCCCGAGCCTCCAGTGGCCGCCGCCCCGGCTCGCCCTCGCGCACGGCAGCCCCTTCCGCGAGGCCCTCCGCCAGCCCTTCCGGCAGCATCAGTGCCTCTCCCAGCAGTAGTGGCTCACCGAGCAGCAGAGGGGAAGCCGGTGGCTGAGACACCGGCGAGGCTCCCCTTCGCGCGGCACCTCCACGACTGCCTGCCGCACCGGCAATCGCGAGCACGAAGCAGGTCCGCCGATCGCTTTCGGGCAGCAGGTCGCCCACGGATGGGCCTCCATCAACTGATGGTGTGGGTAAGGCAGTTGTGCGCCCTCTGGATCGCAACAGGCGGTGATCGCGGTGACGCCTCAGTGGCTTGGCCGGCTCCACTCGGCTGAGACCCTCCGCCCCGAAGGCGTGCGACGGGCGTTTCAGCCGGGCGGAGCCGACAGATGGACCAGGATTCCGCACACCTCGTCCACGATCTCCCGGGCCTCCGTCTCGTCCCCGCAGTCGCCCAGCTCACGCGCCGCCCCTCCGATGACGGTGGTCAGCACGCTCACCCGGACCCGGCCGGCGCGTCGACGCTCGTCCACCTCCAGGAGCCGGGCGTTGCGCCGTACCCACGCGCGGTCCCACTGGCGGCGCAGCGTGTCGAAGCCCGCCGGGCCGTCGTCCTCCGCGAGGAGCCTGGCGAGCCGCCGGTTGTCCCAGGCACCCTCCAGGTACGCCCTGGCTCCCGCCACGAAGAGGGCGATCGGGTCGTCCACGCCACGCCCGCGCTCGGCGGTCAGCGTGGCCGCGGTCCGGTGCTCCTGCTCCTCCCGGAACTCCTCCCACAGGGCGAGGTAGAGCCCTCGCTTTCCGCCGTAGTGCTGGAAGAGGGAGCCTGCCGGAATGCCGGAGCGCGCCGCGATCTCGGTGAGGCCGGCGCCGGTGTAACCGCGCTCGGTGAACACCTCCAGCGCGGCGTCCAGCAGCACTTGCCGGACCGTCCGGTCCTCCCCGCCGTGCCCCGCCGGCAGGACCGTGCGCCCCTGTCCGCCCGGCGGTTGCCGTGCCGCCTCGGTCCCGGCGGATTCCACGATGCCGCTCACGAGCAATCCTCACTTTCCCCGGCGCCGTCGCGGATGGCGAGGGCGACCAGCAGCTCCAGGAGGTCGGCGATCCGGCGCGGATTGCGGCCGGTGCGCTCCTCGATCCGGCGCAACCGGTAGTGCGCCGTGTTGTGATGAACCCGCAGCCGGTCGGCGGCCATCCGCAGATTGAGGTCCGCCTCCGCGAAGGCCCGTATGGTGCCGGCCAAGGTGTCGCCGCGTCTGCGGTCCTCCTCCAGGAGCGCCCGCACACGGGGATCGACCAGCTTGCGGGCGAGGTCGTCGGCGCGCAGCGCCAGGTAGTCGAAGGGGGAAAGCCGCGGCAGCGCCGCCACCCCGCCCCCGCTCGGCACCAGGTCGAGGGCGGCCCGTGCCTCGTCGTAGACGCGCGGCAGTTCGGACGCGCCCTGTGCGACCGTGCTGATGCCCATGGAGAGCGTCGTTCCCTCCTGCGCGAGCCGCCGTTGCACGGCCTCGAAGTGGGCGCATATGTCGTCTGCGTTCATGCCGGCCCGGACCACGGGCACGGCCACCACCTCGCCGTGGCGCACCACGACCAGGGTTCTGCCGGCCCAGGGCCCGGCGACGCTGATCGACGCGCTGGTGGCATACCCGTGCTCGGCCGAAGTGAGGTCCCCGGTGCGAGTGTCGCCGACGCCCACCGCCACGACCGCCATCATCGACGAGCGCGGACCGATGCCGTACGCCTGCGCCGCGGCGGACAGCGGACCGCGCGTCGGCGCGAGGCCGGCCAGGAGCTGGTCCAGGAGATCCCGTCGCTCCCGGTCCGCGTCCGCCACCACGTGCTGCTGGTACTCGACGTATGCCTGCGCGGCATGGGTGCTGGCGTAGTCGACGTACCGCATCAGCGGGGTGACGAGGGACAGCGCGGCCTGCTGGGCCTCGGCGGACGCGCCCGCACAGTCCAGCAACGCGTCCCACATCACCTGCCGGCCGACCCGGAAGGCGCTGATCCAGTCCTCCAGGGCGAATCCGGCGCGTGCTCGGCGCATGGCTGCGGCGCGGCTGAAGATCAGGTCATCGGAAGCGATGTCGCGGTCGCCGGCCAGCACCGCCAGCTGCATCCGGTAGTGCTCGAGCACCTGCTCCCGCACCTCGTCGAAGAACCGCTCGTCCTGCAGTGCGTACGACGGGATCTCCGCGCGCATCACCTCGACGGCGGTCTCCGCCACCTCCTCCACCCGGTCGTGCACGGCGAGCAGGATCCGCCACCGCTCCCGGCGGAGTGGTTCGGAGGGTGGTGGAGTGTCCAGGGCAGGACCGCGAGGCATGGAGCCGATCGTCGCCGTCCGCCTCGTGCTCCGTCAACAGGCCTGGCGTGAGACATCTACCGGCACCTGTGCGCGGCGCACAATCCGAGGACCGGGAAGTTGGGTGCTCACACCCAATGTGCGCCTGGAACGCCCCCACCTACTGTGACGCTCGCCCACACCCCAGCACGTCGGAAGGGGCGTCACTCATGCTCGCGGTCGACGGTATCACCGTGCGCTTCGGCGGGATCACGGCACTGGACGGTGTCGCTTTCACCGTCGAGCCGGGCACCGCCGTAGGGCTCATCGGGCCGAACGGAGCCGGCAAGACCACCTTGTTCAACTGCCTCACCAGGCGCTGCGCCCCCGACGGGGGAGACGTGCGGTTCGAGGAGGAGGACCTGCTGGCCCTCCCGCCGCACGCCGTGGCCGGGCGCGGCATCGCCCGTACCTTCCAGAACCTGGGCCTGTTCCCGCAGCTCACGGTCCGGGAGAACGTCATGGTCGGCGCCCACAGCCGGGGGCGCACCGGACACCTCGCCGCGGCGCTCCGGCTGCCCCGCGTCCGGCGGGAGGAGAGGGAGCTACGTGACCAGGCAGACGACCTGCTACGGCGCCTCGGTCTGGCGGACGTCGCCGATCACCCCGCCCACGGCCTGCCGTTCGGCACACTCAAACGCGTCGAACTCGCCCGGGCGCTCGCGGTACGGCCCCGGCTGCTGTTGCTCGACGAACCCGTCAACGGGCTCAGCCACGGCGAGGTCGGCCAATTCGCGGATCTGGTCCGGTCGGTGCGCCAGGACTTCGACCTCACCCTCGTGGTGGTCGAACATCACATGGGGTTCGTGATGGGCCTGTGCGACAAGGTGGTCTGCCTCGACTTCGGCCGCAAGATCGCCGAGGGCTCGCCGGAACAGATCCAGCGCGACCCGGCGGTCGTGGAGGCGTACCTGGGGGTGGCCGCATGAGCGAGCCCACCCCAGTCGGCGCCGAGGCCCAGGCCGGCGCGGGACCGGACTTCCTGAACGTCTCCGGCCTGCACGCCGGGTACGGCCAGGCCCACGTGCTCCAGGGCCTCGACTTCGCCGTCGCCCGCGGCGAGGTGTGCGCGCTCCTCGGGCCCAACGGCGCGGGGAAGACCACGACGCTGCGGGCGCTGAGCGGCATGGTCCGCGGCCGTGGCTCGGTGACTCTGAACGGTACGGAACTGCTGGGCCGCTCGCCCGAGCAGGCCGCCCGGCTCGGCGTGGCACATGTCCCCGAAGGCCGGGGGACCTTCAACGACCTGACCGTCGAGGAGAACCTGCGCATCGGCGCCCATCTGCGCACCGGCCACCGGTGGCGGGGCAGCGCCGGGCGGGTGGCCGTGGCGGCCGACCTCGAACGGGTCTACGGCTACTTCCCCAAGCTGCGCCAGCGGTCGCGTCAGGCCGCAGGCAGCCTCAGCGGCGGCGAGCAGCAGATGCTCGCCGTCGGCAGGGCGCTGATGCTGCGGCCCTCGCTGCTGCTCCTGGACGAGCCGTCCCTGGGGCTCGCGCCGCTGATCACCCGCGAGCTGTTCGAGATCGTCCGTGCCGTCAACGAGGAGGAACGCACCACCGTGGTCGTCGTCGAGCAGAACGCCCAGCTCGCGCTGGACATCGCGCACCGGGCACACGTATTGGAGGCCGGCCGCCTGGTGCTGTCCGGACCGGCTCAGCGGATCCGCGAGGACGGACAGGTCGCCGAGGTGTACCTCGGTGTCTCCGTCCTCTCCCCGAAGGCCGGGTGAGCGCCATGACCGATCTTCTGCAGCAAGTGGTGGAAGGACTGGGCTCCGGCGCGGTGTACGCCAGCCTGGCGCTGGCCCTGGTGCTGATCCACCAATTCACGGGGATCGTCAACTTCGCGCAGGGCGAGCTGGCGATGCTCTCGGCGTACGTCGCCTGGCAGCTGGTGGCGTCCGGGATGCCGTTCTGGCTGGCGCTGCCGGTCACCCTCGCGGTGTCCTTCACCGGCGGCATGCTGGTCGAGCGGATCGTCATCCGCCCCGTGCGGGACGCGCCCGAGCTGACGGTGGTCATCGTCACGGTCGGCCTGTTCGTCTTCGTCAACGCGTTGGCCGGCTTGATCTGGTCGTTCACCGTGAAGGACTTCCCGCAGCCGTTCCCCGACGGCGGGCTCGACCTGGCCGGGGTGCGCGTGGACTGGTCGGCGCTCGGCATCATCGGTGTCGTGGCCGTCGTGATGGGCCTGCTGTATCTGCTGTTCCGGCACACCTCTGTCGGCCTGGTGATGCGGGCGGTCGCCGGCAACCCGGCCTCCGCCCGGCTCTCGGGCATCCGGGTGAGCCGGGTGCTGATGCTCGGCTGGGGGCTGGCCGCCGCGGTCGGCGCGGTCTCGGGCGTGCTCGTCGCCCCGGTGCTGTTCCTCGAGCCCAACATGATGGGCGGAGTGCTGATCTACGCGTTCGCCGCGGCCACCCTCGGAGGCTTCGACAGCCCGGTCGGTGCGGTCGTCGGCGGCCTGTTCGTGGGTGTCGCCGAGACGCTGACCGGGGCGTACGTGGACGTGATCGGTGAGGACCTGAAAGTCGGCGTCCCCCTGGTGATCATCCTGGCGGTGCTGCTCGTGCGGCCTCAGGGCCTCTTCGGACGAGCGGCGGTGGAGCGCGCATGAGCACGATCGTCGCAACACTCGGCACGGACCGCGTCCGGCGGCTGCGGGCCGCGCTCACCGTGCTGGTCGCGACGGCAGTGGCCGTCGGCGCTCCGTTCTACTTCGCCCCCTTCCAGGTCTTCCAACTGACCATGGTGCTCCTGTACACCGTGGCGCTGGCCGGCCTGAACCTGCTGGTCGGCTTCGGCGGGCAGATCTCGCTCGGGCACGGCGCGTTCTTCGCGGCGGGGGCCTACACGACGGCTGTCATGCTCGATCGTTACGACACCGGCCACCTGGCCACACTTCCGGTCGCGGCCGCCGGTTGCTTCCTGCTGGGCCTCGGGTTCGGAGTGCCCGCGCTACGGCTGCGTGGGCTGTACCTGGCCCTGGTCACCCTGTCGTTCGCGGTGTTCCTGCCGCCCTTGCTCAAGCGGCTCGAACCGGTGACGGGCGGCTCCATGGGCCTGACCGTGGACAAGTTGCAGCCGCCCGCGTGGAGCGGGCTGGCAGAGGACCAGTGGATGTACTTCGTCGTCCTCGCCGTCACCGCGATGGCCCTGCTGCTCGCCCGCAACCTGTTGCGGTCCCGGGCCGGCCGGGCACTGCGCGCCGTGCGGGACCACGAGAGCGCCGCCGAGATCATGGGCGTGCGGCTGTCGCTGCACAAGACCCTCGCCTTCGCGTGGAGCGCGATGTTCGCGGGTGTCGCCGGGTGTCTCTACACCTGGGTGATCGGCTTCGTCTCGCCCGACTCCTTCAGCTTTGTTCTGTCCATCACCCTGCTGGCCGGCCTGGTGGTCGGAGGGCTCGCCTCGCTGTACGGGCCTCTGCTGGGCGCGGCGTTCGTGATGTACGTGCCGAGCGTGTCCCAGGACGTGAGCGAGGCGGCACCGGGAGTGGTGTTCGGCCTGCTGATCATCGCGGCGATGTTCGTGGCCCCGACGGGACTGGCCGGCCTGCCCGGCCGTGTCCGGGGCGCTGTCGCGCGCCGCCTGCCCCGCACCACCGCCACCCCCGACCGGGGGCCCGAGACCGAATCCGCGCCCGATGCGCGGCCGGATTCCCAGGCCGAAGCCGGACCCTCCGCGCCCCTCGACCCCGCGGGCCGCCCGGTAGTCGCCGCCGAACCCGTGGGCGCACCGCCCCGCACGGAAAAGGAATGAATCACATGCGCAAGACCACCGCTCTGGTGGCGGCCGCTGCCGCCACCCTGCTCACCGCGACCGCCTGCAGCAGCCAGCGAGGGCAGGACGCCCAGGACACCGCCGCCGGTGGCGAGTGCAAGGGCCAGCAGACCACCGGTATCACCGACAAGACCATCAAGCTGGGCGGGATCTACCCGCTGTCGGGACCTGCCTCGGCGTACGGCACGATCAGCAAGGGCGTGGCCGCCTACTTCAAGTACGTCAACGACAAGGGCGGCATAGACGGCCGCAAGGTGCAGTTCATCGTCCGCGACGACGGCTACCAGCCGCCCAAGGCGGTCGAGGAGGCCCGCAGACTCGTCGAGCAGGAGAAGGTCTTCGCGGTGTTCCAGACCCTGGGCACCCCGTCCACCGCAGCCGTGTGGGACTACCTCGACAAGCAGAAGGTGCCGCAGCCCTTCGTCGCCACGGGCGCCTCCGCCTGGGGGATGGACGACAAGCACCCCTGGACGATCGGATGGCAGCCCAACTACGTGGCCGAGGCGCGGGTGTACGCCAAGTACCTCAAGGACGCGAAGCCCAAGGCCGAGGTCGCGGTCCTCTACCAGAACGACGACTTCGGCAAGGACCTGCTCGGCGGGTTCAGGAAGGCCGTCGCCGGCAGCGGCATCAAGGTGGTCGCCGAGGAGAGCTACGAGGTCACCGATCCGTCCGTCTCCGCACAGATGGCGAGCCTCGCGCGTTCCAGGGCGGACGTGCTGCTGGACGTCACCACCCCGAAGTTCGGCAGCCAGGCCCTCGCCGCGGACGCCAGGAACACCAAGTGGAACCCGCTGCACATCGTGAACAACGTGGCCTCGTCCGCCGCCGTGCTCCGGCCCGTCGGGTTCAAGAACGTCCAGGGCGTGGTCTCGGCGACCTACTTCAAGGATCCCGCCGACCCGCAGTGGGCGAACGACCCCGAGATGAAGACCTATACGAGCGCCATGCACAAGTACGCCCCCGACGCCGACCCGGCCAACCAGTTCAACGCCTACGGCTGGGCCGTGGCCTCCAGCCTGCACGAGGCCCTGGACGCGATGAAGTGCCCGACCAGGGAAGGGCTGCGGGACGCGGTGCGCGATCTGAAGAACGTGAAGGTGGGCCTGCTGCTGCCCGGGGTCACCATGTCCACGGGGCACGGCGACGCCTTCCCGCTCGAGACGATGCAGGTGATGCGGTTCAAGGGCGAGCGGTGGCAGCTGTTCGGCAAGCCGGTGGACACCCGCAAGGAGTTCGGTCCACTGCAGTAGTGAGCCGGCGGGGGCGGTCCGGGTCGATGCCCTGACACGGGGGGACCGCCCTCGCCCCGTCACCGGAGACCGGAGTGCTCAGACGGCGTTCAACCCTCCGTCGACCACCAGACTCTGCCCGGTGATGCAGGAGGCGCGGTCGGAGAGCGGGAAGGTGACGGCCGCGGCCACTGCCCAGGCGGTTCCCTGGCGTCCGAGCGGTATGCGGCCGAACGAGGCGGAGCGCGACGCCCGCCGGGTCGAGGCCTGGCGGCCCATCGGGGTGTCGATCAGGCCCGGGACGACCAGGTTCGCGCGGATTCCGCGCGGTCCGCCTGCCTTGGCGACATGGCGGGTGAGACCGAACAGGCCTGCCTTGGAGCTGTCGTAGGCGGGCGAGTCGGTGGCCGCGCGCAGCCCGGCCACGGATCCGAGGAGAAGCCGGAGATCGGTGACCTGGGGGTGACGGCGGGACTCGGCCCGCCGACGGACCTGACCGCGGTGCACCGCTCCTTCCGCGCCGCCGGCCGGCTGCTGGAAGCCGCCCGTGCGTACGGTCTGCGCGGCGTGTACGACCTGCATGACCGGTCCTGGCGGGTGGCCGTCGTCGCCGAACCGGAACTCGCCGAGTTGCTGCTCGAACGCTATCTGCGTCCCCTGGAGGCGGAGGGGGAGTTCGGTGCACTCGTCGAGGAGTCGGTGCGGGGATACCTGGAGACGGGACGGCACATCCGCGAAGTCGCCCGCGGCGCGCACGTCCATGTCAACACCGTCCGCCACCGGCTGCGTCGTTTCGAGGAGCTGACCGGAACCAGCCTGGACGCTCCGGACACCGCGGTGGAGCTCAGCTGGGCCCTGGCGGCGCGCGAGCTGAGGACACCTCCACGAGGCCCGGCAGGACCTGCTCCATGAGCGGGCCGCCGTGCCCGCCGCGGCCCCCCGCGCCCGCCACGCCGTGCCACCCGGCCGCCGATGCCGCCGAGCCCACACCGGGTTCAATGGGCTTACATTGCGGCAGCAGGTCGGGACGCATGGGAGGAAGCCGAACCACACCGTGCGGGACGCCGTCACGCCGGTCGCCGGCCGGGGCCGGGCCCCGCGGCGGAACGTCGCTGACCGACTACAAGGTGGTGTCAAGCGGTGGAGAAGCGGATGACGGAGTTCAGCGAAGGCCAGGACGATCCGTTCACCCCGCACCTCGCCGCCCTGGCGGTGCTCGACGACCGGGGAGTCGTGGTCGGATGGAACCGGCGGGCCCAGGAACTGCTCGGCCATCCGGACACAGCCGTGATCGGTCGTCCGGCGTTCGAGGTCCTTGTCGACCCTCGTGACCTGACGGCTGCCAAGGAGGCCGCGGCGAGCTGCCGGAGAGCCGGCGGCTGGTTCGGGGTGCTGAAGGCGCGGCACAGGGACGGGCGGCTCGTGGAGATGGGGGTCAGGGCCCACGCCCTGTCACGCGATGACCGGATCCGTGAGTGGTTTCTTGTCGGGGCACTCGCGGTTGACGTCCTGGAGTGGCAAAGGGACCGGGCGGTGCTCGACGGGTTGTACCGCCGGTGCCCCATCGGCCTGGTCGTCCACGGCCCCGACCTGAGGCTTCTGCGGGTCAACCGGGCCATCGAACGCTTCACCGGCGTCCCGGCGGCAGATTTCCGGGGGCTGCCCACCGGGCAGATGCTCCTCCCCGACGACGCACGCAAGGCCGTGGACCGTGTGCGCCAGGTCATGGAGACCGGAAGACCGTTGGTCTACTCCGAGCAGTTCGCCCGCCTGGAGCAGGATCCGGCACGAGAGCGGGTCGCGTTGGTCTCGTCCTTCCGGATGGAGGATCCCTCCGGCCGCGTCCTGGGGGTGGCCGAGATGATCGAGGACATCACCGAACGTCATCGGGCCCAGAACCGGCTCGCGCTCCTCGACCAGGCCGGCAGCCGCATCGGAACCACGCTCGACGTGGCGGAGACCGCCCGGGAACTCGCCGAGGTGATGGTGCCGCACCTCGCCGACCATGCGTCGGTGGACCTGCTGCAGCCGGTGACGCGTGGTGAGGAACCGGCGCAGGCCTTGGGAGGGTCCGTGGTTCGGGTGGGGGCCTGCAGCGTCGGAGCCCAGCAAGCCGGGCCGCCCCACCCTGCGGGCGAGCCGGTGGAGTTCGGGCCGGACACGCCCCAGGCCAGATGCCTGGCCGAGGGGCGGCCCGTCCTGGAACCTGTTCTCCCGCCCGACTGGTTCTCGATGGAAGGCCGCCAGGGGTCCCACGCTCCGGACCTCAGCGCCCACTCGCTGATCGTGGTACCCATTGCCGCGCGTGGTCTGGTGCTGGGCGTGATGGCCTTGTGGCGTTCGCGCCGCCCCGATTCCTTCGAGGCGGACGACCTCACTCTCGCCCAGGAACTCGCCTCGCGCGCCGCCGTCGCCATCGACAATGCCCGGCGCTTCACCCAGCAGCAGCAGACCGCGTTCACCTTGCAGAGCAGCCTTCTGCCCCGGGCGGTTCCGGACCAGTCGGCCGTCGAGGTGGCCATGCGCTACCTGCCGGCCAGCGCGGCCCCGGGCCTGGGCGGCGACTGGTTCGACGTCATTCCGCTGTCCGGGGCGCGGGTCGCCCTCGTCGTCGGCGACGTGGTGGGACGAGGAATCCACGCCGCCGCCACCATGGGCCGGCTGCGTACCGCCGTCCACACGCTCGCCAGCCTCGACCTGGAACCGGACGAGGTCCTTTCCCGCCTCGACGACCTGGTCGACCTCCTGGCGGCGGAACAGGAAGCATCCGGCGAACGGCCCGTCGGCGAGCAGGTCATCGGTGCCACCTGCCTGTACGCCGTGTACGACCCGGTCTCCGGGCGCTGCTCCGTGGCCCGCGCGGGCCACCCGCCGCCGGTGGTGACCGCGCCGGACGGCCAGGTGGCCTTGCTCGACCTGCCCGTCGGCCCACCGCTCGGCCTGGGCGGCCTGCCGTTCGAGGCCCGGGAAGTCGAACTGGCCGAGGGTAGCCTGCTGTGCCTGTACACCAATGGACTCATCGGCGAACGCCACATCGATGCCGACCTCGGCCTGAGCAAGCTGTACGCGGCGCTCACCCGCCCCGTGACCGCGCTGGAACGGACATGCCAAGCGGTGGTCGACTCACTCGTGCCCGCGGGCCCCACCGACGACGTCGCGTTGCTGATCGCCCGCACCCGCGTGCTGCCACCGGACGATGTCGCCTCCTGGAATCTGCCACTGGAGCCTGTCAGCGCCGCCCGGGCCCGGGAACTGACCTCGGCCAAGCTGCGCGAATGGGGGCTGGAGCACTTGGCGTTCACGACCGAGTTGATCGCCAGCGAACTGGTCACCAACGTCTACCGCTACGCCAGTGGCCCCGCGACCCTGCGGCTGATCCGTGAACGGTCTCTGGTGTGCGAGGTCAGCGACACCAGCCACACCTCACCCCACCTGCGTCGCGCCCGGACCACCGACGAGGGCGGCCGCGGCCTGTTCCTGGTGGCCCAGATGTCGGAACGCTGGGGCACCCGCTACACCCGCGAGGGCAAGACCGTGTGGACCGAACAATCACTGGCCGGCACGCTCGCCTGACCGTCTCCGCCTGCGCGGCCCGCCCCGCCGCCGTGGTCATTCGGCCGCGGCGAGCATCCGCGCCTCGCTCTCCTCGTACAGCCGCCGGTTCTCGCGGCTGTGAGCGGGGCGGCGCCGGTGGTCCAGACGGCTGCCCAGCCAGCCCGCCAGGTAGCCGAACGGGACGGAGACCAGTCCGGTGGACTGCATGGGGAACAGGTCGAAGTCGGCGTTCGGGAAGACGGCGGTCGGTGTGCCGGAAACGGCTCTGGACACGACCATCAGCAGCAGCGCGCAGCCCGCTCCGCCGTAGAGGGCGGCCAGCAGGCCGGTGCGCGTGAATCCGCGCCAGAACAGAGAGTAGGTGAGCGCGGGTGCCACCGCCGATGCCCCGATGCAGATGGCCAGCGTGGTGAGTACACCGACGTTCCAGTCCTGGACCAGAATGGCGAGTCCGATGGCGAGGGTTCCCACGGCCACGCTCGTCCACACCGCCACCGTCATCTCGGTACGCGGCTGCGCGTGCCCCCGCCGCGCCGCATGGGCGAACAGGTCGTGGGCGAGCGACGAGGCCGCGGCCAGGGTCATCCCCGCGACCGACGACAGCAGGGTGATGAAGATCATGCCCGCCACAGCCGAGTAGAGAATCGTCGTCCCCGCGGATCCGGATGCCCCGCCGAGCACCTGCGACAGCATGAGCACCGACGTCCTGCCCTGCGGGTCCGCCGCGGTGATGTACCGCGATCCCACCAGCGCCGCCGCGCCCGTACCCATGACGATCACGAACAGGCAGAATGTGGTGACCGTGCCGACCGCCCACGACATGGAGCGACGTACCGCCGGCGCGTCCTGCGCGGAGTACAGACGCATCGTGATGTGGGGCAGGCAGGCCACCCCGAGGACCACGGTGATCTGGAGACCGAAGAAGTCCAGCCGCTCACTGGCAGAGGTGCCCAGCTGAAGGCCCTGCTGGAGGAAGGCGGGGCCCGCGCCGCTGCCGTGCTGCGCGGCCCTGAGCAGGTCGCCCAGGCTCCAGTCGAAGCGGTTCAGGACCAGGGCGGCGACGACGGCGCTGGTGCCGAGCAGGAGCACGATCTTGATCATCTGGATGAAGGCGGTGCCTCGCATACCGCCGAGCGCCGCGTAAATGATCATCAGGCTGCCGACCATGACGATGCAGGCCGTCCGGGCGCCCGCAACGTGCGGGAGGGTCAGGATGAAGGTGAGCAGCGACCCGGCCCCGGAGAGCTGAACGACCAGGAAGGGCAGGGTCGCCGCAAGCGTCACCACGCAGGAGGCGACACGCACCGACCGCGCCGGCATGTTGCGGGCCAGGACGTCGCCCATGGTGAACCTGCCGGCGTTGCGCAGGGGTTCGGCCAGGAGGAACATCAGCAGCACCAGGGACAGGGCCGTGCTGACCGCGAGGACGTAGCCGTCGTAGCCGGCGAGCGCGACGATGCCGGTGGTGCTCAGCACCGTGGCCGCGGAGATGTAGTCACCCGCGATGGCAAGGCCGTTCTTGAGCGGGGTGAGCGAGAGGTAACCGGTGTAGAAGTTGGTCAGGTCGTTGCGGTCCGGTCCCGCCATCACGCACATCAGCAGCGTGAGGGTGACCAGGGCGGTGAACAGGACGAGGACGGTGGCCTGCGTCCCGGAACCGAAGTCGTTCATCTCGCCACTCCCGCGTTCCGGCCGGCGGGGACAGCCCGCTCCCTGACGGCGCGGGCCAGCGGATCCACCGAGCGTTGTGCGCTGCGTCCGTACCAGAAGACCGCCACGAAGGTGACGACGAGTTGGAGGACCCCCAGGACCATTCCCAGGCTCAGCTCCCCGGCGATCCTGGACCCCATCAGGTCCGGCGCCCAGCAGGACAGCAGGACATACACCACGAACGAGCCGAGCGCGGCCAGCGTGGAACTCCGGCGGAGCAGGCGGTAGGCCGAACGGAGGGTGGCCAGGTCGTCATGGTGCGGAGCCTGGTGCGCATACGACTCGTCCCAGGTGGCGTCCCCGAACCAGCCGTGTGCGGGGGCGTCGTGTCCGTATCCCTGGGGCCCGGTGCGGGGCAGCGGCCATCCCGTTGGTCCGGGTGGTGGGTACTGGTGCTCGTCGGGGTGTGTCATCGCCTGGCCTTCCACTGCGCCACGAATACGTGGAGGTGAACGGGGAAACGCATCAGGCGGCGCACCATACCGACTGGTTGGAATGCCTGTAAGCCTGCTGTGGGTCACGTTTTGGGGTCGACACGGCCCCCGGGTGTCGATCGGCCGACGGCGGTGGATCAACGGGTGGGGTCGAGAAGCGCCTCGCGGACACCTGTGGAGCGGCGGGTTCCCCGCTACAGCGGCGCCGGTGAGGAGGCCCCCGCGATCAGCAGGCGGGGGGTTCCCGAGCCGTCGGCGGGCACGGTCCACAGGTCGCTGCGGCCCACCTCGCCGTCGGCGGGCAGGGCGTAGGCGAGGGTGCGGTCGTCCAGCCAGGTGGCCTGGTCGTCGACGCTGTGCCGCTCGGCCAGCGGCGTGCGGCGCAGGGTGCGCAGATCGAGGACGTACTCGTGCCAGAGCGTGGCGCCGGACAGGACCCGCTTCTTGAAGGCGACCCGGGTGCCGTCGGGGGAGAGCGAGGGGCACTCCACGTTCTCGGCCAGCGTGGTCACCGAACGCCCCGAGACCGAACCTCGCACCAGATACGTCTTGTTGGCGGTGTTGAGGGTGGCGTAGAAGGTGTCGTCGTCGGAGGCGAAGGTGACGCCCCAGAAGTTGATGTCCGACGCGTGGTACGGCTTGCCGTCCTTGACAACCGAGAACTTCTCCAGGCTGGGGATCAGCCGCATGGTGCGGGTGTCCAGGATCGAGGTCCGGGTGGAGAAGAACGCGGAGGAGTAGGACTCGCCGGAGACGAAGACCGTCCAGGCGGCGAAGCGGCCGCTGGGCGAGACCCGGGCCCGGCTGGGCGTGCCCGCGAGCGGGAAGTCGCGCCGGGTGCGGAGGTTCGCGTCCAGAAGCAGGGCGCGGTTGCTCTGCTTGAGGACGCCGGGGTTGGACTGGAGGCAGACGCCGGTGCCGGCCGCCGCGTAGAAGCGCGCGCACTTCAGGTCCGAGGCGACCCGCCGGCCGCCGGGATCGGCCGACGGCACCGAGGCGACCGCGGTGCGGTGCGGGCCGGCGACCGCGTTGACGAACGTCAGGCGGCTCTTCTGGTCGAGCGTCAGCCTGCCCTCGCCGACGGCGGGACCGCCCGCCTGCGGCCGGTCGGCGCGGTCGGCGCGGGAGGCGGCGTGCAGGACCACGCCGGTGCCCAGGCCCGCGAGCAGCAGGACCGCCACGACGAGTATGAGCAGACGGCGGTGGAGCGTTGTCATCCGGATCCTTGGGGCTGAGGTGGTCATCGGGTCCCGCCGGCCGGCCGCAGCACCAGTGCCGCGACGGCCGCGCAAGCCAGCAGGCCGACCGCCGATCCGGCCAGCGCCGGGCCGTCGCCCCACACCGTCCAGGCGGCACCGAAGGCCAGCGAGCAGCAGAACCGGGCCAGCGCCTGGCTGGTGCCGACGATGGCGAGGCCGCTGGCGCGCAGCTCCTCGGGCACGATGCCGGCGAGGGCGGCCGGGAGCACACCGTCGGTGGCCGCGTAGAACATGCCGTGCAGGGCGAGCACGGCGGGGGCCAGGACGGGCGTGGCCGGCGCCCACAGCAGCAGGGCATAGGCGATGAGCAGTCCCAGGTGCCCGGCGAGGAACACGGTGCGCCGCCCGATCCGGTCCGCCAGCGCGCCGGCGGGCACGGCGAGCAGCAGGAACACCGCGGCGGTGCCCAGCGGCAGCAGCGTGAACCACTGCTCGCCGACGCCCGCGCGGCGCTGCAGGAGCAGATAGACGAAGGCGTCGCTGACGGTGGTCAGGCCGAGGAGCGCGGCGCAGCCGGCGAGCGCCCGCAGGCGCGGCAGGCGCAGCAGCGCCAGGGCCTCGCGCACCCGGACCGGCGGCCTGCCGTCCGGCCCGCCCGCCTGCTCCGGCCGCGCCCCGCGCCGCCTGCCGGGTACGAACAGCACCAGCACGAGCACGCCGAGCACGGCGACGCACGCGCTCACCCCGAACACCGCGTCGTAGCCGTCGGCCGCCGCGCGCAGGATGAGAAAGGCCGCGAGCGGGCCGAGCATCGCGCCGGTGGTGTCCATCGCCCGGTGCACGCCGAAGGCCCGGCCCTGGCTCGCGGCCGGCGTGGACAGCGAGATCATCGCGTCGCGCGGGGCGGTGCGCAGGCCCTTGCCGGTACGTTCCAGGGCCAGGACCGTGCCGAGCGTGCCGAGGCTGCCGGCGAGCAGCAGCAGCGGCTTGCAGAGCGCGGACAGGCCGTAGCCGAGGCCGGCCATCAGCTTGTGGTTGCGCACCCGGTCGGCGAGGTGGCCGCCGGTGAGCTGGACCAGGGCGCTGACGCCGTTGTAGACACCGTCGAGGGTGCCGAACCCCAGCGGGCTGAAGCCGAGTCGGCTGACCAGATAGAGCGGCAGGACGGCGGTGACCATCTCCGAGGAGATGTCGGTGATCAGGCTGACCGTGCCGAGCACGAGCACGACCGGGGCGACCCCGCGTCCGGGGCCGCGTGTCCGGCCCCGCTCGGTGTCCGCCCGGGCGGGTGTGGAGCGGTCGGTGAGGTACATGATCGGGGACTCCAGGTGCGGTGCGTTCAGTTCTGCCGGCTGCTCTCGTCCCGCAGCCAGGTGCCGAAGTCCTCCGCCTCGATGGCCTTTCGCGCCCGCCGCCGGGCGACGACCGCGGCGGCGACGAAGACCACGACGTCCGCGAGGAGGCGCGGTTCCGCGCGGACCATGGCCAGCAGATCCGCCCTGCCGGTGCGTGCCGACGCCTCTCGCGGGTCCCGGTGCCTCTCGACCTGGGCGGTGGACACCGCGGCGCGGATCCGCCGCCTGACCAGATCCGGCCAGGTGCGCGGCGGGTGGACCACGACCCGGGCCGCACCGACCACGAGCCGCTCCCCGGGGGCGAACGCCAGGGACGCGGCCAGATCGTCCGCCATCAGCGGCGGCAGCGCCGCGATCCGGGCGTACCCGGCCTTGGAGACCGCGATGACGCCCCGGCCGAACAGCCCCTCGCGCACGGCCGGGAGCCGCTGCCACACGCGGTAGTAGGCCCGCACCGGCCAGGCGCAGGCGGCCAGCGGGAGCTGCCGTTCGGGTGCGGTGGCGAGGATGCCGGAGGTCTCGTCGTCGAGGGGCCCGGTCAGCGCCCGCACGTCGGCGCCCGTGATCACGACGTCGGCGTCCACGTAGATCCGCGGGAAGCCGCGCGCGTGGTCGTCACCCGCCCGCAGGGCCGCGTGCTTGGACGGGACCGGAATCTCCACCACCCTCACGCGCGGCCCGCGTTGGGCCGCGATCCGGGCGGTGTCGTCCGTGCAGCCGTTGCACACGACCACGATGTCGGTCTCGTCCCCGGCGGGGTCCGCCAGCAGCGAATCGAGGAGCCGGCCGAGGACGCGCGCCTCGTTGTGGGCCGGGATCACGATGCTCGTCACCCGGGCAGTATGCCGTCGGTGTCGTCATTGCGCCGTGTGTTTCGTCCAACTGTTCCCGCGACTGCGTCCCGTGGTCTAGATTGAGGTCCGCCGGGCCGGTTTGGGAGGGACATCCGCGACTTGACGGAAGGTCAAGTCGCGGATTCGTAAGCCGGATACGGCACAGGCAACAGCCAACATGCAGGGCGCGTCAGGCGGTTGGGGAACCGCTCACCGCTCCCTGGTTTTCCGGCGCCGTTGTGTTGAGGAGACGCACCGGCGCCGTTCCGGCCCTGGCCGCGGACTTGCGACCGTATGTCCGCATCGCTCGGTCAGGGGTAGCCGCGCATGTGGTGGGGGGGGCATGACCATTGAGGTCACGCATGAGCAGGTGGTTCTGGAGCACAGGAGTCCAGAAGCGCGCCGAAGACCTTGGGAACGGAAGTACCGTGCGGTCCTGTTGGTCGCGGACGGCCTGGCGGCCGTAGCCGCGGCCTTAATGATTCACGGGGCCTACGGCCGCTGGACGGTGGCCCTGGTGCTGCCGCCGATGTGGATCGTGGCGATGCTGGCCCATCGCTCCTACGACCGGGGCGCCCTGGGCCTGGGAACCGAGGAGTACCTGCGGGTGCTGCGCGGGGCCGTCGCCCTGCCGGCGCTGGCCGCCTGCGCGTACTGGCTGTTCGCACGCGACCTGGGGCTGCTGCACGACATGATCGCGGCCGCGGTGCCGGCCGCGGCGATCGCCCTGTCGGTCCGGTACGCGCTCCGCCGCCGGCTGCGCCGGGGCTGGGCACGGGGCCGGGACCGCACCGCGACGCTCCTGGTCGGGCCGTCGCACGGCGTCGTCGAACTGGTCGCCGTGCTGCGCAGGGCAGGCGGCGCACAGGAGCTGCAGGTCGCCGGCGTGTGCCTGAGCGACCCGGAGAACGCGGTCGCGATCCGTGAGCTGGGGCTCCCCGTCCTCGGCGGGATCGGCGACATGAACGACGTCGTCCGGGCCATGGGCATCGGGACCGTCGTGGCGCTGCCGGCGCCCGAGTTCGACGCCACCGTGCTGCGCCGGATGTCCTGGACGGCGGCCGTGCAGGACGTCGACTTCCTGCTGGCACCCGTGCTGACCGACGTGTCCGCCTCCCGGCTGGTGATACGGCCCACCAACGGGGTCCCGCTGATGCGGGTACAGGCGCCCAACCTCTCCCGGGCCTCCCGGCTGCCCAAGGAACTGCTGGACCGGGCGCTCGCCGCGGCGCTGCTGGTGGTGCTCCTGCCGCCCATGCTGGTGATCGCCCTGGTCGTCCGGCTGGACAGCACCGGTCCCGCGCTGTTCCGGCAGCGCCGGGTGGGCCGCTACGGAAACCACTTCACCATGCTGAAGTTCCGCACGATGCGGGAGGACTCCGAGGCCCTGCGGGCGGAACTGGAGCACCTCAACCAGAACAGCGACGGCCTGCTGTTCAAGGTGAAGGAGGACCCGCGGATCACCCGGGTCGGGTCGGTGCTGCGTCGCAGCTCGCTCGACGAGATCCCGCAGCTGATCAACGTGGTGCGGGGCCACATGTCGCTCGTCGGCCCCCGCCCCTCGCTGCCCGAGGAGGTCGAGGAGTACACGCCGGACATCAAACGCCGGCTCCTGGTGAAGCCCGGCCTCACCGGGCTGTGGCAGGTGAGCGGCCGTTCCGACCTGCCCTGGGACGAGGCGGTCCGGCTCGACCTCGGATACGTGGACAACTGGTCGATGGGCCTCGACATGACCATCCTGCTGCGCACCGGGTCCGCCGTGGTGCGCGGAGCGGGGGCCTACTGATGAACCGAAGGAAGAGGAACACAGTGACGCAGACCACGGATCCGCTGGGGGTCGCGGTCGTCGGGGCCGGCTACTGGGGCCCCAACCTCGTACGCAACTTCCAGGCCAGCGAGCGGTTCCGGCTGCGCTGGCTGTGCGACCTCGACGTGGACCGGGCCCGGCGGGTCCTCGGCGGCTACTCGACGGTCCAGGCCACCTCGGACTACGCGGCCGTCCTGGCCGACCCCGACGTCGCGGCCGTCGCCGTGGCCACCCCCGCCGGGACCCACCTCGACATCGCCCTGGCCGCCCTGCGCGCCGGCAAGCACGTCCTGGTGGAGAAGCCGCTCGCCGCCACCTACGCCGACGGGATGCGCCTGGTGGCCGAGGCGGAGGAGCGCGGGCTCACCCTGATGTGCGACCACACCTACTGCTACACACCCGCCGTGGGCCGCATCCGCGACATGGTCCGCTCCGGCGAACTCGGCGAGATCCACTTCGTCGACTCCGTGCGGATCAACCTCGGCCTCGTCCAGAAGGACATCGACGTCCTGTGGGACCTGGCCCCCCACGACCTGTCGATCCTGGACTTCATCCTCCCCGACAACGTCGAGCCGGTCGCCGTCGCCGCCCACGGGGCCGACCCGATCGGCGCGGGACAGGCCTGCGTGGCCTATCTGACGCTGCAGCTCAACACGGGGGCCATCGCCCACGTGCACGTCAACTGGCTCTCCCCGACCAAGGTGCGCACCACCATGGTGGGAGGCTCCAAGCGCACCCTCATCTGGGACGACCTCAACCCGGTGCAGCGCGTCGCGGTCTACGACCGCGGGGTGGACCTGGCCGCGCCGCAGGAGATCGGCGCGGACGAACGCCGGGACATGCTCGTCTCCTACCGCTCGGGCGACATGGTCGCCCCCGCGATCGGCGAGAAGGAAGCACTGCGCAGCATGGTCGACGAGTTCGCCGACGCGATCAGCGGCGGCCGGGCACCGCTGACCGACGGCCGGGCGGGTCTGCGCGTGCTGGACATCCTCGAAGCGGCCTCCCGGAGCCTGGAGTTCCGGGGCGCGGTCGTCGGCCTGCGCGCCGGGCATTGACAGTTCCACCGATGGAGAGGGCACTTCAGTTGAGCAGCGTACGGGGCAAGAAGATCCTGGTCACCGGAGGGGCGGGGACCATCGGGTCCAATCTCGTCGACCTCCTGGCCGAGGGCGGTGCCCGTGAGATCGTCGTGCTGGACAACTTCGTCCGCGGGCGGATGGGCAACCTGGCCAGGGCCCTGGCCAGCGGCGTCGTCGAGGTCGTCGAGGGCGACATCCGCGACGCCGCCGCCGTGCGGAAGGCCACCGACGGCGCCGACCTGGTGTTCCACCTCGCCGCGATCCGCATCACGCAGTGCGCGGAGGAGCCCCGGCTCGCCAACGAGGTCATGGTCGACGGCACCTTCAACGTCCTGGAGGCGGCGGTCGGGGCAGGGGTCGGCAAGGTGATCGCCTCGTCCTCGGCCTCCGTCTACGGCATGGCCGAGGACTTCCCCACGACCGAGCGCCACCACCCCTACAACAACGACACGTTCTACGGCGCGGCCAAGGCCTTCAACGAGGGCATGCTGCGCAGCTTCCACGCCATGTACGGCCTCGACTACGTGGCGCTGCGGTACTTCAACGTCTACGGCCCCCGGATGGACATCCACGGCCTCTACACCGAGGTGCTCATCCGCTGGATGGAGCGCATCGAGTCGGGCGAGCCGCCGCTGATCCTCGGTGACGGCAGCCAGACCATGGACTTCGTCGACGTCCGGGACATCGCGAGGGCCAACGTGCTGGCCGCCGAGTCGGACCTGACCGACGAGGTCTTCAACGTCGCGAGCGGTACGGAGACTTCGCTGAAGGAGCTGGCCCAGGGCCTGCTGGAGGCGATGGGCGCCGAGGGCCTGGAGCCGGAGCACGGGCCGGCCCGCGCGGTGAACGGGGTGGTCCGGCGGCTCGCGGACACCACGAGCGCCGCCGAGCGGCTCGGCTTCACGGCGCGGATCGACCTGCGCACCGGGCTCAGGGACCTGGTGGACTGGTGGCGTGCGGAGCGCGCGGCGGGGGAGGCCGCCCGGTGAGCACCGACCGCATCCCGGTGATGATCCCCTGGCTCGGCGAGGAGGAGGCCCGGGCCGCCTCCGAGGCGGTGCTCTCCGGATGGGTCGCCCAGGGCCCCCGGGTCGCCGCGTTCGAGCGGGCCTTCGCGGAGCGGGTGGGCGCCGAGCACGCCGTCGCGGTCAGCTCGTGCACCACGGCCCTGCACCTGTCCCTCGTCGCGCTCGGCGTCGGGCCCGGCGACGAGGTCGTGGTGCCCTCGCTGTCGTTCATCGCCACCGCCAACGCCGTGCGCTACGTCGGCGCCGAGCCCGTGTTCGCCGACGTCGAGCCCGCCACCGGCAACCTGACCACGGCCACCGTCGACGCCGTCCGCACCCCCCGCACCAGGGCCGTCCTCGCCGTCCACCAGGGCGGCGTACCGGCCGACGTGCACGCCCTGCGGGCCGCCTGCGCCGACTGGGACCTGCCGCTGGTGGAGGACGCGGCCTGTGCCATCGGCTCGACCGTCGGCGGCAAGCCCGTGGGGCACGGCGCACTGATCGCCGCCTGGTCCTTCCACCCCCGCAAGGTCGTCACCACCGGCGAGGGCGGCATGGTCACCACCGACGACGCCGCGTGGGCCGAGCGCCTGCGCCGGCTGCGCGAGCACGGGATGAACGCCTCGGCGGCCCAGCGTCACGCCAGCGCCAAGCCGGTCCTGGAGAGCTACCTCGAGGTCGGCTACAACTACCGGATGACGGACATCCAGGCCGCGGTCGGCCTGGTCCAGCTCGGCAAGCTCGACACGATGATCGTCCGCCGTCGCGAACTGGCCGCCCGCTACGCCCGGTTGCTGCGGGACGTCCCCGGCCTCACCCCGGTCCGCGACCCCGCGCACGGGCAGAGCAACTTCCAGTCCTACTGGGTGCTCCTGGACGAGGGCTTCCCCGTCGGCCGGGACGACCTGCTGGCGGCGCTCGCCGCAACCGGGGTCTCCGCCCGGCGCGGGATCATGGCGGCCCACCTCGAACCCGCCTACGCCGGCCACCCGCGCGCGCCGCTTCCGGTCACCGAGCGGATCAGCCGCGACTCGCTGATCCTGCCGCTGTTCCACACGATGACCGAGGCCCAGCAGGACCGCGTCGTGACGGCCCTGCGTGAACAGGCCCGAAGATGAACGGGCTGCTGATCATCGGCGCCGGCGGCTTCGCCCGGGAGACCGCGCAGGCCGTACGGGACGCGGGCGGCACCGAGCTGCTCGGGCACCTCGACGACAACCCCGCCCTGCACGGCACCGAGGTGGACGGCGTCCCCGTCCTCGGCGGCTGCGACCTGGTCCACGACCTGCCCCGGGCCCGGGTGGTCGTCTGCGTGGGCAACCCGCGGGACTACGCGTCCCGCGCCCGGCTGGTCGCGAGGCTCGGCCTGCCCGCGGACCGGTACGCCACCGTGGTCCACCCGACGGCCTCGGTGTCGAGGACGTCCGAGGTCGGACCCGGCTCGGTCCTGCTCGCGCACTGCGCGCTGACCGCCGCGGTGCGGGTGGGCGCGCATGTGGCGGTGATGCCGCAGGCCGTCCTCACCCACGACGACGTGGTCGAGGACTGCGCCACCATCGCCTCCGGCGCCCGCCTGGGCGGGGGCGTACGGGTGGAGCGGGGCGCCTATCTGGGCTCCGGGGCCCTGATCAGGGAAGGCACGACGGTCGGCGCCTGGTCGCTGATCGGGATGGGGAGCGCCGTGCTCGGCGATGTACCGCCGGGCGAGGTCTGGGTGGGGAGCCCGGCCCGGCGGCTGCGCACGGCGGATGCGCCCGCGCTCGACCGACTCGCGTCGCGGGACGACGACTTCGCGACGCACGCACTGGGGGGACCAGTCACATGAACCAGATACCGCTCGTGGACCTCAAGGCGGCCCACGAGGAGGTCGCCGACGAGGTACGGGCAGGCTTCGAACGTGTCCTGGCGGGCACCGCGTTCATCGGCGGCGAGGAGGTCCGCCTGTTCGAGCGCGAGTACGCGGACTTCGGCGGCGTCGCGCACTGCGCGGGCGTCGCCAACGGCACGGACGCCGTCGAACTGGCGCTGCGCGCGGGCGGAGTGGGCCCCGGCGACGAGGTCGTGGTGCCCGCCAACACCTTCATCGCCACCGCGGGCGCGGTGGCCCGCACCGGCGCCCGGCCGGTCCTCGCCGACTGCCTGCCCGACACCTACCTGCTCGACCCGCGGGCCGCGCTGGACGCGGTCGGCCCGGCCACCCGCGCGGTCGTACCGGTCCACCTCTACGGCCAGATGGCCGACGTGACGGCACTCACCGCCCAACTGCCCCGGCACGTCCAAGTGGTGGAGGACGCCGCACAGTGCCAGGGCGCCACCCGCGACGGCCGCTCGCCGGGCAGCGGCGGCATCGCGGCGACCAGCTTCTACCCGGGCAAGAACCTGGGTGCCTACGGCGACGCGGGCGCGGTGCTCACCGACGACGAGGAGCGGGACGGCCTGGTGCGCGCCATCGCGAACCACGGCGGCGTCGCCAAGTACCGCCACGACGTGCCCGGTTTCAACAGCCGGCTGGACGGACTGCAGGCCGTCGTCCTGCGGGCCAAGCTGAAGCGCCTCGCGGCCGGCAACGCGGCCCGCCGGGCGGCCGCGGCCCGCTACGACGAACTGCTCGCCGGCCTCGCCGCGGCCGGCCGGGTCGTGCTCCCGGTGACGGCACCCGGCAACGTCCACGTATGGCACCTCTACGTCCTCCAGGTCGACGGGGCCGACCGCGACGACATCGTCGGCAAGCTCAACGCGGAGGGCATCGGCGCCGGGGTGCACTACCCGGCACCGGTCCACCTGACCCCGGCATACCGCCATCTCGGCCACTCCCGGGGCGACTTCCCGAACGCCGAACGGACGGCGGAGCGGATCCTGTCGCTCCCGCTCCACCCGCACATCACCCCCGACCAGCAGCAGCGTGTCGTGGACGCACTCGCCCACGCCCTGCGCGGCTGACCGGTCACGGCTTCACGGCTTCACCCCGACCGCACGGGTCGGTCCTGCACAGCACCGTGAGAGGTACACATGAAAAAATGGAGCAGACGGATCCGGGGCAGCCGCCTCGCCGTCGTAGCAGCGTTGATCTGGGCGGTGCTCCCGCAGGCGGGGACCGCCCTCGCGGCCTCCGATCCGTGCGGAACGGGTTCGAACCCCGTCGTCTGCGAGAACTCCAAGCCGGGCAACCCGAAGTCCGACTGGTTCTCGCCCAACGCCTACGGTGACATCAAGGGCTTCTCCACCAAGGAGAGCGTCCAGGCCGGTGACACCGTGCAGTTCAAGGTGCAGTCGAAGGTTTCGTACCGCGTCGAGATCTACCGCCTGGGCTGGTACGGCGGCGACGGCGCGCGCGAGATGTCCACCGCGGCCCAGGCCGCCGTCACCTATCCGGCCAACTACCTGACCAACCCCGCCGGTTGCACCAAGAAGAGCGGCACCGGACTGGTCGACTGCGGCAACTGGCCGGTGACCGCCACCTGGACGGTGCCCAGCAACGCCGTCTCCGGCCTGTACATCGCCAACCTCACCCAGACGGACGGCGACGGCCTGATGCCGTACCCGTTCGTGGTCCGCAACGACTCCAGCACCTCCGACATCGTCGTGCAGACCAGCGACCAGACCTGGCAGGCCTACAACGACTACGGCGGCCAGGACCTCTACGGCGGCGCCGGCCCCGCTCCGGACGGCCGCGCCTACGAGGTCAGCTACAACCGTCCGCTGGACATCGGCGGCGACAACGGCATCTACGGCTCCGAGTACATGATGCTGTCCTGGCTGGAACGCAACGGCTACGACGTCAGCTATCTGTCCGGCGTCGACGTGTCGGCCAACGGCGCCACCCTGCTGAAGAAGCACAAGGTCTACCTGTCCTCCGGCCATGACGAGTACTGGACGCAGAGCCAGTACTCCAACGTCCTCGCGGCCCGCAAGGCCGGCGTCCGGCAGGGCTTCTTCAGCGGCAACGAGGTCTTCTGGAAGACCCGGCTCACCCCGAGCATCGACGGCGCGAACACGGCCAACCGCACCCTGGTCTGCTACAAGATGACCAAGATGGCGCAGAACAACGGCGTCGCCGACCCCAGCGGTATCTGGACCGGCACCTGGATGGACCCCGCCAGCACCCAGTACGGGCAGGACTACCAGCCGCCGAACATCCTCACCGGCTCCATGTTCACCGTGAACGGCTACCGCAGCGACGCCATCACCGTCCCCGGCTCGTACGGGAAGAACCGGATCTGGCGCAACACGTCCGTCGCCGGCCTGACGTCGAGCCAGACCGCCACCTTCCCCACGGGCACCCTCGGCTACGAGTGGGACAGCGACATCGACAACAGCACCCGGCCCGCCGGGGCGATCGACGTGTCGTCCACCACGGTGGACATCAACGACGGCAAGCTCCGCACGGACTGGGGCAACGTCTACGGCAACGGCACGGCGACGCACAACCTCGTCGAGTTCCGCGACCAGGACTCCGGCGCCCTGGTGTTCGGGGCGGGCACCGTGCAGTGGTCGTGGGGACTGACCAACATCCCGACGTACAACCCCGACGACACCGTGGTCACCGAGGACGCCCGCATGCAGCAGGCGACCCTGAACGTCTTCGCCGACATGGGCGTCCAGCCGCTGACCCGGCAGAGCAACCTGGTCGCCGCGACGGCCACGACCGACACCACCGGCCCGGCCGTCACCGTGACGGCCCCGGCCTCCGGAGTCACCGTCCCGGCGCTGAAGCCGGTCACCGTCACCGGCACCGCCACCGACTCCGGCGGCGGTGTGGTGGCCCGGGTGGAGGTGTCCACGGACGGCGGCCAGACCTGGAAGGCCGCCACCGGCCTCGCGTCGTGGAAGTACACCTGGACCCCGACCGCCCCCGGCGCCGTGTCCGTCAAGGTCCGCGCGGTGGACGACAGCGTCAACATCGGCGCCGTCAGCACCGTCCCGCTCACCGTCGGCCCGCAGGCCTGCCCGTGCACCGTCTGGCCGGCCTCGGCCGTGCCCGGCACCGTCAACGGCGGTGACGGCAGCTCGGTGGAGCTCGGCGTCAAGTTCCGCACCACGGCCGCCGGTTCGATCACCGCGGTCCGCTTCTACAAGTCGCCCGTCAACACCGGCACCCACACCGGAAGCCTGTGGAGCGCCTCCGGCACCCGCCTGGCCACCGGCACCTTCACCGGCGAGACGGCCTCCGGCTGGCAGCAGCTGAACTTCTCCACCCCGGTGAGTGTCAAGGCCAACACCACTTACGTCGCCTCGTACTTCGCCCCCAACGGCGGATACTCCTACGACGGCGGCTACTTCTCCGGCGGTGACGCGGGCCTCGCCCCGCTCACAGCCCTGAAGTCCGGTACCGACGGCGGCAACGGCGTCTACCACTACGGCTCCACCAGCGCCTTCCCGTCCTCGCAGTCCTCGGGCAGCAACTACTGGGTCGACGTGGTGCTGGACACCTCGACGGCCAGCACCACCCCGCCCACCGTCAGCTCGACCTCCCCGACGTCCGGGGCGACCGGCGTGTCGATCACGGCACCGGTGTCGGCCGTCTTCAGCTCGGCCGTCGACTCCGACAACCTGACCTTCACCGTGAAGGACCCGGGCGGCGACACCGTGCCGGGGACCTGGACGCTCCCCGCGTCCAACAAGGCGACCTTCACCCCGTCGACGGAACTGGCGCTGCACACCACGTACACCGCCTCCGTCCAGGCCTCCGACCTGTGGGGCAACGCCATGGCGGACCCGGTGACCTGGAGCTTCACCACCAGCACCACTCCGCCGGCGGTCACCTGCCCCTGCACCCTGTGGGGCGCCTCGGCCGTACCCGCCACCACCGACATGACCGGCGACACCAACTCGGTCGAGCTGGGCACCCGGTTCACGTCCTCGACGAGCGGCTGGGTCACCGGTGTCACCTTCTACAAGGGCACCGGCAACACCGGCACCCACACCGGCAGCCTGTGGTCCGACGACGGCACGCTGCTCGCCACCGGCACCTTCACCGGCGAGACGGCCTCGGGCTGGCAGCGGATGACCTTCACCACGCCGGTGGCCATCAGCGCCGACACCCCGTACGTCGTCTCCTACCACGCGCCGAACGGCCACTACGCGGTCGACGGCGGCTACTTCGCCGCGGCCCACCAGTCCTATCCGCTCACCGGCACCGCCGACACCACCGCGCACCACAACGGGCTCTACCGGTACGGCGCCGACCCGGCCTTCCCGAACGGTTCCTACGGATCCGCGAACTACTGGGTGAGCCCGGTCTTCACCGCCGACAACCCGGGCGCGTCCCTGGCGGCGCCCGGCGCCTCCGAGGACAACGCGGCCACGCTGACGCACACCGCCGACGCGGGCAGCCCGCTCGTCACCACCCTGCCGGCGAAGACCGCGGTGTCGTCCGTCAAGGCGACCGTGACCGTCCTGTCCGGTCCCCGGGCGGCGGCGGCCAGGAAGCTCCATGTCACGGCCGTCACCTCCTACGACCGGGCGGGTCACAAGGTGTCCGTGCACCTGTCGGCCCCGCTGCCCGACGGCACCCGGTTCAAGGTCACGGTCACGGCCCGGGACAAGCACCGCCACGCGGTGAAGTCCCGTACCTGGACCCTGACCGCCAGGACCGTCCACAAGAAGAAGAACTGACCCGTCACAGCGCACCGGTGGTGGCCCCCGCGAACCCGGGGGCCACCGCCGGGGATTGGCATTCCCACCGATGAGCAGCGTCAGTGTTGTGATCCCCTGCTACAAGTACGGCCACTTCCTGGCCGACTGCGTGAGCAGCGTTCTGGACGAGCAGGACGGCGTCGACGTCCGGGTCCTCATCATCGACGACGCCTCGCCCGACGACTCGGCGGAGACCGCGCACAAGCTGGCCGCCGCCGACCCGCGGATCGAGGTCCGCGTCCACGCGACCAACAAGGGCCACATCGCCACCTACAACGAGGGCCTGCTGGACTGGGCCGACGGCACCTACGTCGCCCTGCTCTCCGCCGACGACCGGCTGGTGCCGGGCGCCCTGGTACGGGCCGCCGCGCTGCTGGACGCCCACCCCGAGGCGGGCTTCGCCTACGGGCGCCCCCTGCGCTTCCAGCACGGCGGACCGCTGCCGCCGGCCCGTACCCGCGGCACCGGCTCCGTGGTCTATCCCGGGCAGTGGTGGCTGGAGCGGCGCTTCCGTGAGGGCACCGGCTGCATCACCTCACCGGAGGTCGTCGTCCGCACCAGCCTCCAGCGCGAGGTCGGCGGCTACGACCCGGCGCTGCCGCACGCCGGCGACATCGAGATGTGGATGCGGCTCGCCGCGCACGCCGACGTCGGCTACATACGCGGGGCCGACCAGGCCTTCTACCGCGTCCACGGCAAGAACATGTCCACGACCGACTTCGGCGGACAGCTGGACGACCTGCGCCAGCGCCTCGTCGCCTTCGACTCGGTGCTCGCCAAATGCGCCGACCGGCTGCCGCACGCCGACCGCCTCGCCGACGAGGTCCACACCCGGCTGGCCCGCTTCGCGCTGCGCCGGGCCTACCGTGCCTACGACCGGGGGCGTACGGAGGTGGTTCCGGTCGACGAGTGCGTCGGCTTCGCCGCGGAGTGCCTGCCGGAGTACGGCAAGCTGCCGGAGTACCGCGCGCTGCGGCTCAGACGGCGCATCGGCCCCAAGGCGATGCCGTACCTCCAGCCGCTGGTGTGGTCGGCCGTGGCCGAACGCGGCCGGGAGTTGCTGTGGTGGGAGTCCTGGAAGCGCCGCGGTATCTGATGAGGGAACAGTTCGTCTCAGCCGGCCGCGGGGACCGGGCCGGCGTGCCGGCCGGGCGCTGCCTCGCGACGGCTCATCACGTACCGGTCGAGCCACAACGCGCCGAGAACGCCGCCGGCCATGCCCAGCAAGCCGGTGCCGGCCAGGCCCCGGATCCGGTCGCCCCGTACCTCGGCGGCGCTCGGCGAAGTCAGCACGGAGGCGGTGATCCGCGAACCGGAGGGCACCCGCTGGGCCGACTGCATCGCGTCGACGTGCCGGGTGTAGACGTCGATGATGCGGCGCACCGCCGTCACTGCGGCATCCGGCCCGCCGGCCTGCGACTGGATCTGCAGGGAGGGGATCAGATAGCGGGGCGTGGCGCTGGTCCCGCTGTTGCGGGGGACGAGGCGGTAGGTCCCCTGGACTCCAGCCGCCCTCAACTCCTCCTCCCCGGTGGGGGATTCGAGCTGCTGCACGACCCCGTAGGAGACCAGGGCGAGCGGCGGCTGCAGATTGGTGAGCTGGTTGGGCTGGTTCCGGGTCACCGGCGGCTTCAGGACGACGACCGCGGACCCGGTGTACTGCGGTGCCGGACGCACCACCTGGTACGCCGCGGCGGCCGTCAGCAGCAGCGCGACCAGCACCACGTACCAGCGGCGGAGCAGTGCGTCGGCGACGTTCCCGGGCGACATACGAGATCCTTCCGTCAGCCCCGATACTGGCAGGACGCGCGGCGGGATGCCACCGAATGGGGGGATGGTTCATGAGTCTTGGTGAGATCTGGGCCATTCTGCGCAGACGTTGGTACTTCGTCGTGCCCCTCACGCTGCTCAGCCTGGTCTGTGGCGGATACCTGTACGTGACCGTCCCCGTCTCCTACCAGTCGCAGAGCTCGGTCACCCTGCTGGACTCCTCGGCGGTCTCCCGGCTGCCTCCCACTTTCGGCAACCCCATCTCGAACGCGGGCGGTTCGCTGATCGTCACGGCCGACGTGCTGATCAGGACCCTGGAGTCGAACGACGCCGCCAAGGAACTGCGCGGCCGGGGCGTCACGGACCCGTACACGGCCGGCTTCGCGCCGACGGCCGACAGCCCGCTGCTCACGCTCAGCGTGACCGGGACCGACCGGGCCAAGGTGCTGAGGGAGACCAACACCCTGACCGAGTTCGCCGGCGAGCAGCTCAAGGCCCTGCAGGCCGCGGCCAAGGTCCCGCCCGCGTACTTCGTGCAGACGGCGCCCGTCGTCCTGCCGCAGACCCCGGTGGCGAAGTCGAAGAACCGCTACCAGGACATCGCGGCCGTCGTCATCCTCGGAGTCGTCAGCGCCTTCCTGCTGTCGATACTGATGGAGGGCGTCGCGGTGGTCCGCCGCCGGCGGCACGCCGCGAGGAGCGCCGTCCCGCAGGCCCGGGACGCCCGCGCCCCCGGACGGCGCCGGAGAGGACTGCTCGGCCGGCGGGTCGACGCCACGGCGGTCCTCACCGTCTACCTCGTACTGGCCCTCTTCATCCCGTCGAACCTGGCCCTGCCCGCCCTCGGCGGCGTCGGCACCCCCGCCAACGTCTTCGCCCTGCTCGGCCTGTTGTGGTACCTCGCGACCTGGCTCGGCGGCCGCGTCCTGCCCGCGCGGGGAACCAGGCTGGCGCGCGTCGCGATGTGCGTGCTCGGGCTGGCCGTCCTGGCGGCCTACATCTCGGACGCGGCACGTGAGAGCTCGCACGCGGAGGTCCTGGGCGCCGACCGCGGTCTCATCGGGTTCCTGGTGTGGGTGTCGCTGGTCGTCCTGACCTCGGCGGGCATACAGGAGCGCGGCCGGCTCGACGTGCTGATGCGCCGGGTGGTGGTCCTGGGCTCGGTCGTCGCCGCGATCGGCTTCTACGACTTCTTCTCGGGCACCAACATCGCCGACTCCATCCACATCCCCGGCCTGCAGACCAGCGTCGCCCAGGTGAGCGTCATGGACCGCGGTGCCTTCACCCGGCCCCGGGCCACCACCGCCCAGCCGCTCGAGTTCGGCGGCATGCTCGCGATCCTGCTGCCGTTCGCCATCCAGCAGGCCTTCGACCCGGTGCGCCGCCACCTCCACTGGACCCGCCGCTGGGGTCCGGTGCTGCTGATCGCCGGCGCGCTGCCCCTGACGGTGTCGCGGACCTCGATCATCGGCCTGCTGCTCGTCGCCCTGGTGATGGTGCCCCGCTGGAAGCCGGCCCGGCGCTGGGCCGCGATCGGCGTGATGACGGCCTCCGTGGCCGTCTTCAAGGTGCTCGTCCCCGGGCTGATCGGCACGATCACCGGCCTGTTCGCGTCGTTCCTGTCCAACTCCGACAGCAGCACCCAGGCCCGCACGGTCAAGTACAGCGCGATCGTGCCCTATCTGGAGGAACATCCGCTGTTCGGGCGGGGCTTCGGCACCTTCACCCCGGACCGGTACTTCTTCACCGACAACCAGTACATGCTGACCCTGGCCGAGATGGGCGCACTCGGACTCCTCGCCATGCTCGTCCTGTTCGTCGCCGGCATCCACCAGGGCGGTGCCGTCCGGCGGCTGGCCCGTACCGAGGCCGACCGCGAACTGGGGCAGGCGTTCTTCGCGTCGTCGCTGGTCGCGCTCGTCGTCAGCGCCACCTTCGACTCACTCAGCTTCCCGATGTTCGCCGGCCTGTTCTTCCTGCTGCTGGGAGCGGGTGGCAGCCTGCTCGGCTTCGTCCGGGGCGAGGCGGCCGGCGCCGCCGAGCCGGCTCCCGTCAAGACCTCCGAACCCCAGCTCCCCCAACTCGTGGAGACCCGATGAGCCCCGTTGCCGTCATCGCCGTCACCTGGAACAGCGCGTCGGTGCTGCCCGGGTTCCTCGCCGCGCTGCCCGAGGGCATGGCCGGACTCGACTGGCGGCTCGTCGTCGCCGACAACGACTCCGCCGACGACACCGTCGAGGTGCTCCGGTCGCTCGCCCCGGACGCCACGGTCGTCCAGACCGGCCGTAACGCCGGGTACGCCGCCGGGGTCAACGCGGCACTGAAGGCGGCCGGCGAGTGGGAGGGCGGATACGCTGCCGTACTGGTCTGCAACCCGGACATCCGGATGCGGCAGGGCTGCGCCAAGCGCCTCGTGGACACCCTCGGTGCCCAGGTGGGCATCGCCGTCCCCCTCCTGTACGAGGAGGGCCGGGCGGCGCCCCTGCACTCGCTGCGCCGCGAGTCGAGCGTGACCCGGGCCCTCGGCGAGGCCCTCATCGGCAACCGCCGGGCCGGGCGCTTCCCGGCCCTGAGCGAGCTGGTCACCGACCCCGCCGCCTACGCGCGGCCCACGCGCGCGGACTGGGCGACCGGCGCGCTCATGGCCCTCTCGGCCGACTGCCTGGCCGCCTGCGGGCCGTGGGACGAGTCCTTCTTCCTCTACTCCGAGGAGACCGAGTACTGCCTGCGCGCGGGGGACCGCGGCTACGCCACCCAGCTCGAGCCGACGGCCGAGGCCGTTCACCTGGGCGGCGACTCCCGGGTCTCGCCCCGGCTGTGGACCCTGCTCACACTCAACCGTGTGCGCCTGTACGGGCGGCGCCACGGGCCCGGCGCGACGGTGTGCTTCCGGGCGGCCGTGTTCCTGCGCGAGGCGTCCCGCGCCGCCCTCGGCAGGCGGGCCAGCCGGGCCGCTGCGGCCGCGCTGCTCAGGCCGGGCGCGCTGCGGGTCACGCCCGGGCCGTGAGGCGCGGCCGGCCTCGTGCTCAGCCGGACCAAGTGGTGTAGAAACTCCCGGGGTTCACCAGATACCGCACGGTGGCGTGCGGCACGTGGCGCACGGTGTGGCGGCGGCTGTAGCGGTGGACCAGCTCCCAGTCCTCACGGGGCATCACCTCCGGGGTGCGGCGCAGCCGGCTGAAGCGCAGGGCCCTGTCGCGCCGCCCGACGAAGGCGTTGGTGTCCAGGAAGGACTCGCGGGCGGCCCGGCGGCGGTCGAACGGCACGGACAGGACGTCCCGTTCGGTCCCGTCCGGCAGGACGCGGCGCAGCGCCGTGTAGACGCCGTCCGGCCCGCCGGGGGCCTCCAGCACCGCCAGCGCCCGCTCCAGATGGTCGGGCTCCCACAGGTTGTCGTCGTCCAGGAAGGCCACGTACCGCGAGCGGGTCAGGCGGATGCCCACGTTGCGCACCACCCCGGCGACTCCGGTGTTCCGCGCCAGCGATACGGCGAACAGCCGCGGGTCGTCCGGGAGTCCGGGGAGGCCCGCGCCGTCGTCGACGACGATGACGACCTGGTCGCGGACGGTCTGGTCCAGCGCCGAGCGGACGGCCGCCCGCAGTTCCTCGGGGCGGCGGTGGGTGGCGATCACCGTCGCGACGAGGGCGGCCGGCGGGGGAGCGGTGGCGGCCGCGAGGCGACGGGTCTCGGCGCTCTCGACGCGGCGCAGTCGCAGCGCGGAGGGGGCGAGGAGGACCTTGTTGCGGAGCTCGAACAGGACGAGCCAGCCGAATGCGCCTTTGAGCAGTTCCCAGGGGGCGCGGGCGATACGTCTCATGGTCCTCTTCCTCAGCCGGCCGGCTCGGGGGCGATCGAGTGCCCGTGGGTGAACCGGTTGCCGCGCCAGACGTTGCCGGCACCACCGGCGTTCCAGGCGGTGACGGCGCCGTAGTGGCCGGAGTTGCGGTGGTACCGGGTGGAGAAGACGTTGTTCGTGACCTGGATGCCGGTGGCGCCCTCGCCGCCCCCGTACAGGGCGTAGGCGCCGCCGGCCAGCAGATTGCCGTCGATGACGGTGTTGGAGACGGGGCCGGTGTCGGCGAAGAGCCCGATGGCGGCCGAGGCCCCCTGGTCGACGGGGACGGAGTTGAGCAGCGTGTTGTGCCGGATGACCAGGCTGCCCTTGTTGCTGCCGCCGCTGATCACGGCGTCGGTGTGCTGCCACTCGCCGCCGGCGTTGCGGAAGGGCACCAGGTCGTGGACGTAGTTGTCGTGGAGGTCGCCCTGTCCCATGGAGAGGGCGTTGCCGAAGACGGAGACGTCGCACCAGCCGACCTCGACGGGGCTGACGCCCATGTTGGAGACCGCGTAGTCCACGCCCCCGTTGTCGGGGCCCTTGCCGGGGACGGCGGTGATGGTGCTGTGCAGGATCCGCAGACCGCTGTGCCCCGGACGCAGGTTGACCCCCCACCAGTTGGTGGAGGTGATCCTCGAGTCGATGATGGTGACGTCGTCCGCGTAGATGTCGAGCGATCCGGTGATGTCCCACCCCCGGATGACGGTGCCGTCGGTCTTGACGCTCATGTTCCCGGTGGAGTGCGGCTTGAGCGGGATGCGGGGGCCGGTGGAGCGGGCGTCGGGGAAGCCCGCTTCGGCTTGCGCCGCCGGCGCCGCGGGCCGCGGGGACGACGCCCCGCGGGGCACGGGGCTCCCGGACGACGAGCCGGCCGGGGACGGTGAGCGGGCTTCCGATGACGAGGGGGCCTCCGACGCCGGGGGAGGCGGGTGAGCGGTGCCGCGGGACGTGCCGTGGACGGACGGTGCGGCGTCGGCGCCCGAGGCACACGCGGCGCAGAGTAAGAGGGACAGTACGGCGAGTAGTTGACGGAGCCTGGTCACGCGGCCTCCGGGGTTCGGGCGCCGAGCAGGAAGCGGCGGCTGGGCAGGACGCACACCACATAACAGGCCAGGGCGGTGGCGCCGATGACGAAGAGGGCGACGATGCCGTCGCCGAGGAGCCGCTTCGCGGCGAGGGTCACCACGGTCATCACGGCTCCGCCGAGGAAGGGCCACGTGCAGGCCCTGACGATGTGGGCGGGGCCGATCCCGGCCCGGCCGAGGGCGTACACAAATGCGGGGACGACAAGTCCGGCCGCGACGATGACGTGTCCCTGGGAGACGCCGACGATGCCGTCGAGGCGGGCGCCGGCGACGAGGACGGGGACGAGAGCGATGACCCACAGGCCCTGGACGAGGATGAGGGAGCGGCGCCGGCCGGCGGCGACGAGGCAGTCGTAGGCGAGTTCGCAGCCGATGCGGACCAGGCCCAGGGCCATCAGCCAGGGCAGCGCCGAGGCGGCGGGCACCCATGTGCTCCCGTAGACGAGACGGACGACCGGCGCGGCCAGTCCGCCGAGCAGCACGCACAGCGGGACGGTGCCGGTGACCAGCACGCCGAGGGCACGGCTGAAGCCCTGGGCGAGGGCCTCCGGGGAGGTTGCCAGGCGGGAGAAGCCGGCGAAGGAGACGCGGCGGGCCGCCTCGGAGATGATGCGCACCGGCCAGCCCGACATGTTGAACGCCAGGACGTAGAAACCGAGGGCGACGGAGCCGAGGGACGAACCGACGACCATGGTGTCCACGTTGACGACGGCGAGCGCGAGCAGGCTCGCGCCGGCCAGCGGGAGGCCGAACCTGAGCAGGGCGCGGGCCTGGCCGGGGTCCCAGCCGAACCGCAGCATGCCGGGGGCGGCGAGCGCGCAGCCGAGGAGCGCGGCGACGTTGCCGGCCACCGCTCCCCAGGCGAAGCTCATCGCGCCCCAGCCGGCGAAGGCCAGCACCAGCGTCACGGTGGTGCTGAGGACGAAGTTGAGCGCGTCGATCACCATCCGCTTGCCCTGGGCGAACTCGCGGGTCAGATAGCCGGCGGGGACCTGGGCCACCCCGTCCAGCACCAGGCACAGGCACATCACCCGCAGCACGCCCGTGGCCCCGGGCGAGTCCAGCAGCCCGGCCACCGTGGGCGCCGAGACGAAGATGGCGGCGTACAGCAGGACGCTGGACGCGGTGCCCAGGGTCAGCACGGTCGGCGCGAAACGGCGCGGGTCGCCGTCCCAGCGGACGATGGCCAGGCCGACGCCCAGCTCGTTCGCGGAGAGCAGCACCAGGAGCACGGTCTGGGCGATGCCGTAGACGCCCCATTCGGCGGGGCCGAGGGCGAAACGCGCCAGCAGGATGCCGGTGGCGAAGTTGCCGAGGCGCATCACCACGGTGTTGATCAGACTCCACCGGGCCGCGGAACGGACCTTGCGCCCGAGAGAGGGGGAGGCGGGGGTGTCGCTCGGCTCAGCGGTCTCGCTGTCCGGTGTGCGAACGCTGTCCATGAGTCGACTCCTCGTCGAGCGGCTCGGCGGCGGGCGCCACGGCCATGGCGGCGCGTCCGGCCCCCGGCTCCGCGGCGGGCCTGTTCTCGGCGGACCGCGACCAGCTGGGCGGCGTCCTGAGTGCGATCGTCCGTTCCACGGCCGATTCCTCGGCCGCGGGCCCGGCGGCGGGCCCGGCGGCGGGCGGACCGGAGGCGGCGGCCGGACGCGCGGGTTCCACCGCGTGCGCCTGCGGCCGCGGCCGGCGGCGCGCCTCCACGTAGAAGGCGGCGCCCATGCTCAGCACCAGGCCCAGGCCCCCGGCCATGACCAGGTACTCCAGCCGCGTCTTGGTCTGCGCCACCGGGTTCTGCGGGGGCACGATCGTGGTCATGCGGATCATGGCCTTCGGGGCGACCGACTGCTGCTTCTGGAACTGGTCCAGCCGCTCCTTGGCATACGCCGTCAGGATGCGGTCCGAGTCCAGGACGGCCGCCCTGTCGGTGCCGGTGACGGTGAGCCACATCAGCGGCCCCTGCGCGTTGTCGGCGATCTTGGCCTCGATCGTGCCCTCGGCGCCACGGGACTTGAGTTCCCGCTGGGAGCCGTCGGAGTTGAGGTTGCGGGCCAGGCTGTCGGCCATGCCGGTGAGCGAGGTCTGGGTGCTGAGGAACGGATTGCCGTCGTAGGCCACGGTGGCCTTCTGGGAGTTCAGAAGGGCCACCGTGCTCTGCGACTGGTAGGTGACCGGAACCACCAGTGCCACGCCGACCGCCAGCACGGCGGTCAGCAGCAGTCCGGGCAGCAGGACGTACCAGCGCCTGCGCATGACCCGGAAGATCTCAGCGAGATCCATGGTGGTCCCCCCTCACGCCCCGACCCCCGATGAGCATATGTTGCGAGCGGATCATTTGGCGGGTGTTTGGTCGGTGGGCCTCGGCCGGCTGCTCGCGGTGCCTCCCTCCAGCAGCACGTCGGCGATGCGGTCGCTCGCCAGGCCGTCCCACAGCTCGGGCCGGCGCGGCCCGGGGGGATCGTCCAGCACGCGGTTGACGGTGGAGACGATGCGCGCCGGGTCGCGGCCCGCCAGCACATTGGTGCCCTGCTCCACGGTGACGGGCCGTTCGGTGTTGTCCCGCAGGGTCACGCAGGGCACGCCCAGCGCGGTGGTCTCCTCCTGCACGCCGCCCGAGTCGGTCAGCACGAGGCGGGCCGAGTCCTGCAGGGCGATGAAGTCCAGGTACCCGGCGGGCGGCACCAGCCGGATGCCCCCGGGGACGCCGATGCCGGCCAGCCGTTCGGCGGCGCGCGGGTGCACGGGCAGCAGCAGCGGGCAGCGGCCGGCGATCTCGCCCAGGGCCTTCAGGAGCCCGGCGAGGACCTCGGGGTCGTCCACGTTGGCGGGCCGGTGCAGGGTGACCAGACCGTACTCCCCCCTGGCCAGGCCGTACCGGTCGAGGACGTCCGAGGCGCGGGCCCGTTCCAGGTTGGCCAGCAGTGTGTCGATCATGACGTTGCCGACCAGGTGGATCTGGTCCTCCCGGTACCCCTCGGCGCGCAGGTTCCCGGCGGCGTCGGGGGAGGGGGCCAGCAGATAGTCGCTGACCCGGTCGGTGGCGACCCGGTTGACCTCCTCCGGCATGCTCCAGTCACGGCTGCGCAGTCCGGCCTCGACATGGGCCAGCAGCGGGCCCGCCTTGGCGGTGACCAGGGCGCAGGCCAGGGTCGAGTTGATGTCGCCGACCACGACGACGACGTCCGGGGACAGTTCGCCGAGCAGCGGTTCGAACGCGGTCATCACGCGTCCGGTCTGCTCGGCGTGGCTGCCGGAGCCGACCCCGAGGAAGTGGTCGGGCGGCCGGATGCCGAGGTCGGTGAAGAACACCTCGTTCATGGCCGGGTCGTAGTGCTGGCCGGTGTGGACCAGGATCACCTCGGCGCCCCGGCGTTCCAGCGCGTCCATCACCGGCTTGATCTTCATGTAGTTGGGTCGCGCACCGGCGACGCAGACGATGCGGGGCATGGTTCAGAGCACCTCGATCGTGGGCCCGGCCGACAGCCGGCGGCGGCAGTCGAGGACGAAGCGGGCGTGTTGGGCGATGAGTTCGTAGTCGAAGCTGTCGTGGTCGGTGAGCAGAACCACCACGTCGGCGGCGGCCAGCTCCTCCGGCACCGGTTCGACCCGCACCAGCCGGGTGTCCACCGGCAGGCTCTCGACCACGTGCGGGTCCGCCGCCTTGACCTGGGCCCCCATGTCGAGCAGCAGCTGGGAGATGCGCAGGGCGGGCGACTCGCGGGCGTCACCGGTGTTCTTCTTGTACGCCAGGCCCAGCAGCAGGATGTTCGAGCCGTTCACGGACCGGCGTCTTTCGTTGAACAGGTCGCTGATGCGCCGGGCCACGTACTCGGGCATGTGGTTGTTGATGTCGTTGGCCAGTTCCACGAAGCGGAAGCTCTGGCCGAGTTCGCGCTGCACCCGCCAGGACAGGTACGAGGGGTCGATGGGCAGGCAGTGGCCGCCGACGCCCGGCCCGGGCGTGAACTTCATGAAGCCGAAGGGCTTGGTGGAGGCGGCGTCGATGGCCTGCCAGACGTCGATGTCCAGGTGGTGGGCGAACATCGCGATCTCGTTGACCAGCGCGATGTTGACGTGCCGGAAGGTGTTCTCCAGCAACTTGGCGAGCTCCGCCTCCTTGGGCGAGCGCACCGGCACGGTGGTGTCGACGAGCTGCCCGTAGAAGTCCCGCACGGCCTCCAGTGAGGCCGCGTCGACGCCGGACACCACCTTGGGGGTCTCCTTGAAGCCCCAGACGGCGTTTCCGGGGTCGATCCGCTCCGGGCTGTAGCCGAGGTGGAAGTCGGGGCCCGCGGTCAGGCCCGAGCCGTCCTCCAGGATCGGGGCGAACAGCTCCTGGGTGGTGCCGGGATAGGTGGTCGACTCCAGGACGACGGTGGCACCGGGCCGCAGATAGCGGGCGAGGGTGACCGCCGACTCCTTGATGTACCGCAGGTCGGGAGTGCCCTCGTGCAGCGGCGTCGGCACGGTGACCACGGCGACGTCGAAGCCGCCGCAGTCCCGGGCCGCGTCGCTGGGGCGGTAGGTGCCGTTGTCCAGTGCGGCGCGGATCCGCTCCGAGGAGACGTCCTCGACGAACGACTCACCGGCGGCGAGGCTCTTGATCCGCCGGGAGTCCACGTCGTAGCCGATCACCTCGTGACCGACCTCGGCGGCCCGGACGGCCAGTGGCAGGCCGACATATCCCTGTCCGACCACGACGACGCGCATCAGTGACTCCTGTTCGCGGAGGCGGGCGACGGGGTGAGCCGGATGAACTCGCGCGCCGTCATGAGGACGAAGGCAGCATTGGTGGTGAGATAGCGCCGGCCCAGCCGGCGCGGCTCCTGCAGCGCCCGGTAGAGCCACTCGACGCCCCAGCGCTGCCAGGACACCGGGGCCCGCCGGGTGACGCCGGCCAGGATGTCGAAGGAGCCGCCGACCCCGTGCACCACGCGCGCGCCGGTGCGCTCGCCGTACGCGGCGGTGAAGATCTCCTTCTTGGGCGAGGTCATGCCGAGGAACAGCATCTGCGCGCCGCTGCGGGCGATGGCGTCCGCTACGGCCCGCTGTTCGGAGTCGTCGAAGTAGCCGTTCCGGCTGCCGGCCACCTGCAGGCCGGGGAAGCGGCCGGCCACCTCGCCCAGCATCCGCTCCAGCACCTCCTGGCGGGCGCCGAGGAAGTAGACGGACATGCCCGCCGACTCCGCCTCGGCCAGCAGCCGCAGGAACAGGTCGATACCGGCCACCCGTTCCGGCAGCGGGGCGCGCAGGAGCCGGCCGGCCCAGACCACGGCCTGTCCGTCGGCGAGGACGAGATCGCAGCCGGCGACGGCCTCGGCGAGCCGCTTGTCCCGCCGCATGTTCACCAGCTTCGCCGCGTTGACCACGCCGATCTCGAGCTGTCGGTCCTCCCGGACCGCGGCCAGGCAGCGCCCTACGGTCTCGTCCATGGTCAGCGGGTCCAGTTCGACCCCGAAAAGGGACTGACGCCCGCTCATACGCGGCCTCCCTGCCAGGCGTGGAGCATCCAGCCGAACTCGTACGGCCGGCATTCGCGGTCCACCGAGACCGGGCGGTACACCCGGTCCAGGGGCTTCAGCCGGAGGTTAGGAGCGACCCGGCTGCCCAGGCCCCGGGCGGCGCGTACGGCTTTCCTCGGGTCGCCCCGGAAGACCTTGCGCCAGGTGACGCCGAGCTCGTCGAGGATCAACGGCTCCTGTTTCTCCGGGTGTCCGGCCAGTTCGGGCACCTCCGTCATCCAGCCGAGGCCCTTGCGGACCGACGCCGCGAAGTCGGTGCCGCCGGCGTCGGCGAGATCGAACAGGGCGGTCGGCGCCATCGCGTGCTGGTGGACGCTGTAGACCGGGTAGCCCTCCACGACGCCGCCGGTGCGCGCGTCGTAGTGCCACCACCACTGCCCGCCGTCGCCCTGCAGCTCGCAGATGCGCGCGGCGCAGGCCTCGGCCGCGGCCAGGGCCTCCGGATCGCCGTCCCCGTCGCCGCAGGCGTGCGCCCGGGCCAGGGCCTGCAGCGGGTACGTCTGGTCGGCGAAGCAGCTCACATGCGCCCGGTACCAGGGCACCAGGCCGGGGCCGGTGGCGTGCGGGAACAGCGGGCTGTTCCCGATCCGGGCCCGCAGCAGACGGTCGCGGGCCGCGGTGAGGGGCCCCTCCACGTCGATTGTGCCGTGCGCCGCCGCGAGGGCGGACAGCACCCAGGCCGCCTCGACGGTGTACTGCGGCCGGCCCTCCTCGTCCAGGGCGCGCATCCGGTCGAGGGCGTCGGACAGCTTGGGATGCCCGGTGTCGGCGGCGGCCCAGGTGATGAGCGCCGCGTCACCGAGGTTGGTCACCGCGGGCAGTGACTCGATCAGCAGACCGGTGAACTCCTGGGCGCTGCGGCCGCCGAGCACCGCGCGCTGGCGGTCCTCGGGCAGGAACCGCACTCCGAGCGCGGTGATGGCCGCGTACCGGGCGCTGGTCCCGCGCCGCTCCAGCTTCCAGGAGCCGCCGGGCGACCTGTGCCCGGCCATGGTGAAGGCGAAGGCCTCCTTGCCGGGAAGCAGCATCGACGGAAGCCCCGACTCGGCGACCGTGAGCAGTCGTTGGGCGAGCGTGAGCAGCGCCGGCTCCTCACGGCCGAGCGCCGCCAGACGTGTGATGGTCATCGTTCGGACACACCAACCCCCCTGTGGGTCCTGTTTTCGCGCAGACTTGAGATCGCCGCGGCGTGAACGGCCGGGCGTGTGAAGGCGATGCGGATGTCAGGCGCCGGAGCGGCCGCCGCTCCTCGCTTCAGGCACAGATGTCCCCCACTCCGAAACCCCCCCGGGCCATGCCGAATCGTGTGCTCCCTGTGCTGGGTCTGCACACTTCGCACACATGTTATGCCTGCACATGTTCGACGAACGGTGTTTTGGGAGAATCGGGACCGGTACTTCGCCCGATCAACTCCTCATGCGCGCGGGACGAGTTCGCCGTCCTTCTCGTCGTACCGCTCGCCGGTCTCGGGGCACTCCCAGCAACCCGGCTCGCCCTCCCGCTCCACCAGCCGGACGCCGGCCCGGCCGACCCAGCCGACCCGGTGCGCGGGCACGCCCGCCACCAGCGCGAAGTCCGGCACGTCCCGGGTCACCACGGCGCCCGCCGCCACCAGGGCCCAGCGGCCCACGCACACCGGCGCCACACACACCGAACGGGCCCCCAGCGACGCCCCCTCGCCCACCACCACGGCCACGGCCTCCCAGTCGCCGCCGCGCTTCAGCCGGCCCCGCGGGTCCACGGAGCGCGGGAAGTGGTCGTTGGTGAGCACCGCCGCGGGGCCGACGAACACCCCGTCGCCCAGCACCGCGGGTTCGTAGACCAGGGCGTAGTTCTGGAGCTTCACGTGGTCGCCGATGCGCACCCCGGGGCCGACGTACGCCCCCCGGCCCACGATGCAGCCGCTGCCCAGCGCCGCGTCCTCCCGTATCTGGGCGAGATCCCAGACCGTCGTGCCGTCGCCGATCGCGGCCGACTCGTCCACCTGGGCGGTGGGCTGGATCCTCGTGTTCACCGGGTCGGTCTCCTCTCGTGTTCGGTACGGCCGTTGTGGCCGGTCACCGGTGTGCCGGTCGTCATGACGAGATCTGCACCTTGCTGTGGTCGCCGAGGACGAACCGGTGGGCGGCGGGCTTGCGGGGGGAGGGGGTCACTTCGACGTTGCGGCCGATGAGCGAGGCCTCCACCCGCCGGACGCCGCTCACCGAGGAGTCGCGCAGCACGATCGAGTACTCGATCTCGCTGTCCTCGATCCGGCAGTCCCCGGCGATCGAGGTGAAGGGGCCGATGTAGGAGTCGGTGATCACGGTGTTGGCGCCGATGGCCACCGGGCCCACGATCCGGCTGCCGGTCACCTTCGCCCCGGGCTCGATCCGCACCCGTCCGATGATCTCGCTGTCGTCGTCGACGGTGCCGTCGATCCGGCGCTCCAGGGTCTCCAGCACCGAGCGGTTGACCTCGAGCATGTCGGTGACGTTCCCGGTGTCCTTCCAGTACCCGGAGATCGTCGTGGAGCGCACGTCGCGTCCGGCGTCGATCAGCCACTGGATGGCGTGCGTGATCTCCAGCTCACCGCGCCAGGAGGGCTCGATGGAGCGCACGGCCTCATGGATCGCCGGGGTGAACAGATACACACCCACCAGGGCCAGTTCGCTCTTGGGATGCTTCGGCTTCTCCTCCAGGCCGACCACCCGCCCCGCCGCGTCGAGTTCGGCCACGCCGAACGCGGTCGGGTCCGGTACCCGCGTCAGCAGGATCTGGGCCTGGGGCCGCTCGGCGCGGAAGGCGGCGACCAGGTCCGTGATGCCGCCGACGACGAAGTTGTCGCCGAGGTACATCACGAAGTCGTCGTCGCCCAGGAACTCACGGGCGATCAGCACCGCGTGGGCCAGGCCCAGCGGGGCCTCCTGCGGGATGTAGGTGACGGCGAGCCCGAACGCGGAACCGTCGCCGACCGCCTCCCGGATCTCCTCCGCCGTGTCCCCGACGATGATCCCGACCTCGGTGATGCCGGCTCCGGCGATCGCCTCCAGGCCGTAGAACAGCACCGGTTTGTTCGCGACGGGTACGAGCTGCTTCGCCGAGGTATGGGTTATGGGGCGCAAACGGGTACCTGAGCCACCAGACAACAAAAGTGCCTTCATGTATATCAGCCTACTTACAGCGGACTTGCTGACGGAGGGATTCCGGGTACGGAAGATCCCGTCCTCACGGACCGTCATGCCGCAGAGGCCGCACGACCGTGCGGCGCAGGCGCACGTGCGCAGGTGATGTCGCCGGTCAGCCGGTCTTGTGGCCCCACCGCGGACCGAGCAGGGCCCACTCCCGGTCCCACTCCTCGATGCGCCGCCGGTCGAGCCACCACCGTCCGGCGCACCGGACGCCGAACGCCGCGCCGGTCAGGGCGAGCGCGGCCGAGACGCCCAGCAGCGCCGACTCGGCGGACGCCTCGCCGGAGGTCAGCGGCGCGCTGCTCGGCTCGGCCCGGGCGTCGAGCCAGACCCGCACCGCGGAACCGGCCCGCTGCCCGCCGGACACCAGCGTGCTGCCGCTGTGCGGGGTGCCGTCCGGGGCCGTCCAGCGGACCCGCGCCGAGGTCAGGTCGTTGCCCGTGCCCGCGATCGCCGTGCGCGGGGCGTCCGCGAGCAGCACGGCCCGGACCGGTGTCCGCTCGGCCCGCTGCCGGTCGAAGGACCGCCCGGCGGCCTGGGCGGTCACCAGGCCGGCGAGCGTGCCGCCCACCACGACGAGCGCCCACACGGCGAGCAGGAACCACGCCTCGACCACGTCGTCGCGGCGCCGGAGCGGATTGCTCCGCCACCGCCACAGCGGGACCCTCGTCCGCCCGCGCCCGCCGTTCATGAGGCCGCCCTCGCGCATCTGTCCCCGCCTCTTCGTCGTCACACTCAGAAGGTCGCAGCCCGGGCGGTGCCGTGGCATGGGCCGGCCAGGTGCGGACGCTGGGCCGACCGGGGCACTTCCGGGCGGCGCCGTTGGGCCGCCCGGCCCTCCCGGCGAGCCGTGCGGTCACGGGCCGTTCTCCGGGGCCGGAGGGACCGGTGGTCCCTCGCACCGCGGCCCGGACCCGGCCCAGCATGGAGCGTGATCCGGTCCACCAGACGAAACCGGTCGACCAGGCGAAAGACGGGCGGTCCGATGTACCCGAACGATGGTTTCCGCGAACTCGGCCGTCACGAGTGCATGCGCCTGCTGGCCACGGCGCCCGTCGGCCGGATCGTGCACACCCGCCAGGCCCTGCCCGCCGTCGTACCGGTGAACTTCCGCCTCGACGACGACGGGGCGGTGCTGCTGCGCACCTCGGCCGCCTCGGAGATGGCCCGCGCGGTCGACGGCTCCGTCGTGGCCTTCGAGGCGGACGCGGTCGACGCCGACGAGCAGTCCGGGTGGAGTGTCGTCGTCACCGGGCGGGCCGGGGTCGTCACGGACCCGGCCGAGGTGGAGCGCCTGGACCGGATCGGCCCGCGTTCCTGGGCGCCCTCGCCCGAGGAGGTCTTCGTGCGCATCGAGCCGGAGCTGGTCACCGGCCGCGAGCTGGTCGGCGGCCGGTCGATGTACGGCGTGCATCTCTCCGTCTGACGCACGGCGCACGGGCCGTGCTCGCTCTTCTCCGGCACGTGACCGGCCGCCCGTCCTGGGTACCCGGCGGGAGGCCACGCCGGGCACGGACCCGTCACCGCGATCCCACGGCGTCGCGCACACCAGGGCCGTTCGGCCCTGGCTGTCCGGCCCGGACGGGGCAAGGATCCGGTAGGAAGGCCGCCGGTACCCGCCGGCGGCCGGGGAGAGCACGGACGAGGAGCGGTCAATGACGGACGGCGAGCAGGGCAGCCCGATCCGGGTCTTCCTGCTGGACGACCACGAGGTGGTACGGCGTGGCGTGCGCGACCTGCTGAGCGACGAGCCGGACATCGAGGTGATCGGTGAGGCCGGCACCGTGGAGCAGGCGCTGGTGCGGGTCCCCGCACTGCGCCCGCAGGTCGCGGTGCTGGACGTCCGGCTGCCCGACGGCGACGGCGTGAGCGTGTGCCGGGAACTGCGCTCGCGCATGCCCGAGCTGGCCTGTCTCATGCTGACCTCGTTCGACGACGAGGAAGCCCTGCTCGACTCGATCATGGCGGGCGCCTCCGGCTACGTCCTCAAGCAGATCCAGGGCTCGGACCTGGTGTCCGCCGTACGCACCGTGGCCCGCGGTCAGTCCCTGCTCGACCCGAGCGCCACCGCCAGGCTGATGGCCCGGCTGCGCGGCGGCCCGCGGCAGCAGGAGGAGCCCGACGAGCTGCCCGGCCTGACCGACCGCGAACGGGAGATCCTGGCCCTCATCGGCGAAGGACTGACGAACCGCCAGATCGGGCAGCGGCTGTACCTCGCCGAGAAGACGGTGAAGAACCACATCTCCCGGCTGCTCGCCAAACTCGGCGTGGAGCGCCGTATCCAGGCCGCCGTCATCGCAACCCAGATCCAGGACAAACGGGGGCGGGAGGGGCGCTGACCGCACAACATCCCCCGAGGACAGGGACGTTCGGCCCACGGAGGGAGACCTTCGGCATCCGGCGCGGGGCCACGCACCCGGCCAGAGTGGCTGTCGTCAGGAAACGACGACCCGGACATCCCCGAAGGGACCACCGCCATGGCCGTGCACGAGCGCTCTCACCGGAGCCCGGGCCTCCATCTGTCGGCCCTCCGCCGGCACTGGGCCCGCTCCCTCGCCGCCGGATCCGGCGTGTCGGCACGCGCCGTCACGCACACCGCGCGGTGCTGTTCATGCTCGGTCTGCTGGGCATCGGGGCGGCTGTGACGGCGGGGGTGGCGCTGCGGCCGGCGGCGCCGGCCGGGACGGCGATGATGGCGCTGATGTGGGGCTGGCCGAGTGGCCGTCGGCCAAGCAGTTGTCGGACGGCTCGCCGAGCATGTCGGCCAACCCGTTCGCCGACTACCACGTGATCTACGCGGTGGCGCTGATCGCCGTGGCGGCCGCGGGCGCGGGCACCACCTGGGGCCTGGGCCGGCTGTGGGCCCGGCTCCCCGTCGTCCGCGACCACACCTGGCTGCGCCGGCCCCCGTGCCGGGACGGCCCCCTCGCGAGGCCGCCCCGGCCACCGGCCGGCTCCCGCACGCACGCCCCCCCCGGCACAACCAGCGGCTCCCGCGTCGCACAACCCCCTTGAAGACGACGCCGCGACGGCGTCCCCCCGTCCCCGAGAGGTGGAGATCATGTCCCGCACCATCACCGTAGGCATCGACGGTTCGGCCGAGAGCCGTGCCGCCGCGGAGTGGGCCGCCCGTGAGGCGCTGTCGCGCGGCCTGGCGGTGAAGCTGGTCCAGGTCTGGCAGCCGGTGCCGGAGCCCATGGCCGAGGCTCCGCTGCTGGGCGCCGGCACCCATCAGCACTGGACCGAGCGGATCCTCGGTGAGGCCGCGGACGCCCTGCGGTCGGACCACCCCGGGCTCGAGGTGAGCACCGAGCAGCTCACCGGACAGCCGGCCGAACTCCTGACCGCCGCGGCCGGCGAGGCCGAACTGCTCGTGCTCGGCTCGCGCGGCCTCAGCGGACTCGGCGGCTTCCTGGTCGGCTCGGTGGGACAGTCCGTCGTGGCGCACAGCGAGCGGCCCGTGGTCCTGGTCCGCGCCGGTGAGCAGGCCGCCGGCGAGCACGGCACGGGCGCGGCGGGCGACCCGGCGGGCCCCGTCGTGCTGGGACTGGACGTCAGCACGCCGGACGCGGCCCCGATCGAGTTCGCGTTCGAGGCCGCCGAGCGCGGCTCGGTGCCGCTGCGGGTGGTGCACGCCTGGAACCCGCCGGCGTACTACTACTCCTACGGCATGGCCATGGACCCCGAGGTCACCACGACGGTGGCGCGGAGCCACGCCGCCGCGCTGGACGAGGCCCTGCGGCCCTGGCGGCAGAAGCACCCCGGCGTCGAGGTCGTCACGGAGTCCCGCTGGATCAGCCCCTCGCTCCTGCTGGCCGAGGCCTCGCAGGACGCCTCCCTGGTCGTGATCGGCCGGCGCGTCCGCCGCTCTCCGTTCGGCGCCCACATCGGCACCGTCGCCCACGCCGTCCTGCACCACGCCGCCGCCCCCGTCGCCGTCGTGGCGCACGACTGACACACGGCTGCGCCCACCCGGCCGCCGCCGCACCCCGCGAGGGGGCGGCGGCCGTCGTGCGGGGCGGGCCCACGGCGGCGCGAACGGCCGCTTCAGAGGCCGGCGGCGTGATCGGGCACGTAGGTCTGCAGATCGCGCGGCGGACGCTCGTAGCCGGTCGACGGCGGCCGCGGCGGCAGCCGCAGCACCTGTGGCGGCACCTCGTGGTAGGGGACGGAGGCGAGCAGGTGGGCGATCATGTTCAGTCGTGCCCGCCGCTTGTCGTCGCTCTCCACGACGAACCACGGCGCCTCGGTGATGTCGGTGTGGACCAGCATCTCGTCCTTGGCCCGGGAGTAGGCCTCCCAGTGCGTGATCGACTCCAGGTCCATCGGGGACAGCTTCCACTGCCGCAGCGGATCCTCCAGCCGGCGCCGGAAACGCTCCTGCTGCTCCGTGTCGCTCACCGAGAACCAGTACTTGCGCAGCAGGATCCCGTCCTCCACCAGCATCCGCTCGAAGATCGGGCACTGGCGCAGGAAGAGCTGGTGCTCCTCCTTGGTGCAGAAGCCCATCACATGCTCGACCCCGGCCCGGTTGTACCAGGACCGGTCGAACAGCACGATCTCCCCGGCCGCCGGCAGATGCTCCACGTACCGCTGGAAGTACCACTGCGTGCGCTCGCGCTCGGTCGGCGTCGGCAGCGCCGCGATCCGGGCGACCCGGGGATTGAGATGCTCGGCGACCCGCTTGATGGTGCCGCCCTTGCCCGCCGCGTCCCGGCCCTCGAAGACCACGACCAGCCGGGCGCCCTCGGCCCGCACCCACTCCTGCAGTTTCACCAACTCGTTCTGCAGGCGCAGCAGTTCCCGCTCGTACACCTCGCGCGGCAGCTTCGCCGCCTTCTTACCGGCCATGCCGCCTCCACCACCGCCCGCCGGCCCGCCCGGTCGCACACGCCGGGGGCCGGACACCAGGACGCCACCGTACTTTCCGCCGGAGACCGTCCGCCACCGCTCGTCGCCCACGGCACACCGGCGGGCGTCCGCCATCGCTTGCCGCCCCCGGCGCCCGGCCGCCGTCCCGTCCCGGCCGGCGGACCGGGGACGTTCGGCCCCGTGCCATGCCCGGACAGCCCATGGGAGCGGCGCCCGAACCGCTGGATGCTCGAGACATCGGGACGCCTGGAGCGCCGCAGCTCGCCGAGGCCGACTTCAACCCCGTGCTCGCGACCCCCGACCGGGTCTCCGTGCTCGACGCGCGGGTGCGCCTGGTCCCGCGCGATGCCCAGGACGCCTATCTGCGCCGGCTCCGCTGAGGCGGAACCGCGGACGGACCACGGTGGGGCCGGAGACCGGCCGCACCTCGGCGAGAGGAGGTGGACCGCCATGACCGGCAGGGTTCTGGTGGCCTACGGTTCGACCAACGGATCGACGGCGCGCATCGCGGAGACCGTCGCCGGGGTGCTGCGCGAGGCGGGGCTCGCGGCCGAGGCGCGGCCCGCCGGGTCGGTGCCGGGCGTCACCGCGTACGACGCCGTGGTGGTCGGCGGCGCCCTGTACGCCGGGCGCTGGCAGAAGGACGCGCGCCGGTTCGTGCGCCGTCACCGCCGGGCCCTGACCGGGCGCCCGGTGTGGTTCTTCAGCAGCGGGCCGCTCGACCCCTCCGCCTCGGAGCGCGACATCCCGCCCGAGGCCGGAGTGCGGCGCGCCATGGACCGGATCGACGCCAGGGAGCACATCACGTTCGGTGGATGCCTGGAGGAGGGCGCCAAGGGCAGGATCGCCGGGATGATCCTCCGCGGCGGCAAGGGCGGCGACTTCCGGGACTTCCCCGCGATCGAGACATGGGCGGCCGGGATCGCGGCCGAGCTGACGGCCCGCTGACGGGGCGACGGGGCGCCGGGGCAGGCAAGCTGACGTGGCGTCCGGGGACGATGGGCCCCGCCTCCCGGCCCGGTCGGCCCTCTCGTCCGGGGCGGTGCCGTCCTACGGTGGAGGGGTGATCGCCGGATGCGACCGAGGAGAACACGTGGAGATCGTTGCGTATGGCGTCCTGGCCGACGAGGAGCCGCTGCTGAGGGAGGCGTTCGACAGCGCGTTCACCGGCCGTCACGAGCTGCGCTGCCTGCGGCTGTTCCTGGACCGGGACACGGCGCCGACCGCCGTCGGGCACGAGATCGTGCTCAGCAGCGTCAACGACACCCTGGACGCCGGGGTGCTGCGCTCCCTCGCCGAGGGCGGCACCCGGATGATCGCCCAGCGCTCCACCGGGTACAACAACATAGACCTGACGGCCGCGAGGGAACTCGGGCTGACCGTGGCCCGGGTCTCGTACTACTCGCCGTACGCGGTGGCCGAGTTCGCCTGGACCCTGGCCCTGGCGGTCGACCGCCGGATCGTCCGGGCCGCCCAGCGCACCCGGGACTTCGACTTCCGGCTCGACGGGCTCATGGGCCGCGACCTGCGCGGCCGCACGGCCGGGGTGGTGGGCACCGGGAAGATCGGCGCCGCGTTCGCCCGGATCGCCCACGGGTTCGGCATGCGGCTGCTGGGCTGGGACGTCACCGAGAACCCCGACTGCCTCGCCCTCGGCATGGAGTACGTCTCGCGCGAGCGGCTGTTCACCGAGGCGGACCTGGTCAGCCTGCACGTCCCGCTGCTGCCCGCCACGCACCACCTCGTCGACGCCAAGTCCCTGGCACTGATGAAGGACGACGCCCTTCTGGTCAACTCCAGCCGCGGCGGCCTGGTGGACACCGACGCCCTGCTGGAGACACTGCGCGCGGGCCGGCTGAGCGGTGTCGGCCTCGACGTGTACGAGGAGGAGGCCGGTGTGTTCTTCCTGGACAAGTCGCTGGAGGTGATGACCGACGAACGCCTGGCCAGGCTGATGACCTTCAGCAACGTCCTGGTCACCTCCCACCAGGCGTACTTCACCAGGGACGCCGTCGGCCAGATCGCCCGGACCACCGTGACCAACATCGAGGACTACGTCGCCGGCCGCTCCGGCGAGAACGTGCTCGCCCGTCCCGGTACGGCCTGAGACACACCGGGCAACGCAGGGCCCGCGGCAGTGCCCGGCCGGATACTGGAGACGGGGAGCCGAGACGGCCCGATCGGCGAGGAGGGCGTGATGGACCCGCAGCAGCTCGACGCGAAGGCCGCGGCCGCACTGGTCGCGGAAGCCGTGGTCGCCCCGTCCATGCACAACGCGCAGCCCTGGCGCTTCCGCCTGCTGGAGGACGAGGGCGTGCTCGAGTTGCGCCCCGATCTCGACCGGGCCATGCCCCGCTCGGACCCCGGCAACCGGGCGCTGTACATCGGCTGCGGTGCCGCGCTGTTCAACCTGCGCGTCGCCGCCGCGCACGCCGGACTCGCCCCGGAGGTACGGCTGATGCCCGATCCGGCGGAGCCGCTGCTGCTCGCCGCCGTCCGGCCGGCCCCGGCGCCGGGCCGTGCCGTACCGGACGAGGACGACCTGGCGCGGCTGCACCCGGCGATCCGCCGCCGGCACACCAGCCGGCACCCCTTCGACGAGAAGGACCTCCCCGAGGACGCCCGGGCCGCCCTGCGGACCGCGGCCGCGCGCGAGGGGGCCGAGCTGCTCTTCCCCGGCCCCTGGCACGTGGAGACCGTGCTCGACCTGGTCCACGACGCGGAGAGCCGGGACGCCGTGCGCCCCGAGGGCATGGAGGACCTGCGGCGCTGGACCCGGCTCGGACCCGAGGCGGACGTCGCCACCGACGGCGTGCCCGAGTACGCCTTCGGGCCCCGGATGCGGGACGGCCGCGCCCCGCTGCGGGACTTCGCCGGACGCCGGCCGGTGGCCGACCGCGGCACCACCGCCTTCGAGCACAACCCGCATCTCGCCCTGCTGAGCACCCCCGGTGACGCCCCCGCCGACTGGCTGCGCGCGGGCCAGGCACTGGAACGCGTCCTGCTGGAGGCCACCCTCGCGGGCCTCGCCACCTCCCTGACCTCCCACGCGCTGGAGAGCCCGGACCTGCGTCTGCTGGTCCGCGATCCGGTCGTCGGCCGGGGCCACGTCCAGATGGTGCTGCGGCTGGGCTACGGCCCCTTCGGCCCGGCCACTCCCCGGCGTCCCGTACGAGAGGTGCTGGACGTCGTCCGGACGGCTTGACCCCGTGCCGGCTTGGCCCCGTGCCGGCTGGGCCGCGTGACGGCGACGGCGGGGTATGGCTGAGCGGGGTGACGGTGAAGTCCCTTGTCGGTCGGGCCGCGTGATGGTGAAGTCCCGCGACGGCCGGGCCCCCTGACGGCAAAGTGCCGCGTGACGGCGACGCCACGGGTGGCCGGGCTGCAGGGCGGCGAAGTCCCGTGACGACGGGGCTGCAGGACGCCGAAGTCCCGTTGTGGCGGGGCCGCGTGACCCTGAACTCACGCGACAGCCGCGCCGCGAGCCGCACAAGTCCCGTGACTGCCGTACCGTGACAGCGAAGCCCCGCGACGGCCGGGCCGCCCGGACGGCCAAGCCCCCTGCCCGTCATGCCCCTTGCACCGGCGCCGCCGCACCGCCCGTCCCGCCGCTCCACTCGCCACCGGGTGCCGTCCGGCCGCCCTAACCGGACCTACCGGCCCTGCGCACAGGGCGGTTCGGCCCCATGCGCCGCGACGGCCCCGCCGAGATGATCGGCACGCCGGTCCGATCCGCCAACCCGGATCCCGGCCGAGACGGTGAGCGCCGTCCCCAAGTGCCCGCACAGGGGCCTCATCCCCGGAGGAATTCCATGCTTTCGCCCGAGTCGGCCGCCGTCGTCCGTGCCACCCTGCCCGCTGTCGGCGGTGCCCTGGACGAGATCACGGCGCGGTTCTACGGCACCATGTTCGCCGAGCAACCCGAGCTGCTGGACGGCCTGTTCAACCGCGGGAACCAGGCCAACGGCGAACAGCGCAAGGCGCTCGCCGGATCCATCGCGGCCTTCGCCCAGGCTCTGCTGGCCGCCCCCGACACCCGGCCCGACGCGATGCTGGCGCGCATCGCCCACAAGCACGCCGCGCTCGGTGTGACGGCCGACCAGTACACGATCGTGCACAAGTACCTGTTCGGTGCCATCGGCGACGTCCTCGGCGAGGCGGTCACCCCGGAGGTGTTCGGCGCCTGGGACGAGGTGTACTGGCTGATGGCCGGCGCGCTCATCGCCCAGGAGGCCAGGCTCTACCAGGAGGCGCAGGTGGACCCGCGCGACCCGTGGCGGCAGTGGACCGTGGTGGAGCGACGGGAGGAGACCCCCGACGTGGCCTCCTTCCTGCTGCGCCCGGCCGACGACCGCCCGCTGCCCGCGGCCCGGGCCGGCCAGTACGTCAGCGTCCGGGTGCGGATGCCCGACGGCGTCCGCCAGACCCGCCAGTACAGCCTGTCGGGCGCCCCCGGTGACCGGCTGCGGCGCATCACCGTCAAGCGGGTGGCGGGCCTGGCCGACGCCCCCGAGGGCGAGGTCTCCAGCCGGCTCCACCGCACCGTGCGGGCAGGCGACGAACTCACCCTGTCGGCCCCCTTCGGGGACGTGGTCCTCGACGACGCCGGCACCCCGCTCGTGCTGGTCTCCGCCGGCATCGGCTGCACCCCGATGGTCGGCATGCTCGAACATCTCGCCGCCACCGGTTCGACGCGCCCGGTCAGGGTCCTGCACGCCGACCGCAGCCCGGCCGACCACGCCCTGCGGGCCGACACCCGGCGCCTGGTGGACCGACTGCCGGACGCACGCGCCGACTTCTGGTACGAGCACGACGCGCGGACGGAGCCCGGGGCGCACTCGGGGCTCATGGACCTCGGCGGTCTCGGCCTGCCCGCCGACGCCGACGTCTACCTGTGCGGCTCGCTCCCCTTCATGCGCTCCGTACGCGCCCAGCTGCTCGGCGCCGGCGTCGCCGCCCGCCGTATCCGCTACGAGGTCTTCGGCCCCGACCTGTGGCTGGCCCACGGCGAGGACTGAGCCCGGCCCCGGTCCCGGCGGCCCGCCGCCGGGACCGCCCCGCCTCAGTGGGCGCCCGGGCTGCCCGTCAGCTCCCGGCCGGTGACCAGCTCGGCCTCGATGCGGACGAAGACGCCGTCGTGCGTGACCACCCAGGAGCGCGGACCGGTGCGTGACAGCCGTTCGAGCTCGGCGGGCCCGGTCACCACCGAGGCGCGACCCGTGACGACCACACTCCACCCGGACCGGGCGCCGGCGTCGAAGTCGTCGGCCTCGAAGGCCACCACGACCCCGTCGATCGCCCGGACGAGGTCCGAGCCCGCCGCTGTGCGCAGCACGACGGCGGAGTCCGTGTCCACGGAGAAGTTGACCGGCAGCGCCGTGGGCAGCGCCCGTCGGGTGTACACCACACGGCCGACCGGCACCTTGGCCAGCAGGCGCAGGCACTCCTGCCGGCCGAGAACGCGGAAGCCGTCGGTGGGGAACATCCGTCCATGGTCCCTCCAGGGTGCCGGACATCGTTAGGGCCGGACGGCCCTTGACGACGGGCCGGCGGAGCACCACCGGGTGTTCCTGCCGGGACCCCCGGGCCACCCGCCACCTGAGCCGCCCGCCTGAGCCGCCCGCCTGAGCCGCCCGCCTGAGCCGCCCGCCGGACGGCCGGCAGCGGGGGACCGACGGGCCGGCCGCAGGGGCCGTTCGGCCCCCTCTTCCGGGGGAGCCGGACGCGGATAGTTGGGAGCAGGCCATTTGCGCGCACCGAGCGGCCGAGAGACCGGAGGCCGGTGCGATCAGCCGGCCGTACGACTGCGCATACGAAGGGGGACGGCATGCTTCAGCCGTCGAGGAAGCGGAGCGAGCGGCCGGAACGGACCGCGACCGTGTCCGGCCGGGCGTGGCTGATGCTGGCACTGGCCACGGTCGGCTTCGCCGTCAACTTCTGGGCCTGGGCCCTGCTGAGCCCGCTCGGCCCGCGGTTCAAGGACAGCCTGGACCTCAGCTCGTTCCAGCAGTCGCTGCTGGTGGCGGTGCCGGTGGTGGTCGGCTCGCTGGGACGCGTCCCGGTGGGCGCGCTGACCGACCGGTTCGGCGGGCGCGTGATGTTCCCGCTGGTCTCGGCGGCCACCATCCTGCCGGTGCTCTACCTGGGTCTGGCCGGGCACTCCTCGCTGGCCGCGCTGCTGGCCGGAGGGTTCTTCCTCGGTATCGGCGGCACCGCGTTCGCCGTGGGCGTGCCCTTCGTGAACGCCTGGTTCCCCCCGGAGCGGCGCGGTCTGGCCATCGGTGTCTTCGGCGCCGGCATGGGCGGCACCGCGATCAGCGCGCTGACCACGGTCAACCTGGTCAAGGCGCACGGCATGGCGAACCCGTTCCTGATCACCGCAGGTGTGCTGGCCCTCTACGCGGTGGTGGCCGCCCTGGTGCTTCGCGACGCCCCCGGGCGCCCGGTGCCCACCGAACCGCTGGCCCGCCGCCTGGCCGCCACCCTGAAGCTGCCCGTCACCTGGCAGGCCTCCGCGCTGTACGCGGTGGCCTTCGGCGGCTACGTCGCCTTCTCCGTCTACCTGCCCACCTACCTGAGGACCGGCTACGGCCTGACCCAGGCCGACGCGGCCAACCGGATGGCGGGCTTCGTGCTGCTGGCGGTCGCGATGCGCCCGGTGGGCGGCTGGCTGTCCGACCGCGTCGGCCCGGTGCGGGTGCTGGCCGGGGCACTGGCCCTGGTGCTCGCCGGAGCGCTCGCCCAGTCGTTCACCCCGGCCCTGGCGCCGGCCGGCACGATCGCGTTCCTCGCGATGGCCGCCGCGCTCGGCGCCGCCAGCGGCGCCGTGTTCGCCCTGGTCGCCCTGCTGGCCCCGGCGAACATGGTCGGCTCGGTCACCGGTGTCGTCGGCGCCGCCGGCGGCCTCGGAGGATTCATTCCGCCGCTGGTCATGGGCTCGCTGTACGGCGCCTACGGCTCGTACGCCATCGGTCTGGCCCTGCTGGCGGTCGTGGCCGCCGCCGCTCTCACCTTCACCGGCACCGGTGTGCGCCACGCCCTCGGCCGGCGTGCCCCGGCACCGGCCGCCCGGGCCCACTGACGACGAGGAGAACCGCGAGATGTGCGAGTACTGCGGCTGCCAGGCGCTGGAGTCCATCGACGAGCTCACCCTGGAGCACGAGACGGTGGTCGGCCTGATCAGCCGGGTGCGCGACGCCCACCGGGACGGGGACGTCACGCGGATGGCGCAGGCCGCCCGGACGATCGCCGATGTGCTGGGCCCGCACACCGAGGTCGAGGAACACGGACTGTTCCCCGCGCTGGCCGGTGACTTCCCGGAGCAGTTGGCCGCACTGGAGGACGAGCACCGCCGCATCGAGACCGTACTGCGCGAGGCCGCCGGGGGGACACCGGCCGACCCCGCCTGGCCGGAACGGCTGATCGAGGTGCTGAACCTGCTGCGCGACCACATCCTCAAGGAGCAGGACGGTGTCTTCCCGGCCGCGCTGGCCCACCTGGACACCGATCAGTGGGAGGCCGTCGAGGCGGTGCGCGCCCGGGTCGGCACCCGTATGCCGCAGCCGCAGCCGTCCACCTGACCCGGCTCCGCACCGGGCCGGCCGGTCCGCGCAGGGGTATCGGCGTGACGTGTCGGTGCCGGGAATTGTGGCAACACGTGCGAGGGCGTTCCCTGGGACAGGGACCGAGACGAGCATCCGAAGGGCCGTCAGGCCCGGGAAGGGGCGAAGCGGTGGCCACGGAGACGGAGCCGGCACCGGACGGAAGGCGCAGGCCGGGGCCCCCGGGCCTGGACGGCCCGCTGTCGGACGCGCTGGTGCGCTCCCGGCGGTACTTCACCCGGGCGGAGGTCTCCGAGGACCTGCGCACCCTGCACCGCGAGGGCGGCCGGCAGGCCGACGACTTCTACCGCGACCGCTGGTCGCACGACAAGGTGGTCCGCTCCACCCACGGAGTGAACTGCACCGGCTCCTGCTCCTGGAAGGTGTACGTCAAGGACGGCATCATCACCTGGGAGGCCCAGCAGACCGACTACCCCTCGGTCGGTCCCGACCGCCCGGAGTACGAGCCGCGGGGCTGCCCGCGCGGCGCCGCCTTCTCCTGGTACACCTACTCGCCGACCCGGGTCCGCTACCCGTACGTGCGCGGTGTGCTGCTGCAGATGTACCGCGAGGCCAAGGCCCGGCTCGGCGACCCCGTCGCGGCCTGGGCGGACATCGTCTCCGACCCCGAGCGCTCCCGCCGCTACAAGTCCGTGCGCGGCAAGGGCGGTCTGGTGCGGGCGAGTTGGGACGAGGCGGTGGAGATGGTCGCCGCCGCCCACGTGCACACCATCAAGGAGTACGGCCCCGACCGGCTGGCCGGGTTCTCGCCGATCCCGGCGATGTCGATGGTCTCGCACGCCGCCGGGGCCCGCTTCTACTCGCTGCTCGGCGGCGTGATGCTCTCCTTCTACGACTGGTACGCCGACCTGCCGGTCGCCTCCCCGCAGGTCTTCGGCGACCAGACGGACGTACCCGAGTCGGGGGACTGGTGGGACGCCGGCTACCTGATCATGTGGGGCTCCAACCTGCCGGTGACCCGGACCCCCGACGCGCACTGGATGGCCGAGGCCCGATACCGAGGCCAGAAGGTCGTCGCCGTCTCCCCGGACTACGCCGACAACGTGAAGTTCGCCGACGAGTGGCTGGCCGCCCAGCCCGGCACCGACGGCGCCCTGGCGATGGCCATGGGCCATGTGGTGCTCAAGGAGTTCTTCGCCGACCGCCGCACCCCGCACTTCGACGGCTACGTCAAGCGGTTCACCGACCTGCCGTTCCTGGTCGCCCTCGACGAGCGCGAACCGGGCAGCGGCAGCTACACGCCGGGGAAGTTCCTGACCGCCGCCGATCTGGGCGGAGCGCACGCGGCCGCGGAGCACGCCGAGTTCCGCACGGTGCTGCTGGACGCCGACGGCGTCCCCGTCGTTCCGAACGGCACCCTGGGCGACCGGTTCGGCGAGAGCGGGACCGGCCGGTGGAACCTGGACCTCGGCGACGTCGACCCCCTTCTGACGGCCGACGGCGGCGACGAGCCGCCGGTCGCGGTCGAACTGCCCCGCTTCGACGCCCCCGACGGCAGCGCCGGCGTGCTCACGCGCGGCGTCCCGGTCCGGCGGATCGCCGGCCGGCTGGTGACCACGGTCTACGACCTGCTGCTCGCCCAGTACGGGGTGTCCCGCCCGGGCCTGCCCGGCCGCTGGCCCGCCTCCTACGACGACGCCACCGAGCCGTACACTCCCGCCTGGCAGGCCGCGATCACCGGCGTGGACGCCGCGCGGGCGGCCCGCATCGCCCGGGAGTTCGCCGCCAACGCCGAGGAGTCACGCGGCCGTTCGATGATCATCATGGGGGCGGGCACCAACCACTGGTTCCATTCCGACACCATCTACCGCGCCTTCCTCACCCTGACCACCCTCACCGGATGCCAGGGCGTCAACGGCGGCGGCTGGGCGCACTACGTCGGCCAGGAGAAGGTCCGCCCCATCACCGGCTACTCGGCGCTGGCCACCGCCGCCGACTGGAACCGGCCCGCGCGGACGATGATCCAGACGGCGTACTGGTACCTGCACAGCGACCAGTACCGCTACGACCCGTTCTCCGCCGACACCCTCGCCGCGGCCGGCGCCGGCGGCCCCTTCGCCGGGATGACCACCGCGGACGTGATCGCCGCCTCGGCCCGGATGGGCTGGATGCCCTCGTACCCGACCTTCGGCCGCAACCCGCTCGACCTCGCCGACGAGGCCGAGGCGGCCGGCCGCCCGGTCGCCGACCACGTGGTGGACGACCTCAGGGCCGGACGGCTCACGTTCGCCGGCGAGGATCCCGACGCGCCGGAGAACTTCCCGCGCGTGCTGACGATCTGGCGGGCCAACCTGCTCGGCTCCTCCGCCAAGGGTAACGAGTACTTCCTCAAGCACCTGCTGGGCACCGACTCCTCGGTGAGCGCCACGGAGGCGCCGCCCGGCGCCCGCCCCCGGGACGTGGTGTGGCGGGAGGAGGCCCCCACCGGCAAGCTGGACCTGCTGCTCACCCTGGACTTCCGGATGACCAGCACCACCGTCTTCTCCGACGTGGTGCTCCCGGCCGCCACCTGGTACGAGAAGCACGACCTGTCCAGCACCGACATGCACCCCTACGTGCACGCCTTCAACCCCGCGATCGCCCCGCCCTGGCAGACCCGCACCGACTGGGACGCCTTCAACACCCTCGCCCGCGCCTTCAGCCGGCTCGCCGCGACCCACCTCGGCGTGCGCAAAGACGTGATCGCCGCCCCGCTGCTGCACGACACCCCGGACGAACTCGCCAACCCGCACGGCCGGGTCCGGGACTGGAGGGCCGGCGAGTGCGAGCCCGTGCCCGGCCGCACCATGCCGAGACTCGTCACCGTGGAACGGGACTACGGCGCCGTCGCCGAGAAGATGACCGCGATCGGTCCCCTCCTCGACTCCCTCGGCGCCACCACCAAGGGCGTCACCTTCAAGGTGGAGCGCGAACTCAACTACCTGCGGCACAAGAACGGCACCGTGCGCGGGGGAGTGGCGGACGGGCGGCCCGCGCTCGCCCGGGACGTGCACGCCTGCGAGGCGATCCTCGCCCTGTCCGGCACCACCAACGGGCATCTGGCCGCCCAGGGTTTCCACACCCTGGAGGCCCGCACCGGTGCCCGGCTCGCCGACCTGGCCGCCGAGCACGAGGGCAAGCGGATCACCTTCGCCGACACCCAGGCGGCCCCCGTGCCCGTCATCACCAGCCCCGAGTGGTCCGGCTCCGAGACCGGTGGGCGCCGCTACTCCGCGTTCACCGTGAACGTCGAGCGCGGCAAGCCCTGGCACACCCTCACCGGCCGCCAGCACTTCTTCCTCGACCATGACTGGATGACGGCGCTCGGTGAACAACTCCCCGTCTACCGGCCCCCGTTGAACATGCACACGCTGTTCGGCGAGCCGCGGCTCGGGGACACCGGAGAACTCGGCGTGACGGTGCGCTACCTCACCCCGCACAACAAGTGGTCCATCCACTCCGAGTACCAGGACAACCTGTTCATGCTGTCGCTGTCCCGCGGCGGCCCCACCATCTGGATGAGCACGCGGGACGCCGAGAAGATCGGCGTACGGGACAACGACTGGATCGAGGCGGTCAACCGCAATGGCGTCGTCGCCGCCCGCGCCGTCGTCTCCCACCGGATGCCCGAGGGCACCGTCTACATGCACCACGCGCAGGACCGCCTGATCGACGTGCCCCGCACCGAGACCACCGGCCGCCGCGGCGGCATCCACAACTCCCTGACCCGCCTGCTGGTCAAGCCCAGCCATCTGATCGGCGGCTACGCCCAGCTCTCCTATGCCTTCAACTACCTGGGCCCCACCGGCAACCAACGCGACGAGGTGACGGTCGTCCGCCGCCGCGCCGACCAGGAGGTGGAGTACTGACATGCCTCGCGGCGAAGCCACCATCGGACGCGTCATGGGCCAGATGGCGATGGTGATGAACCTCGACAAGTGCATCGGCTGCCACACCTGCTCGGTCACCTGCAAACAGGCGTGGACCAATCGCACCGGCGTCGAGTACGTGTGGTTCAACAACGTCGAGACCCGCCCCGGCCAGGGCTACCCCCGGCGCTACGAGGACCAGGAGCGGTGGCGCGGCGGCTGGGAGCTGAACAAGCGCGGCCGGCTCTCGCTGAAGGCGGGCGGCCGGTTCAAGAAGCTGATCACCATCTTCTCCAACCCCGTGCTGCCGTCCCTGGACGACTACTACCAGCCCTGGACCTACGACTACGAGACGCTGACCAACGCCCCGCTGCAGGACCACACCCCCGTGGCCCGCCCCAAGTCCCTGATCACCGGCAAGGACATGAAGATCTCCTGGTCGGCCAACTGGGACGACGACCTCGGCGGTTCGGCCCAGCACGGCGAGAAGGACGTCCTGCTGGGCGAGGTCGCCGAGAAGATCAAGCTGGAGTTCGAGCAGACCTTCATGTTCTATCTGCCGCGCATCTGCGAGCACTGCCTCAACCCCTCCTGCGCGGCCTCCTGCCCCTCCGGTGCGATCTACAAGCGCGAGGAGGACGGCATCGTCCTCGTCGACCAGGACCGCTGCCGGGGCTGGCGGATGTGCGTGACCGGATGCCCGTACAAGAAGGTCTACTTCAACCACCGCACCGGCAAGGCCGAGAAGTGCACCTTCTGCTTCCCGCGCGTCGAGGTCGGACTGCCCACCGTCTGCTCCGAGACCTGCGTCGGCCGGCTCCGGTACATCGGCCTGGTCCTCTACGACGCCGACAGGGTCCTGGAGGCCGCCTCCGCCCCGGACGACACCGACCTCTACGAGGCGCAGCGCTCCGTCTTCCTCGACCCGGAGGACCCCCAGGTCATCGCCGCCGCGGAGCGGTCGGGCATCCCCCGGGACTGGATCGAGGCCGCCCAGCGCTCCCCGGTGCACGCCCTGATCGACAAGTATAAGGTGGCCCTCCCGCTGCACCCGGAGTACCGCACCCTGCCCATGGTCTGGTACGTGCCCCCGCTCTCCCCGGTCGTCGACGCCGTCCGCGAGACCGGACACGACGCCGAGGACCACCGCAACCTGTTCGCCGCCGTCGACGCGCTGCGCATCCCCGTCGACTACCTCGCGCAGCTCTTCACCGCCGGCGACCCGGCCCCCGTCGACGCCGTACTGCGCCGGCTCGCCGCCATGCGCTCCTACATGCGCGACATCAACCTCGGCCGGGAACCGGACGCCGCCATCCCCGAAGGGGTCGGCATGGGCGAGGAGCAGATGTACGACATGTACCGGCTGCTGGCGCTGGCCAAGTACGACGAGCGCTACGTCATCCCGCCCGCCCACGCCGAACAGGCGCACAAGCTGGAGGAACTGGCCACCGAGTGCAGCCTGGACTACGAGGGCGGCCCCGGCATGGGAGGCAGCGGCCCCTTCGGCGAGACCTCCGGGGGCGCGGCACCCATCGCCGTGGAGAACTACCGGGCCCTGCGCGACCGGCAGACCTCCGACACCCCGGCCGCCCCCGTCGACAAGGACACCCGCGTCAACCTCCTCAACTGGGACGGCAAGGGCTCCCCGCCCGGCCTGTTCCCGCCACCGGGCTCAGGAGGCACCAGCGGCGCCGGCAGCGACACCGGTGGGGAGGTCGAGCCCAGGCCATGAAGCGGAAACTCCGGCCGGCGGCCCGCACCGAGCCCTGGCACCCGTACGCCTGGCAGGCGCAGTCCCTGCTCCTGGCCTACCCCGACGAGCAGCAGGAGCAGCGCCTGGACCTGGCCCGCCGGGCCGCCGCCGCCCTGCCCGGCCGGGTCCGCGACCCGCTCCTCGCGTTCGCCGACTACGCCGGACGCACACCGGCCGCCGAACTGGCCACCGCCTACGTCGCCACCTTCGACCACCGCAGGCGCTGCTGCCCGTACCTCACGTACTACGCCCACGGCGACACCCGCAGGCGCGGTATCGCCCTGCTCCGCCTCAAACAGGCCTACGCCGCCGCCGGCCTGCGCCTGGCCGAGGACGAACTGCCCGACCACCTCGCCGTCGTACTGGAGTTCGCCGGCACCGACCCGGCCGCCGGGCACCGGCTGCTCACCGAGCACCGCGCCGGACTCGAACTGCTGCGTCTGGCCCTGCGCTCCGAGGACTCGCCCTGGGCGTGGGTGCTGGAGTCCGTCTCCGCCACCCTGCCGCCGCTCAAGGGCGACGACAGGGACGCGGTCGCCCGGCTCGCCGCCGAGGGGCCGCCCGAGGAGGAGGTCGGGCTCGCCCCCTACACGCCCGCGCCGTTCATGCCCGATCCCGCAGGAGGCCCGCGATGACCGCAGCCGTGCCGTCCGGCACGCCGACCCTCACCACGGCCGCCGGGGCCGGACCCGGCGGCATCGTGCTGTGGGTGATCCTGCCCTACGTCTGCCTGGCCTTCTTCGTGCTCGGCCACGTCTGGCGCTACCGCTACGACAAGTTCGGCTGGACCACCCGCTCCTCGGAGCTGTACGAGAACCGGCTGCTGCGCATCGGCAGCCCGCTCTTCCACTTCGGCATCCTGATCGTGCTCGTCGGTCACGTCATCGGCCTGGTCCTGCCGGAGAGCTGGACGGCGGCAGCCGGCGTCTCGGAGACCTCGTACCACGTGATGGCTGTCGCCCTCGGCACCGTCGCCGGGGTGTGCACACTGGGCGGACTGGCCATCCTCATCTACCGGCGCCGCACGGTCGGCCCGGTGTTCTCCGCCACCACCCGCAACGACAAGGCCATGTACGTCTCGCTCGCCGCGACCATCGTGCTGGGCCTGTCCGCCACCGTCGACGCCAACATCGCCGGCGGCGGCTACAACTACCGCGAGACCATCTCCGTCTGGTTCCGCTCGGTCTTCTACCTGCAACCGGACGGCGACCTCATGGCCGGCGCGCCCCTGCTGTACAAGCTGCACGCGATCAGCGCGCTGCTGCTGTTCGCGTTCTGGCCCTTCACCCGCCTGGTCCACGTGCTCACCGCGCCGGTCGGCTATCTCACCCGCCCCTACATCGTCTACCGCAGCCGCGACACCCGCCTCGGCACCCGTGCGCCCCGCCGCGGCTGGGAACGCATCGGATGACGACCCGTCCCGGGAACCCACGTCCCTGAACCGCCAGTACGGAAAGGAACCCCCGATGTCCGTCGACACCCAGCAGGCGTCCGACCGCCTCGGCCAGGAGGAACTGCGGTCGCTGGACGCCCACTGGCGGGCCGCGAACTACCTGTCCGCCGGCCAGATCTACCTCATGGCCAACCCGCTGCTGACCGAACCGCTGCGCCCGGAGCACGTCAAGCCCCGGCTGCTCGGCCACTGGGGCACCTCACCCGGCCTCAACCTGGTGCACACCCACCTCAACCGCGTCATCAGGGCCCGCGACCTGAACGCCCTGTGCGTCTGGGGCCCCGGCCACGGCGGACCGGCCGTGCTCGCCAACTCCTGGCTGGAGGGCTCCTACTCCGAGACGTACCCCGACATCACCCGGGACGCGGCCGGCATGGCGCGGCTCTTCAAGCAGTTCTCGTTCCCCGGCGGGGTGCCCAGCCACGTGGCCCCGGAGACCCCCGGCTCGATCCACGAGGGCGGCGAACTCGGCTACGCGCTCTCCCACGCCTACGGCGCCGCGCTCGACAACCCGGACCTCGTCGTCGCCTGTGTCATCGGCGACGGCGAGGCGGAGACCGGACCGCTCGCCGCCTCCTGGCACTCCAACAAGTTCCTCGACCCGGTCCACGACGGCGCCGTCCTGCCGGTCCTGCACCTCAACGGCTACAAGATCGCCAATCCGACCGTGCTCGCCCGGCTCCCCGAGGCCGAACTCGACGACCTGCTGAGGGGCTACGGCCACGACCCGCTCCATGTCACCGGTGACGACCCGGCCGCCGTCCACCGTGCCATGGCCGCCGCCATGGACACCGCCCTCGACCGCATCGCCGGCGCCCAGCGCGCCGCCCGCGAGGACGGCGCCACCGAACGGCCCCGCTGGCCGGTGATCGTGCTGCGCACCCCGAAGGGCTGGACCGGTCCGGCCGAGGTCGACGGAGTGCCCGTGGAGGGCACCTGGCGCGCACACCAGGTTCCGCTGGCAGCCGTCCGGGACAACCCCGAGCACCTGCGGCAACTGGAGCGGTGGCTGCGTTCGTACCGGCCCGAGGAGCTCTTCGACGAGCGGGGCGCCCCGCGGCCCGAGGTCCTGGCCTGCGTGCCCGCGGGAACCCGCCGGCTCGGGGCCACCCCGCACGCCAACGGCGGCCTGCTGGCGCGTGAGCTGCCGCTGCCGCCGCTGGAGCGGTACGCCGTCGCCGTCGACAAGCCCGGCGCCACGCTGCACGAACCGACCCGTGTCCTCGGCGACCTGCTCGAGGAGGTCATGCGGGCCACCACCGAGCGCCGCGACTTCCGCCTCGTCGGCCCGGACGAGACCGCCTCCAACCGCCTGCAGGCGGTGTACGCGGCCAGCGGCAAGGCCTGGCAGGCCGAGACCCTCGACGTGGACGAACACCTCGACCGGCACGGCCGGGTGATGGAGATCCTGTCCGAACACACCTGCCAGGGCTGGCTGGAGGGCTACCTCCTCACCGGCCGGCACGGACTGTTCTCCTGCTACGAGGCCTTCGTCCACATCGTCGACTCGATGGTCAACCAGCACATCAAGTGGCTGCGCACCACCCGCCGGCTGTCCTGGCGGGCCCCCATCGCCTCCCTCAACTACCTGCTGACCTCACACGTGTGGCGCCAGGACCACAACGGGTTCTCGCACCAGGACCCCGGCTTCGTCGACCACATCCTCAACAAGAGCCCCGAGGCGGTCCGGGTCTACTTCCCGCCGGACGCCAACACCCTGCTGTCCGTGGCCGACCACGCCCTGCGCAGCCGCGACTACGTCAACGTCATCGTCGCCGGCAAGCAGCCCTGCTTCGACTGGCTGCCGATGGAGCAGGCGAGCGTGCACTGCGCGCGCGGCGCCGGCGTCTGGGAGTGGGCGGGCACCGAGGACGGGTCACGGGACCCGGACGTGGTGCTGGCCTGCGCCGGCGACGTGCCCACCCAGGAGGTGCTGGCCGCCGCCCAGCTGCTGCGCCGGCACCTGCCCGAGCTGGCCGTGCGCGTGGTCAACGTGGTGGACATCGCGCGGCTGCTGCCCAAGGAGGAACACCCGCACGGGATGACCGACTTCGAGTACGACGGGCTGTTCACCCCGGACAAGCCGGTGATCTTCGCCTACCACGGCTACCCGTGGCTGATCCACCGCCTGGCCTACCGGCGCACCGGTCACCGCAACCTGCACGTGCGCGGCTACAAGGAGATCGGCACCACGACCACGCCGTTCGACATGGTGATCAGCAACGACCTGGACCGCTACCGCCTGGTCATGGACGTCATCGACCGCGTCCCCGGACTGGCGGTGCGCGCGGCGGCCGTACGCCAGCACATGGAGGACGCCCGCCAGCGCCACCACGTGTGGATCCGCGAGCACGGGACGGACATGCCCGAGGTGGCCGACTGGACCTGGGACGGCTGAGCGGCCCGGACGGTCAGGGAACCGGCGGCACGGTCCACTCGACGACCGTGCCGCTCGGCTCGTTCGCGGACAGGGTGAACGTGCCGTTCATCTCCTCGGCGCGCCGGCGCAGATTGGCCAGACCGCTGCGCCGGGTGACCGCCGGATCGATGCCGCGGCCGTTGTCGGCCACCCGCAGCCGCAGGGCGGCGTCCGTGACCTCGACCCCGACGTCGACCGACGTGGCGTGCGCGTGCCGGGCCGCGTTGGACAGCGCCTCGCCGAGCACGGCGAGCACCTGCTCGCCCTGCTCGGCGGAGACGACGGTGTCCAGCAGCCCGGTCATGCGCAGCGCCGGCGCGAAGCCGAGCGATTCGGTGGCCCGTTCGGTGGCCGCGACGAGCTGGGCGCGCAGCCCGCTGCCGCGTCGCGCCTGGTCGCCCTCGCGCAGGGCGTAGATGGTGGAGCGGATGATCTTGATGGTGTCGTCCAGGTCGTCCACCACCCGCTGGATCCGCTCGCTCACCCGCGGCCGGTCGGAGACCCGGCCCAGGGTCGACTGCAGCGACAGCGCCCCCGCGAACAGCCGCTGGATGACGAGGTCGTGCAGGTCCCGGGCGATCCGGTCGCGGTCGTCGAGGACCACCATCCGCTCGGCGTCCCGCCGGTGCTCGGCGACGTCCAGGGCCAGCGCGGCCTGGCTGCCGAACCCGGTGACCATGTCGCTCACGGCGTCGGCGAAGAGGGCACCGCCGGGCAGGTTCGCCACCTGCAGCACCCCGCGGATGTGCTCCGGGGTGCCGAGCGGCACGAAGAAGGCCGGCCCGAGTTCCACCACCGAGGCGCTGCCGCCCTCCGCGCGCGGGTCGGCGCTCAGCGCGTCACTGGTGATCGTCTCGCCCGAGGTGAAGACCTTGGCGGCCAGTGCCGAAGGGGGCAGCACCAGGCCGCGGACCTTGTCGGCCCCCGCGCCCGAGGCCGCCTCGACGACCAGCTCACCGCGGTCGCCGACCGGCACCGCGAGGGTGACCAGCGCCGCGCCCGCCACCTCCCGCACCTTCTCGGTGAAGGACTCCAGCACCGCCCCCGGCTCGGCACCGGACAGCAGGCTGCGGGTCAGGTCGTTGCTGGCCGCCAGCCACCGCTGCCGGCGCTGCGCGTCCTCGTACAGCCGGGCGTTGTCGATCGCCACGCCGGCCGCCGCCGCCAGGGTGCGCAGCACCGCCTCGTCGTCGGTGTCGAACTCCACCCCGCTGCGCTTGTTGGTCAGGTAAAGATTGCCGAAGATCTGCTCCCGGACCCGGACGGGGGCGCCGAGGAAGCTGCTCATCGGCGGGTGCCCGGCCGGGAAGCCCACGGACGCCGCGTGCCGGTGCAGGTCCGCCAGCCGCAGCGGCTCCGGGTGCCGGATGAGCAGGCCCAGGATGCCCTCGCCGCGCGGATAGTGCCCGATCCGGGCGATGGTCTCCTCGTCCATGCCGACCGTGACGAACTGCTTGATCGTGCCCTCGTCACCCAGCACGCCGAGCGCGCCGTACTGGGCGTCGACCAGGGTGACGGCCGACTCCACGATGCGGCGCAGCACCACTTCCAGGTCCAGGTCCGAACCGACGGCCAGGACGGCTTCGAGCAGGGTGTGCACCCGGTCCCGTGCTCCCCGTACCTGCGCCACCTGGGTCTGGAGATCGTCCAGCAGCGCGTCCAGACGCAACTGCGGGGACATTCCCAACGCCTCCGACTCACGCCCGTCCTGCGCGCGCTCGTCCACCACGGCTCCCCTCACCGTCTCGCCGACTCACCCCCAGGATGCCCGACGGGCCGGGGGAGCCGCACGGCAGCCCGGGGTTCCCGGCGGGCGGCCGGCGCCCTCAGCCGAACAGGCTCGGCACGCGGATCGTCCGGACGTGCCGCCACGTGCCGCCGGGCAGCAGCATCCACTCACCCGCAGCGCCCCGGGGCGCCCGGGTGACGCGGCCGTCCTTGGCGCGCACGGCCTTGGAACGTACGGTCTTGGAACGTGCGGTCTTGGAACGTACGGTTCCGCGGGACGGCAGCCGGGCGCCGCAGCGCTCGGACTCGATCCGCGGCAGGTTTCGGGCACGCTTGCTCACTGTTCCTCCCGGGAGTGTGCGGCGGACCGTGTTCACTCGCCCGCGCTCCTTCGCGGGCCGCTGTGCCGTGCCGGCCGGCGGGACGTCGGGGACCGCGCTCCTCCGCGGCCCGGTACGCCCCGGTTCACGCCGGCGGCGACGGAACCACCAGGACGGGGCAGCGGGCGTGGCGCAGCAGACCCTGACTGACCGAGCCCAGCATCATGCCCGTGAAGCCGCCATGCCCCCGGGTACCCACCACCAGGCCCAGCGCGTGCGCCGAGGCGTCGGCGAGCGCCCGCACGGGATGCCCGGTCAGCAGTTCGTGACGCAGGTCCACCTCCGGGTAGCGGGCCCGGCGGCCGGACACCGTCTCGGAGAGCAGCCGACGGCACTCCTGCTGCGCCGCGTACTCGTCGAAGATCCGCAGCGGCCCCGGCTGCCAGACGTACAGCGCCCGCAACTGGGCCCCGCGCAGCGCGGCCTCCTCGAACGCCAGGTCGACGGCGGCGGCGGAACGCTCGCTGCCGTCGACGCCGACGACGAAGTACGCGGGCTCCTGCGTGACGTGCTCCGGCTCGGGCACGACGACCACCGGGCAGTGCGCGTGGGCCGCCACCGGCAGGGCGACGGCCGCCGAGCCGAAGACCTCCCGCGTCCGGTTCAGATGCCGCGAGCCCAGGACCACCGACGTGGCGTCGCGGCTCTGTTCGCGCAGCACCCACACCGGGTCGCCCTCCGCGAGCAGCGGATCGACGACGGCGTCCGGGCACCGCGCGGTGACGAAGTCCACGGCGTCGTCGAGCACCTGCTTGCCGGCCCGGTGCAGCGTGTCGTTCCACTGCTCCCAGGACGACGGGACATCCGGCTCCCGGGTGCCCCTGGTCGGCACCCCCTCCACGTGCACCGGGCGCAGCGGGACCCGCCGCCGGACCGCCTCGTCGGCCGCCCACGCCAGCGCCGTCCGCCGGTCCGGGTCCGGATCGACGCCCACCACGACCGGCCTGCGGTCAGCGGCGCCCGCCATGGCCGCCTCCCTCCGCGGTGGCCGGGACCGGGGGCCGGGGCAGCACGTTCATCGTCCTCGCCTCCTCGCCGCGGTGGCACGGGGGAGAACCACCGCTCCTTCCATGGAAGTCCCGGTACGGCCGGACTGCCAGTGCCAGGGGCCCTCCGCTTCCGGCGCAGCCGGCGGAAAGCACCCGGGGACCCGCAAGAAGGGCCTGGCGAGCACCGCGTGCTTCCCGTACGGCGTCACGGCCGGTTCCCGCAGGGCGTCGTCGAGGCCGGCGGTGGCCGCGAGTTTTCGGGTCCCGGTGGTGCCGGCGCGGCGTGGGCGAGGGCTCGGGCCCTGATCGTTGCGGCGGCCCATGCGGTGCTCATGGGGGTCCCGCCCGCCCCGGTCGCCGGGCGCGGGGCGTCGGCCACCGTCCGGTCCACCAGTTCGGGCATGCGCGCGCGGGCCCGCTCCCGGACCGCCTGGGCGGCCCGTTCACCGGCGGCGCGCACCGCTTCGGCCCTCCCGCCGCGCGTCCTCGATGACGGGCGCCGCGGCTCGCCGCCGTACCTCCGGCGCCCGCTTCCGCGCGTCCGCCACGACCCGCTCCGCCTCCCGCGCGGCGTTCCGCCACAGGGCCTCCGCGGCCTCGTCCGCCGCCGTGCGGATCCGGGCGGCCTCCCGCTGAATCCGTCAGCCGGGCCGGCGCGGGTTCCAGTTCCGCGGCCCGTTCCGCCGCCCGGTCGGCTGGTACGCCGACGGCGGCCGCTCCCGGCGTACCGGTGGGACGGAACCGCTCAAGGAAATCCCGCAGGCTCATCTCCCGGCCTCCTGCCGGTCGGCTGCTCATCCAGTTTCGCCGTCCCCGCCCGGGCCCGCACCGGATAGGGCCGTCACGCCGCTCCACCAGGGCCGTTCGACTCTAGGCGGCGAGCACCGGAGCGCGGTGACACTGGGACCACAGGCAACCCGACGGAGCGCGGAGGCCACCGTGAACAGGCACGAGAACTTCTCCACGGGGGCGGAGGCCCGGCGCACCCAGCCCGGCCGTTCCCGGAGCCCCGGTGAGAACGCCCGGCAGGACATGCTCGTCCGGTACCTGGGCGCCGTGGCCGCCGCCGCGGCCTGGCACGCCGGCGGCGAGGAGCCCCCGTCGGGCGAGACCACCCGGCCGGCTTCCCGGGCCGCCCCGCCCACGCGGCCGTCCGTGCCGCGGCACGGCGCCGGTCCGGCGCTGGTGCGGGACGTGATGGACGTGCCCTCCGCGTCCGTGCGGGACGACCTGCCCTACCGGGAGATCGCCCGGCTGCTCGCGCGCGAACAGGTCGGCGCCCTCCCGGTCGTGGACGGGGAGGACCGTGTGCTGGGCGTCGTCTCGGAGTCGGATCTGCTGGCCAAGGTGGCGTTCGAGGCCTCCGGCCACCGCCCCGGACCCATCGGCAGGCTCCGGGAACGGCGCCTGCACGGCAAGGCCCGCGGCGAGACGGCGGCCGACCTGATGACCAGCCCCGCGATCACGGTGCTGCCGGGTACCACCGTCGCCGAGGCCGCCTGGCTCGCCGCGCTGTCCCGGCTGAAGCGGCTGCCGGTCGCCGACCACGAGGGCCGGCTGGTCGGCGCGGTCGGCCGGGACGCCCTGCTGCAGACCCTGATCAGGGACGACGCCGGAATCCAGGCTGAGGTGGAGACCAGGATCCGGGCCGTCTGCTCCCCGCACGACCGCGGAGCCGTGGACGTGACCGTCCACGACGGCATCGTCGAGCTGGCGGGGGAGGTTTCACCGGCGACCGGGGCCCGGCTGCTGGCCGAGGTCGAGCGGATCACCGACGTGGTCGAGGTGAAGAACCTCCTCCGCGCGGACTGACCCAGCGCCCGGTCACGGGTGCCGGGCCCCGGACGCGGAGCCCGGCGGGGCCCACACCCACCGCCCGAACCGCCCCCCAGTCCCCGGAGGTGGAGACCATGACCCGAACCATCACCGCGGGCCTCGACGGCTCGCCCGAGAGCCGGGCCGCCGTCGAATGGGCGGCCCGCGAAGCCCTGCTGCGCCGGCTGCCGCTGAAGATCGTCAACGTCAGGGAGCCAGGCTCCGCCGAAGGCACCGGCGGCGTCCCGCGCGAGGCGGCCGAGGGCGTCCGGCTGCGCCACCCGGGTGCCGAGGTGGTCACCGACCAGCTCACCGGCAACCGGGCCGAGGCCCTGACCGAGGCGGCCGACACCGCAGAGCTGATGGTGCTGGGCTCCCACGGGCTCGGCACCGTCGGCGGGTTCCTGCTCGGCTCGGTCAGCCTGGCCGTCATCGCCCGCGCCGAGCGTCCGGTTGTGCTGGTCCGGGCCGGTGAGCAGGCCGCCGACGAGCACCGGCCGGACTCGGCGGGCGTACCGTCGGCCGGCGGGCCCTTCCGGCCGGTCGTCCTCGGCCTCGACACCGGCGCGCCGGACGACACGCTGCTGGAGTTCGCCTTCGACGCCGCCGCGTGCCGGGACACCGCCCTGCGGGTCGTGCACGGCTGGTACGAGCCGCACGGCTCCGTGCACCCCCTCCAGGGCGACGCCGGCACGCACGCCTCGCACGCGCGCGGGCAGGCCACCGTCCTGACCGAGCTGCTGCGTCCCTGGCGGCAGAAGTTCCCGGACGCCCAGGTGATCGAGGCGAGCCGGTGCGGCAGCGCCGCGCGGGTCCTCGTCGGCGCCTCCCGCGACGCCGCCCTGGTCGTCGTCGGCCGCCGGGTCCGCACCGGCCCCCTCGGCGCCCGTATCGGCCACGTCACCCACGCCGTGCTGCACCACGTCGAGGCCCCCGTGGCCGTCGTCCCGCACACCTGACCCTCGACCGAAGGAGAGCCCCATGGACCTGCCGATCGTCGTCGGCGTCGACGGATCCGGACCGAGCCTGCGGGCCGTCGACTGGGCGGCCGACGAGGCGGCCCTGCGCGATGCGCCGCTGCGCCTGGTGTACGCCTCGCTCTGGGACCGGTACGAGGGCGCCCTGCTCGCCCAGGAGCTGGACAGACCGAAGGAGGAGGTGATGGCGCAGGACGTGGTCGGCACCGCCCGGCTCCGCGCCGAGCGCCGCCGTCCCGGAGTGCCGGTCGGCACCGACGTACTGGGCGAGGAGCCGGAGGACGGGCTGGTGCGGGAGAGCCGCACCGCCCTCGCGGTCGTGCTGGGCTGCCGCGGCCGCAGCGGGGTGACCGAGGCGCTCCTCGGCTCCGTGAGCCTCACCGTCGCCGGGCGGGCGCACTGCCCGGTGATCGTGCTGCGCGGCAGTCACGACAACCGGGCCGGTTCGGCGCCGCGCGGCCCCGTCGTCCTCGGCGTCGGTGAGAAGCCGACGGTCTCGGCCGCCGCCCGCTTCGCGGCCGAGGAGGCGGTGCTGCGCCGGGTGCCCCTGGAGGCCGTACGGGCGTGGCGGCACCCCGCGCACGCGACCACCGCGCACCCGCTGATCGCCCGTGAGCCCGCCCGGTTCGAGGAGCAGCGGGCCGCCGAGGCGGTCGAGGAGGCCCTCGCGGAGGTCCCGGCCGGCCTGGAGGTGACCCGCCGGGCCGTCGAGGGGCACGCCCGGGACGTCCTGGTCGCCGCCTCCCACGAGGCCGGTCTGCTCGTCGTCGGCGCCCGGCACCGGCACGGCCCGTTCGGGCTCCACCTCGGCCGGGTCGTCCACGGCGTCCTGCACCACGCGGCCTGCCCGGTGGCCGTCGTACCCGAGGCCTCCTGAACCGAACCGCGGCGTACCGGACGCGGTAACCCGTGCCGTACGCCGCGCAGGCCGAGCATGGGGTTCTCCTCGTGCATCCGGTTCACCGCCGCCAGCGGTTCCGCGTCGCGGGAATCCGCCGGGCCGCCCACCGCCCACCGCCCGCCGCCTCCGCGGCCGCGACGCGCACGGCCAGGGCCGTGCGGTCCGGAGGGAACTCGTGCAGCGGAGGGTCGAGCGGCCGGATGGTGACGGGCAGTCCGTCCATCGCCTCCAGGATGCCCGCGAAGTCCCGTCGCTGGAGCGGCAGCAGAGCGGCCGGCGCCCGCTCGCGCGCGGCGTCCGACGACGCGAGGATCATGTCCTCGACCAGTGCGCGCCGCTCGGGCCGCGCGTGATCGCGCAGACGGCGGTACGAAGGCGGGTCCAGCCGCTCGAGCCCGGCCGGCGGCACGGTGTCGCGGACACCGGAGACGACGTCCTCGCCGGCCGGGACGGGCACGCGGCCCGATGAGGGTCCAACGGCCCTGCGGACGGGCCTCATCGGCTCATGACGTGCCGTCGGGCGCGCGGGACGGTGGACACAGACAGGTCGGACCCCGCGCACCGGAGCGCCTGTGCCGGTGCCCTCCAGGAAGTGAGTCGCCGTGATGTTCTGGTACGACCACAATGCCGGGTGGGTCTGGTTCGCCATGTCCGTCGGCATGCTGCTCTTCTGGGCCCTGATCATCGCCCTCGGCGTGCTGCTGTACCGCGCCCTGGCCCGGCCGGGCGGGGGCGGTGCCCCCACCGGAACCCGGCCCATGGGCCCCGCGGCCGAGCATCTCCTCGCCGAGCGCTTCGCCCGCGGCGAGATCGACGAGGAGGAGTACCGCCGCCGGCTCGCCGTCCTGCGCGAGGACACCGGCGACGCCCCCAGGGCCGCGAGGCGCTGACCCGCGCCGGCGCCGGCCCTCGCGCGGCTGCTCGAATCTCCTGGGTCCGGAGCGCCGGGCCAGGGGTCAGGACCCCGTGCCCCGCACCACGGCGACCGGACAGTGCGCGTGGTGCAGCAGGGCCTGGCTCACCGAGCCCAGGAGCAGGCCCGTGAAGCCGCCGCGGCCGCGGGCACCGGCGACGAGCAGCAGCGCCTCGCCGCTGGCCTCGATCAGCGCCGGACGCACCCGGGACCGCACCACGCGCCGCTCCACCACGACCTCCGGATGCCGCTCCCGCCACGGGCGCAGAGTCTCCTCCAGCGCCCGCTCCTCCGTGGCCTGGAGCCGCTCGGCGTCCACCACCACGTCCAGCGGATGGACGGCGGGCTCGTCGGCGCCCTCGCTCCAGGCGTTCCACACCCGCAGCGCCAGCAGGTCCGCGCCGCGCAGCGACGCCTCCGCGAAGGCGAGGCCGACGGCGGCCTCGCCCGCCGGTGAGCCGTCGCACGCGAGCAGCACGGGACCCTCCGGATCGGGCCTGCCGCGGACCACCAGCACCGGGCAGCGGCCGTGCGCGGCCAGGTGCACGCCGGTGGAGCCGAGCAGCAGACCGCCGAACCCGCCCAGTCCGCGGCTGCCGACCACGACGAGCGAGGCGGTGTGCGACTCGATCTCCAGCACCATCAGCGGCTCACCGACGGCCACTTCGCGGGTGACCGCCAGCTCCGGTACGGCCTCGCGGGCCCGCTCCTCGGCCTTCATCAGGGTGCCGTCCACCATCTCGCGCAGTCCCGCCGCCGCGGGATTCCACGGGGGCCCGCCGGGCGGCAGATGCATCGAAGGCCAGCCGAAGGCGTGCACGAGACGCAGCTCCGCGCCCCGCAGCCCCGCCTCACGGGCCGCGGCCTCGACCGCGTCCAGGCTCGACGGCGATCCGTCCACTCCGACGACGACCGGGTTCGTCATGACACACCTCCGGGTAGCTCGGTGTTCCTCCCGGCACTGCCTCAGGCGCGTGTGGAGCCGGGGCCGCCCGCTTCTCGCGGGCCCTGATCGCACGGTGCGCGTTTCGCTCCGCTTCACCGTGTCTCCTCGTGGCCCTCGGCTCAACTCCAGGACACCGCGTCCCGCCCGTGACGACCAGGGCCGTGAGACCCCCGCCGGGGACCGGCCGGCCCCCTCGTACGGCCGCGTGGCGGCCGCACCCGTCAGGTACGAAGCTGGAGACCCGGGTGACCGGGTCCGCCGGCTCGGACGGGGCCGGCCCGAGAGGAGACGACGGCGGTGACGATTCCCCTGGTGGTCGGCCTCGACGGCTCCGAGGCGAGCCTGGCGGCGGTGGACTGGGCCGCCGGCGAGGCGGCCCGGCACGGCGTGCCGCTGCACCTGGTGCACGCGACGGCGGGGGACCTGGACGCCGCCGGTCCGATCGGCGCCGCCACGGAGCGTGTCCGGCGGGACGCCCCCACGGTGCCGCTGACCAGTGAGGTGCTGCACGCCGACCCGGCCACCGCACTGGTCGGCAAGGGACACGACGCCTTCGCCCTGGTCCTCGGCTCCAGGGGACTCGGGGACCTCGACGCGATGCTCCTGGGGTCCGTCGGCCTGGCCGTGGCGGCCCGGGCGGAGTGCCCGGTCGTCGTGGTGCGCGGCGCCGCCGAACACCGGGAGGCCAGGTTCGGCAGCGTCGTCGTCGGCGTCGAGAACGGGGAGGGCAGTGCCACGGCGGTGGCGTTCGCCTTCCGTGAGGCGCAGGTGCGGCGGTGCGGGCTGGTGGCGGTGCACGCCTGGACAGCGCCGCACGACGCGCACGCCACGGCGCAGGCTCCCTCGTGGGCCCTGGAGGCCCACCGGCGCCCGCCGCCCCAGGTGCTCGATGACGCACTGCGCGGACTGACGGACCGTTACGGCGACGTCCCGGTGACCCGCAGGGTGATCGAGGGGCCGGCCCGCCGGGAACTGCTCGCCGCCGCGTCCGGCGCGGACCTGCTGATCGTCGGCGCTCCGCGGCGGCATGGGCACCCCGGTCTCCAACTGGGCCTGACCGGCCACGCGATGCTCCACCACGCGCCGTGCCCGGTCGTGGTCGTGCCCCGGACCTGACCGGGGCCGGTGACCTGACCGGGGCCGGCGGCCGGGAGTTGCCCCGGCGTCCGGCCGCCGGGGGCCGGACGCCGGCACGGCAGGGCCGTTCGGCCCTGTGAGCGAGGGCCGGCGCCGTCCGATCGTGGGACGACAGGGGGAGCCGAGGAGGCGACGCCGATGTCCGAGGCGACGACCACCGACCTGTACGAGGTCACCATGGCCCTTTCCTACCTGCGGGAGGGCATGGCGGGCCCCGCGACGTTCAGCCTGTTCGTCCGCGACCTGCCCCCCGAGCGCGGCTTCCTGGTCGCCGCGGGTCTCGAGTCGGCCCTGGAGTACCTCGCCGGCCTGCACGTCGGCCCCGAGGATGTCGAGGACTTCGCCGCCGCGCTGCACCGGCCGGCGGACGAACTGCGGCCCCTGCTGGGACTGGAGTTCACCGGCCGGGTGCGGGCCGTGCCGGAGGGGCGGATCGTGCTCGCGGGCGAGCCCCTGCTGGAGGTGACCGCGCCCCTGCCCGAGGCGCAGCTCGTCGAGACGTACGTGCTGAACCGGATCAGCCATCAGACGCTGATCGCCTCGAAGGCCGCGCGCTGCGCGCTCGCGGCGGACGGACACCCGGTCGTGGACTTCTCCCTGCGGCGCACCCACGGCCCGCAGGCCGGGTTCCAGGCCGCCCGGCTCGGCGCGCTGGTCGGCTTCGCCGGGACCAGCAACGTGGCCGCCGCCACGGCCACCGGCACACCCGCCGTGGGCACCATGGCCCACTCCTACGTGGAGGCGTTCCCCGGCGAGGAGGAGGCGTTCCGCGCCTTCGCCCGGACCCACCCGGGGCCGCTGACCCTGCTGGTGGACACCTACGACACCGAGGCCGGCGTCCGCGTCGCGGCCCGCGTCCTGCGCGACCTGGACCGCGGGCCCGGTTCGGCCGTACGGCTCGACAGCGGCGACCTCCGGGCCCTGGCGGTACGCGCCCGGGCCCTGCTGGACGACGCGGGGCTGCCGGATGTACGGATCATCGCCAGCGGCGGGCTCGACGAGTACGCCGTGGACGACCTGGTGCGCTCCCGGGCCCCGATCGACGTCTTCGCCGTAGGCACCCGCGTCGGCGTCTCGGCCGACGCACCGTATCTGGACTCCGCCTACAAGATGGTGGAGTACGACGGCCGGCCGGTGATGAAGCTGTCGTCCGCGAAGGTGACGGCGCCCGGCCCCAAGCAGGTGTTCCGCCGCCCCGGATACGCCGATGTGATCGCCCTCGCCGACGAGCGGCCGCCGGGCGACGGCACACCGCTGCTGGAGACCGTGATGGCCGGCGGGCGGCGCACCGGCGGGCGGCCCACGCTCGACGACGGCCGGGCGCGCTTCGCCGCGGACCTGGACGGGCTGCCGCCCGCCGCCCGCCGCGTCCGCGCCCCGGTCGCGCCCCGCGCGACGGTGTCCGGCCGCCTCGCCGCGCTCGCCGCCGATGTCCGGCGGCGCATCGAGGAGCGGATGTCCGCGGCCGGCCCCCGGCCGCCCGGCGCGGGGCCCGCCGCCCGCGGAGCGCTCCGGCCCACGGCCCACCGACCGGTATCCAGGTGAGGAGAGAAGCGATGTCGCACACGGCTGAGTGGAAGGTCCGCCTCCACCTCTTCGAGGACGACGAGGGGACGACGAAGGCGCATGTGGTGCTGGACACCGGCACCGCGGCGCTCACCGGCGAAGGGGCGGCGCACTGCCACCCGGCGGACGCGAACGTACCGGAGATCGGTGACGAACTGGCGGCGGGCCGGGCCATGGTCGACCTCGCCAAGCAGCTGCTGACCACCGCCGAACGGGACATCCAGGGCATGGGGGCACCCGGGTCCGGCCCCGGAACCCTGAAAACGGCATCGATCTGAGGAGAAGGGCGGCGACCATGCGAGCTCACCTCGGCGACCAGCTCGTCGTGGAAAGCCCGGCGACCGGCATTGCCCGACGCGACGGCGAGATCGTCGGACTCCACCACGAGGACGGCACACCGCCCTACGACGTGCGCTGGTCGGACACGGAACAGGTGTCGCTGGTGTTCCCCGGGCCCGACGCGCACCTCCGCCACATCGGGCACGGCACACCACCGTCCGGCCACGAGGCCTCGCAGGCGTCCGGTGCCGTGTCCGGTGCCGCCCCGGCATTCGGCGCCCCGGAGTTCGCCGCCCCGGCGGCCGGCGACATCGGCCGGCGCGTGGCGGTCGAACGCCGGCGCCGGGGGCTGAGCCGGGAGGAGACGGCGGGCCGCGCCCGCATGTCCCCCGACTACCTGGCCCACCTGGAGGAACATCCCGCCGACCCGACGCTCGCCACCCTCGTCAGGCTGGCCGACGCGCTCGGCACCACCGTCGCCGTACTGCGCGGCCGAGGCGCCGACCTGCCACCCGGCCAGGGCCACGCGCTGCTCCACCCGCACCTGCGGGACCTCGGTCCGGAGGCGTGCCGCGCCCTGCTGTCCACCCACGGCGTCGGCCGCGTCGCGGTGACGGCGCCCGACGGCCGGCCCGCGGTCGTCCCGGTCAACTACGAGATCGTCGACGACGCGATCGCCTTCCGGACCACGCCGGGTTCGGTGCCCGCGGCGGCCGTGGGCACGGACGTCGCCTTCGAGGTGGACCACCTGGACGAGGCGCTCAGCCAGGGCTGGAGCGTGCTCGCCGTGGGCCCCGCGCGCGCCGTCACGGACCCGGACGCCGCACGGCGTCTCGCCGGGGGCGCGTACGGCGAGCCGTGGGCGGGCGGTGAACGCGAGCTGTGGGTGTCGATCCGGCCCACCCGGCTCACCGGCCGCCGCATCACCCCCGGCCCCTGACCGGGCGGCGCGGCGACCGGGCGACGGTACGGCGGGGGAGAGGACGGGGGACCACGGCAAGGGGGGACCGCAACCGGACGGAGAAGGCGGTGGCGGCGATGGAACTCCCGCTGGTCGTGGCGTGGACGGCTCGGCCTGCAGTCTGCTCGCGGTCGACTGGGCGGCGGCCGAGGCGCAGCGGCGCGGGCTGCCGCTGCGCCTGGTCCACGCGTCCCTGTGGGAGCGCTACGAGGGTGCCCGGCCGTCCTTCGGCACCGGCCGTCCCGCCGAGGAGGTCATGGCGCAGCACATCGTCGCCTCCTGCGCCGAACGTGTCCGGGCACGCGAGCCGGAGGTGAAGGTGTCCGGTGAGGTGTTGCCCGCCGATCCGGTGGCCGTGCTGCTGGCGGCGGCGCCCACGGCCTCCGCCCTGGTCACCGGAGTGCGCGGGCGGGCGAGATCGCCGGTCTGCATCGGCCGCCGACCGCACGGGGGTGGCGTGGTTCCCGGCCCTGGCCGGGAACCACGCCATCGTGGCGTCTCAGTCCTCGGTCCACCCGTGGTTCCTGCCGAACCGCAGCAGCCCGAGCCGGACCTGAAGGATCTGCTCCCCGGTCAGGGACGGCGCGGTGGCCAGCAGGATCTCGGTGACCTCGTGGAGGTACTCGTCCGGGGTGAGGACGTCGCACAGCGAGTCGTCGCCGTCCGGCTGCCTGGCGGCGCCCGGGAAGGGCACCGCGCCCCCGCCCCTGACCAGCGCCGGCCCGCCGGCGGACGCCGGGGCCAGCTTCACCGCCGAGGCCTTCGGGCCCCGATCGCCCTCCTCGACCTCGAACTCCACCACCAGCCCCGGACGCAACTGCTGCTCGGGAATGAGCAGGTCGTTCACGTGCAGGAAGACGTCCTCGGTGCCGTCCTCCGGAGCGATGAACCCGTACCCCCGGGAACCGTCGAACCGCACCACCCGACCAGCGACCATGCCACCAACCCTCAAAGAACCGGCCCCCTTGCCCGGGCCGTCACCAGCGCAGAAGACTAGGTCACCGCGAGCCGCCGGGGCGAGCCGCACCCGGCCCCGCCCGCCCGTGCGGGCCGTCGCACGAGCCGCCGGGCGCGCCGCCGTACACGCCGGGATGCGATGATCACGGCGCCTCGCCCGGCTCAGGGCCCTCGCCGACGGAAGGACGACCCATGGCGACCGAAGCGGCTCCGCACCCGGCCGACCCGGACCACGCGCGCATCCCCGGCACACCGGCCGGGGGCACGGTCGTCCTGCTCAACGGCACGTCCAGCTCGGGCAAGTCGAGCATCGCCCGGGCGCTCCTGGAGGTGCTCGACGGCACCTGGTTCCACATGCCCGTCGACACCTTCCACGCCATGCGCGGCGGCCGGCCGGTCGCCGGCGCGGACCTCCCGGCCGAGATCGACCGCACCGTCAAGGGCTTCCACCGGGCCGTCGCGGGAATGGCGGCGGGCGGCAACAACCTCGTCGTGGACCATCCGCTCAGCCGCCGCTGGCGGTTGCTCGACCTGCTGGGCCTCCTGGTGCCCGAAGACACCGTCCTGGTCGCGGTCCGCTGCCCCCTGCCCGAGCTGGAGCGCCGGGAACGCGCTCGGGGCGACCGGCAGCCGGGGCTGGCCGCCCTGCAGTACGAGCACGTCCACGCGCACGGGCCGCACGACGTCGAGGTGGACACCAGCGTCCTGTCCGCGCGCGAATGCGCCCTGCGCATCAGCGACTTCATGGGGGACCGGCCACGCCCCACCGCCTTCGAGAGGCTCCGGGCGGCATCGCGCGACGGGGAGTGACCCCGATCGCCGGGCCGAGGCGTACCGCGCCCCGGCCGCGCCCCGGCCGGGACGGCACACCACGCGGCGGCCGGAGCGGAAGGCCGGCCGCCGCGCGCACTCGATCGGCTACTCGCCGCGGAAGACGGCCTTGCTCACCTCGGCGGGATTCTGGAACTCCCTCTTCCCGAGGTGCGCGAGGCGCTCGGTGACCTCCTTCGGCGCGTGGTTGTCCTCGGCGACCTTCCGGAGCCCGGCGGAGTCGCACGGATACTCCGCTCCGGACAGGGCCTTCTGCAGATCGGTGGGGCTGACACCCGCCATGGTTCCTCCAGAGCGGTGGGCAGGGTTCTACGGTCGTCCGGCGCGCACACCGTGCCGGACCGTCCAGGTACCCCGACCCGTGGTGCCGGATTCATCCTGATTTCTCCCGTCATGGGATCCGATGCGGGCGGGTACTCGGGATGTCCGCACAGGCACACGACAGGTGTGGAGGCGCCGGGATGACCGAGCAGACCCCCTCGCAGGCCGAGGGCGAACGCGACGACGACACGACGGCGGCCGGACCGCCGCGCACCACCCCCTCGCAGGCCGAGGGCGATCGGGACGACGACGACAACGACCGCGACGGCTCCGACGGCGACGAGTGACGACGATCAGAACGCACCGACGAGCGGAACTCACCGGCACCGACGAGCGGAACGGACCGGCCGGCGGAACCCGGAACGAGCGGAGGAGACCTGAAGGAGGAGATCCCATGGCACGCACCAGCGTTCCCGACGTGCTGGCCGCGATCAGGGGCGTCGACTTCCCCGCCGGGAAGGACCGGCTGGTGACGGCGGCCCGTGCCGCGAGCGCGCCGGAAGAAGTGGTCAGGGCCCTGCGCGGCATGCCGTCCGAGCAGTACGCCGACCGCGAGGAGGTCGCCGGGTCGGTCCGGGTTGACCCCGCCGCGGACCTCGACCCCGAGGCCGCACAGCGGATCGCACGGGCACGCGAAGGCGGCAGGCCCGGACCGGCCCGGCATCTGCGCGAGGAGCCGAGGACGCCGATCCAGGAGGAGTTCGGCCGCTGAGCCGCGCGGCCCGCCCCGCCGGTCGGCCCTCACCGGCCGGCCGCCGCACCTCCCCGGAATCCGCACGCATGGCTCGAAGCCGAACCGGGTACGCGAGGCGGGAGCACGCCCGGGCCCGTCCCGGCCGTGTGCCCGTACCGCCGCTACCTGGGGATCTGCCATGGAGACACCCGCGCACGACGACCAACTGCCCACGCCGGCCCAGCAGGCGCTCGACGCGCTGGCCGTGAACGCCGAGGACCAGATCGCCCTGGACACCCTCGCGCACAGCGAGGTGCTCGTCCCGGTGCCGGACGAGGCGGTGGACGGGGAGGGCGCCGACGCCTCGACCGTCGCACTGCCCGTCCTCGAACAGAGCGGTGGCGATCCGGTCGTCCCGGTCTTCACCTCGGAGGGGACGATGGCCGAGCTGCTGCCGTTCATCTCCCGCTACCGCCTGATACCGCTCGGCGCCCTGGCCTCCCAGTGGCCCGAGGAGGACCTCTCCCTCGCCATCGACGGCAGCTCCGCCCACGGGCTGACGCTCACCTCGCAGGGGGTGCGCACCCTGCTGGCCCGCTGAGCGGCCCGTGCGCACGCCGGAGCCGCGGGGCACGCGACGGCGCCCCGCAGCTCCGGGTGAGGTCATCCGGCCCGTTCGGCCAGCATCCGCTCCAGCACGGCCCGCTGCAGCGGCAGTACCTCGGCGTGCAGATCGCGGCCTCTGCGGGTCAGCGCGACCCACACCCCGCGCCGGTCCTCCGCGCACACCGAGCGCTCGACCAGGCCGTCCTTCTCCAGCCGGCCGATCAGCCGGGACAGCGCGCTCTGGCTGAGATGAACCCGTCCGACCAGGTTCTGCACCCGGCACTGGTCGCCCTCGGCGGGCGACTCGGCGGCGAGAATGTCCAGCACCTCGAAGTCGCTGGCGCCGAGCCCGTGCGGATGCAGGGCGCGGTCGATCTCGCACATCGTGCGCGCGTGCACGGTGAGGATGTCCCGCCACCGTTCCTCGAGCCGGGCATCGGCCGTCTTGACTGCCATACCCGCACGGTAGCACCGTTCCGGCCAATCGTTGAGTGTGCAACTAGTACGGGTGTCGGGGCCGGCGGCGGTTCAGGCGGCCGGGTCCTGGAGCAGGCCCACCAGGTTGCCGTCGGCGTCCCGGACGAACGCGATCAGCCGGCCGCCGCCGACGTCCTGCGCGTCCTGCAGCAGCTCGGCGCCGGCCGCCACCAGCGTGGCCAGCCGCTCCCGCAGATCGGTGACGTGCCAGTAGGGGACCGGTCCGGTCATGCCCTTGGCGTGCCCGTTCGGATCGAGACCGACGTCCTGCCCGGCGGCCTTGAAGCCGACGTAGTACGGCTCGTCCGCGTACGGCTCGACCCCCAGCAGCGCCGCGAACAGCGGCTTGGCCTTCTCCAGGTCCTTGACGGGGTAGATGATCGTCTGCACGCCGGCGGTCATGGAACTCACTCCTCGAAGGTGGCTGCCCCGACGGCTCCCCGCCGGTGACCTCCACGCTAGGACGGGCGGGCCCGCCGCCGCTTCTCCGATCCTGACCGGTTGCGCCGACCGGGGGCCGGGCGCCGCGTCCGCGCCACGGAGCGCCGGCTCAGGCCGACTCGCGGCGGACCAGTTCCGTCGGGAGGATCACCGCGGCCGGGTCCTCGCCGCCTATCTGGCGAGCAGCACCCGCACCATCTCGTTGCTGATCCGGTCCCACGGCTGGCGGATCGTGGTGAGCGCCGGGGTCGCCGCGGTCGCCGCGGGGGGAGCGAGGCCGGCGGCGGGGTGTACCGGACGAGTTCCGGCACCGCCGGTGACGCTCTCTCCGTACTCACGTCGTACGGCATGAACTACGCACGGCTGAAGGTCTGGGTGAACCCGGCCGACGGCTGCAACAACAAGGCGCGCGTACTGGCCATGGCCAAGCGGATCAAGGCGCGGGGCATGAAACTGCTCGTCGACTTCCACTGCTCGGACACCTGGGCCGACCCCGGTGCCCAGGCCAAGCCGGCCGCCTGGGCGGGCCACTCCTACGCCCAGCTCAAGACGGACGTGTACAACCACACGTACGACGTGCTGAACGCCCTGATGGCGCAGGGCACCACCGCCGACATGGTCCAGGTCGGCAACGAGATCAACGGCGGCATGCTGTGGAACGAGGGCTCCACGGACAACTGGCCCCAGCTCGCCGGACTGCTCGACTCCGGCTACGGCGCCGCCAAGGCGGTCAGCCCGTCGACGACCGTCGCGCTGCATCTCGCCAAGGGCGGGGACAGGGCGGGCACCGAGTGGTGGTTCGACAACGCGGTCGCCCAGGGCGTGAAGTTCGACGCGATCGGGCTGTCGTACTACGGCTCCTGGCACGGCCCGCTCGCCGACCTCCAGACCACCCTCGACGACGCGGCCGCCCGCTACGGCAAGCCCGTGTTCGTCGCCGAGACCGCCTACCCCTTCCGCCTCGACAGCGACGACCCGCTCACCGACCAGATCGACACCACCGGCGGGCTGGTCCCCGGCTACCCGGCGACCGTGGCCGGCCAGACCAAGTGGATGAACGACGTGGCGAGCATCGTGGAGGTCGTGCCGGGCGGCCGCGGCCTCGGCGTCTTCTACTGGGAGGCGACCTGGACGGCCGTCACCGGCAACGGCTGGGACCCGGCCGACGCCTCCTCCGGCAACGGCTGGGAGAACCAGGCCCTGTTGGGCTACGACGACAGGACGCTGTCCTCGATGACCTGGTTCGGCCACCGCTGATCCACCCCTGAACCACGCCCGACGGGGCCCGGCCGTGAGTGACGGCCGGGCCCCGCCGCGTATCCGTGAAATCCTGTCGTGGCAAAGGCCGTTCGGTACCGGTCAAGGGCCGGCGAGTCCCCTACGGGACGTGTCCGGCTGCGCCAGAGTGGGAAGACCGCGCACGAGGAGGCCGGGGACGGAGGCGGGACGGATGACGGGAACTCCCTCGGGCCGCGTACGGCAGACCATCCTTGACTGGCTCAAGGACCCGGCGGCGCACTTCCCGGCCGGGCGCGGCAGCGGTGACCCGGCCGAGACGGGCGTCACCGCGCGGGCCGTGGCCGCCAAACTGGGCGTGCCCCGCCGGACCGCCGCCGCCCACCTCGACCTGCTGGCCTGCCTGGGCCTGCTGCGCACCCGGCGGATCCGGTGCCGCACCCACTACCGGCGTGACGAGATCCGTATCGCCGAGGTGGCCCGCATGTTCGAGAAGGGCTGGTGAAGACGTATGACCACCGCACTCGTCCCACTCCACTACGTCGGCCTCGGCGGCCGCGGCCCCGAGGACGTGGTGACCGACGCCGAAGGCCACGTCCTGACCGGGACGGCGGACGGCCGCGTCCTGCGGATCCGTCATCTCGCCGACCCGCCCACGGCCCGGGTCGAGACACTGGCCGACACCGGCGGCCGCCCGCTCGGTCTGGAACCGCTCGCCGACGGCGGCCTGCTGGTGTGCGACGCGGAACGCGGCCTGCTCCGGGTCGACCCGGACGGCGCCGTGCGGGTCCTGGCGGACTCGGTGGCGGGGGAGCCGCTGCGGGTGTGCAGCAACGCCGTCGCGCTGGACGACGGCAGCGTCTGCTTCACCGCTTCCAGCCGCCGGTACCCCCTGGACCAGTGGATCGGCGACATCGTGGAGCACACCGGCACCGGCCGGCTGCTCCGCCTCCCGCCCGGCGGCGGCGCCCCCGAAGTACTGCTGGACGGCCTCCAGTTCGCCAACGGCCTCGCCGTGAGCGGTGACGGCACCTTCCTGATCATCGCCGAGACCGGCGCCTGCCGGCTCACCCGCTACCACCTCACCGGGCCACGCGCCGGACAGGCCGAACTCTTCGCGGACCTGCCGGGCATGCCCGACAACATGTGGCGCGAGGGGCCGGACGGCCCGGTCTGGGTGGCCCTGGCCGGGCCCCGCGTCCCCCCGCTCGACCTGCTGCACCGCACCCCGCCGGGCGCCCGCCGCGCCGCCGCCCGGGCCGCCGTCCGCGCCCCGTTCCGCCCGGGCGGCACGATCGGTGTGGTGGCGGTCGACGACCACGGCCGCACCGTGCACCACCTGAGCCGTCGCCGCTCCGGCTTCCGCATGGTCACCAGTGTCTGCGTGACCGGTTCCCTGCTGGTCCTCGGCAGCTTCTGGGAGCCGGGCGTCGCCGTCTGCGCGGCTCCGGCCACCGGATGACCCGGCGGTACCCTGGTGCCCGGCCGTGATCACCCGTCGTGGTCCGGCCGAACAGGAGATCCACGAGCATGACAGCCACGGAAGCCGAGAGCCTCCGCGCCCGCCCCGCGCGGCGGCGGCCCGCCTGGCGCGCCCAGGCCCCCGTTGTCGCGGTGGTCGCCGCCGGCGGTGCCCTCGGCGCGACGGCCCGCTACGCGCTCACCCTGGCCTGGCCCACCCCGCCCGGCGGTTTCCCCTGGGCGACCTTCTGGACCAACGTCACCGGCTGCGCCGTGATCGGCGTGTTCATGGTGCTGATCACCGACGTGTGGGCCGCCCACCGCCTGGTGCGCCCGTTCTTCGGCACCGGTGTGCTCGGCGGCTACACCACCTTCTCCACCTACGCCGTCGACATCCAGAAGCTGGCCGACGGCGGGCACCCGCGCACCGCTCTCGCGTATCTCGCCGTCACCCTGCTCGCGGCCCTCGCGGCGGTGTGGGCGGCCTCGGCCGCCGCCCGTGCCCTGCTCACCAGGAGGCAGCGATGACATCCCTCACCGGCCGGCCCCTGCGGCTGACCGTGTACATCGGCGAGGACGACACCTGGTACCACCGGCCCCTCTACTCCGAGATCGTGCACCGCGCACACACCGCCGGCCTCGCCGGGGCCAGCGTCTTCCGGGGCGTCGAGGGCTTCGGCGCCTCCTCGCGCATCCACACCTCCCGGCTGCTGTCGGTGAGCGAGGACCTGCCCGTCGCGATCGTCGTCGTGGACACCGAGGAGCGGATCCGGGCGTTCCTGCCGCAGCTCGACGAACTGGTCGGTGAAGGGCTGGTGACCTTGGAGGACTGCGAGGTCATCCGGTACGTGGGGCGGGGCGCGGACCCGGACGAAACGGCCCCGACGGGTAAGAGGTCGTTGTGAACTGGCTGCTGGTCGTGGCGGGGGCCGTGGTCGGCGCGCCCCTGCGCTATCTCACCGACCGCGCCGTCCAGGCCAGGCACGACTCGCTCTTCCCGTGGGGCACCTTCGTGGTGAACGTCACCGGCTGCCTGGTCCTGGGCCTGCTCACCGGCGCCGCCGCCGCGGGAGCCGCAGGTCAGCACCTTCAGTTGCTGCTGGGCACCGGCCTGTGCGGGGCCCTGACGACGTACTCGACGTTCTCCTACGAGACGCTCAGGCTGACCGAGGCCGGTGCGGCCCTCTACGCTGCGGCCAACGCCGCGGCGAGCGTGGTGGCCGGCTTGGCGGCGGCCTTCGCCGGTGTGTGGCTCGCCGGCGCCCTGTGGGCGTAGCGACCGGTCCGCCGGACCGGGCATGGTAGGAACGTCTACAGCACTGTCGACCAACTCTTCTCAGAACTGGATCCCATGAGCGCCATCTCCGTCGGTCAGGCCGTCGTCCTCGGAGTCGTCGAGGGGGTGACCGAATTCCTCCCCGTGTCGTCGACCGGCCACCTCAAGATCGCCGAAGGGCTCATGGACATCCCCGTCGACGACAAGTCCGTCGTCGGCTTCTCCGCCGTCATCCAGGTCGGCGCCATCGCGGCCGTGCTCGTGTACTTCTTCAAGGACATCAAGCGGATCGTCTCCGCCTGGTTCCGCGGTCTGACCAAGCCCGAGGAGCGCTACCACCACGACTACAAGTTCGCCTGGTGGGTGATCGCCGCGACCATCCCGATCGTCGTGGTCGGCCTGGCCGCGAAGCCGCTGATCGAAGGCCCGCTCGCCTCGCTCTGGGTGGTCGCCGGCTCCCTGATCGTCGGGTCGGGCGTGATGTGGGCGGCCGACCAGATGGGCCGGCACAAGCGCGGTGAGGACGACACCTCCTTCAAGGACGCGATGCTGGTCGGCTGCTCGCAGATCCTCGCGCTGCTCTTCCCCGGCTTCTCCCGCTCCGGCGCCACCATGTCCACCGCGCTCATCCTCGACCTGGACCGGGTCGCGGCCACCCGGCTGTCCTTCTTCCTCGGCATCCCGGCCCTGACCGGCGCCGGCATCTACGAGCTGAAGGACGCCCTCGGCGCGGGCGTGGGCGCCGCCCCGCTGGCCGTCGGCACGATCGTGTCCTTCGTCGTCGCCTACGCCTCCATCGCCTGGCTGCTGAAGTTCGTCGCCAAGCACTCCTTCAACGCCTTCGTGATCTACCGGATCGTGATCGGCGTGGCGCTCCTCGGCCTCCTCGCCACCGGCACGCTCAGCAGCTGACCGGAGTCACCGGCCACCCACGGGGTGCGGCAGCCCGCCCGGGCGCCGCGCCCCGTGTCCGTTTCCCCCGGCAGGCCCCGCCTTGACAGCGCCGTCCCGCAGGCCGCAGGATCGCTCCGTGAACCTGTCAGACAGCCAGACAGGTGGTCCCGTTCCACGGCGCGTCAGCGCCATGGAGGCGGTCCTCGGCCACCTTCGCGGCGCCATCGAACGAGGCGAGTACGCCGTGGGCGACAAGCTCCCCTCCGAGGCCGAGCTGTGCCGCACGCTCGAGGTCTCCCGGCCCGTGCTCCGCGAGGCGCTGCGCGCCCTGCAGACGATGGGCCTGACGGTCTCCCGGACCGGCAAGGGCACCTTCGTCGTCGCGGACTCCGCCGACGAACCCACCTTCGGCGACTACACGGCCGGCCACCTGCTCGAGGTCCGCCGCCACGTCGAGATCCCGGTCGCCGGCTACGCGGCGGTCCGCCGCACCCCGGAGAACCTGGACCGGCTCGGCCGGTTGCTCGACCGCATGGAGCGGGAGACGGACACCACCGCGTGGGTCGCGATGGACAGCCTCTTCCACCTCGCCGTCGCCGAGGCCGCGCAGAACCCGGTCTTCCGCCGGGTCATCGAGGAGATCCGCGACGCGCTGGCCCGCCAGTCCGCCTTCCTCAACGAACTGGGCGGGCGCCGCGAGCAGTCGAACCGCGAGCACCGGGCGATCCTCGAGGCGCTGGTGGACGGCAGCGAACACGACGCCGTCGAGGCCATGAGCCACCACCTCGACCGCGTCGAGACGACCCTCACCGACATCGTGCGCGCCGGACGCCCGGACACGCCCACCGGCGGCGGACCCGGCGCGTGACCCCCGGCCGTTACGCCGGCCCTCCGCACCGCTCTCCCCGCCCTCCGCCCCTCCCGCATTCCCGCTCCGACCACCGATTCAGGCAGTGATGTACAGCAGCTCTCCCGTCACCGCGTCCGCGCCCGCCGTCCGTGAACCCCGGCACGCCCCCGTCGCCCACCTCGTGCGCGGCGGGGTCGTCGAGGGCGTCCACTACGGCTCGGTCGTCGTCCTCGGCAAGGACGGCCGTGTTCAGCTCCAGCTCGGCGACACCGAGGCCGCGTTCTACCCCCGCTCGGCCCTCAAGCCCCTCCAGGCCGTGGCCATGCTGCGCGCCGGGCTCCCGCTGGACGGCGCGCTGCTCTCGCTGGCCGCCGCCAGCCACTCCGGCGAGGAACGGCACCTCGACGGCACCCGGCGGATCCTCGAACTCGCCGGCCTCGGCGAGGACGACCTGCGCAACGTGCCCGACATGCCGTACGGCCCGGCCGTCCGGGACGCCTGGGTCCGCGCGGGCCGGGAGCCCTCCCGGCTCGCCCAGAACTGCTCCGGCAAGCACGCGGCGATGCTGTGGACCGCGAAGCTCAACGGCTGGTCCCTGGCGGACTACCTGGACCCGGCCCACCCGCTCCAGCGGGCCGTCGCGGACACGGTCGAGGAACTCACCGGCCAGCCGATCGCCCGGGTGACCGTGGACGGCTGCGGCGCGCCGCTGTTCTCCGTCTCGCTGCACGGCCTCGCCCGCGCCGCCGCCCGCCTCACCACCGCCGCGCCCGGCACCCCCGGCGCCCGGGTGGCCGACGCGATGCGCGAGCACGCCGAGATGGCCTCCGGCGCCGGCCGGGACGTGGCCGAGCTGATGCGGGCCGTACCGGGCCTGCTCGCCAAGGACGGCTTCGAGGGCGTCCAGGTCGCCGCGCTCCCGGACGGCCGCGCCGTCGCTGTCAAGATCGCCGACGGCGCGAACCGGGCCCGCATACCGGTGGCCGCGGCGGCCCTGGCCCGCGCCGGCGTCGACCCCGCCCTGCTCACCGCGTTCGAGGGCGAGCCGCTGCTCGGCGGCGGGGAGCAGGTCGGCCGGGTGCGGCCCGTACCGGCACTGGACCCGGCCCCGCAGCCGGCCTGCGCCTGACCCCCACCCCCCACCCCCGTACCTCCGAAAGAGGCCGCACCCCGATGACCGCCGCCACCCGAAGCGAGCACGACCTGCTCGGCGACCGCGACGTACCCGCCGACGCGTACTGGGGCATCCACACCCTGCGCGCGACGGAGAACTTCCCCATCACCGGCACCCCCATCTCCGCCTACCCGCACCTGATCGACGCCCTGGCCGCCGTCAAGGAGGCCGCGGCCCTCGCCAATGAGGAACTCGGCCTGCTGAAGCCCCGGAAGGCGGCCGCGATCGTCGCCGCCTGCCGGGAGATACGCGCGGGCGGGCTGCACGACCAGTTCGTCGTGGACGTCATCCAGGGCGGCGCCGGCACGTCCACCAACATGAACGCCAACGAGGTCGTGGCCAACCGCGCGCTGGAACTGCTCGGCCACGGCAAGGGCGAGTACGCGCACCTGCACCCCAACGAGGACGTCAACCTCGGCCAGTCCACCAACGACGTCTACCCCACCGCCGTCAAGATCGCGACGGTGTTCGCGGTGCGCGGCCTGCTCAAGGCCATGGCCGTCCTCCAGGACGCCTTCGCGGGGAAGGCCTTCGAGTTCCGCGACGTGCTGAAGATGGGCCGCACCCAGCTCCAGGACGCCGTGCCGATGACCCTCGGCCAGGAGTTCTCGGCGTTCGCCGTGATGCTCGACGAGGACCGCAGCCGGCTCGCCGAGGCCGTGGAACTGATCCACGAGATCAACCTCGGCGCCACCGCCATCGGCACCGGCCTCAACGCCCCGGCCGGGTACGCCGAGGCCGCCCGCCGGCACCTCGCCGGGATCACCGGACTGCCCCTGGTCACCGCGGCCAACCTGGTCGAGGCCACCCAGGACTGCGGCGCCTTCGTGCAGATGTCCGGTGTGCTGAAGCGGATCGCGGTCAAGCTCTCCAAGAGCTGCAACGACCTGCGCCTGCTGTCCTCCGGCCCCCGCGCGGGCCTCGCCGAGATCAACCTGCCGCCGGTGCAGGCCGGTTCATCGATCATGCCGGGCAAGGTCAACCCGGTCATCCCCGAGGTCGTCAACCAGGTCGCCTTCGAGGTCATCGGCAACGACGTCGCCATCACCATGGCCGCCGAGGCGGGACAGCTCCAGCTCAACGCCTTCGAGCCGCTCATCCTGCACTCCCTGTCGGAGAGCATCACCCACCTGCGCAGCGCCTGCCTGACACTCGCCGAGCGGTGCGTCACCGGCATCACCGCCAACACCGAGCGGCTGCGGGCCGCCGTGGAGAACTCCATCGGGCTGGTCACCGCCCTCAACCCGTACATCGGCTACACGGCCGCCACCGACATCGCCAAGGAAGCCCTCGCCACCGGCCGGGGCGTGGCCGAACTCGTCCTGGAGAAGGGCCTGTTGCCCGCCGACCGGCTGGCCGGCCTGCTGCGCCCCGAGATCGTCGCGGGCAGCGGGGCGCCCGCCGCCTGACCCGCGGGCCCGCACGAAGCGCCCGGACCGGCCCGGAGGCACAATGGCGATCATGACAACGACGTCGTCCCCCGCCTTCCTGCCGGTCCTGGAGCGCATCGCCCAGGAGCTGGGCCGCACCCCCGGCCGCGGGCGCCCCGCCGACTACATCCCGGCGCTCGCGGCCCGCGACGCGCGCAGCTTCGGCATGGCCGTCGCCGAACCGGACGGCACGGTGTACGGGGTGGGGGAGTGGCGGCAGCCGTTCTCCACGCAGTCCATCACCAAGGTGTTCACCCTCGCCCTGGACCTGGCCCGCGAGGGCGACGAACTCTGGGAGCACGTCGGCCGCGAGCCCTCCGGCAACCCGTTCAACTCCCTGGTGCAGCTCGAGTACGAGAACGGCATCCCGCGCAACCCCTTCATCAACGCGGGCGCGCTGGTCGTCACCGACCGCCTGCAGACCCGCACCGGCGACGCCTCCGGCGAACTGCTCGCCTTCCTGCGCACCGAGAGCGGCAACCCCGGCCTGGACTTCGACCTCGAGGTCGCCGCCTCCGAGACCGCGCACGGCGACCGCAACGCGGCCCTGGCGCACTTCATGGCGTCGTACCACAACATCGACAACGACGTACCGGTGCTGCTCGACCAGTACTTCCGGCAGTGCTCCGTCGCCGCCTCCTGCGCCGACCTGGCCCTCGCCACCGGTTTCCTGGCCCGGCACGGCATCCGCGCCGACGGCACCCGGCTGCTCAGCCGCAGCCAGGCCAAGCAGGTCAACGCGGTGATGCTGACCTGCGGGACGTACGACGCGGCCGGCGACTTCGCCTACCGGGTCGGGCTGCCCGGCAAGAGCGGTGTCGGCGGCGGCATCATCGCGGTGGTCCCGGGCCGCTGCACGCTGTGCGTGTGGAGCCCGGGGCTCGACGAACGGGGCAACTCGGTGGCGGGCGTGGCGGCGCTGGACCGGTTCACCACGCTCACCGGTCTGTCGGTGTTCTGACCCGGACCGGCCCCGTCGCGCACACGGCGGTCATGTACGGGCCGCCCGCCGGTGCGGGGAGCGTCGTCTCCCGGCCACCCTGGATTGCCACGCTGACCCCGTGCCGGCCATGCCCCTTCCCCTCGACCTCCGCCGCTGCCGGCTGCTCGGGCTGGCCGGCACCACATGCCTCGCGCTGGGCGGGGGGACGGCCGGCGCCCTGCCGGTGCGGGACACGCTCGCCCCCGCCTCCGCACGGGCCGCGCTCGGCCTGGTCGGGGTTTACTGCGGGGTCGTGCTGCTCACCGCGGCCTGGGCGCTGCTCGGCCGTCTGGTGCGGGGCCCGCGACCGCCCGGCGAGCGCTCCCTGCTGCTGGTGCTCACCGTCTGGGCGGCCCCGCTGCTGCTCGCGCCCCCGCTGTTCAGCCGGGACGTCTACAGCTATCTCGCGCAGGGCGCCATGGTCGACGCCCACATGGACGTGTACGCCCACGGTCCCGCCCGGCTCGGCGGCCCGCTGGCCGACGAGGTCGCGCCGGTGTGGCAGCACACGGCCGCCCCCTACGGCCCGGCGTTCCTCGCCCTGGCCTCGGCGCTGTCCGCCCTGACCCGCGGCGAGCTGCCCGCCGGTCTGCTCGGCATGCGCCTGGTCGCGGTGCTGGGCGTCGCCCTCATGGCGGCGGCGCTGCCCCGTCTGGCCCGGCACAGCGGCGCCGACCCGGCCGCCGCGCTGTGGCTCGGCGCCCTGAACCCGCTGGTCCTGCTGCACCTGGTCGCGGGCGCCCACAACGACGCGCTCATGCTCGGCCTGCTGGGACTCGGCCTGGTCGCGGCCCTCGGCCGGTGGCCGCTGCTCGGCACGGTGCTCATCACCCTGGCCGCCCTGGTCAAGGCGCCCGCCGCGCTCGGCCTGCCCGCGGCGCTGATCCTCCAGCTCCACGCCGGCCGCGGCCCGCTGCGCGCCACGGTCACGACGGCGGCCGGCGCCACGGCGACCACGGTCCTCGCCACCGCCGTCGCCGGCACGGGATACGGCTGGATCGGCGCCCTGGACACCCCCGTCTCCGCGCACAACTGGGCCCTGACCAGCCTGCTCGGCCGGGCCACCGGCGCCCTGCTCGAACACCTCGGCAGCGGCCTGGCCCCGCTCGCCGTGCCCGCCTGGCATCTGCTGGGCCTGGTGGCCACCGCCGTCGCCGTGACGCTGATCTGGCTCCGGCTGCGCCCGCTGCCGGTGTACGCCCTCGGGCTGAGCCTGCTCGCGGTCGCCGTGCTGGGCCCGGCCATCCGGCCCTGGTACATGCTGTGGGGCCTGTTCCTCATAGCGGCGGCCGCGCCCAGCACCTCGGTGCGGCACCGGGTCGCCGCGCTGACCGGTGTGCTGGCGCTCGCCGTGCTGCCGAGCGGCGGCCCGCCGGCCCCCGGCCAGCTCGCCCTCGCCCTCTGCGGCGGCGCGCTGGGCCTGGTCCTGCTGTGGCAGGCCCGGCCGGCCGCCCGGGCGCCGGCGGCGGGAGAGACGGCATGAGGGGCCCTTCGCTGCCGCGCACCGATCGCGGGCGCCTGATGTTCGTGGCGGCCCTGGCCGCCGCGGTGACCGTGTTCACGGCCACCGTGCCGCTGCTGCGGGACTTCTTCGACCTGCGCGTCTACTACGGGACCGTGCACACCTGGGCCGGGCACGGCGGCCGGATCTACGACTACCGGGTGCCGGGGACGCCGTACGGCTTCACCTATCCGCCGTTCGCCGCGCTGCTCATGCTGCCTCTGGCCGCGATGGGCCGGCACACCGCGATCGCCGCCTCCCTGCTGGTGAACCTGGCCGCGCTGGCGGTGGTCCTGCGCGTCCTCGCCGGGCCCGGCCGGCGAGGGCACGGCTGGTTCCACTGGTCGCTGACGCTGTGCCTGCTCGCGCTGTTCGAGCCGCTGCGGGACACCGTCAGCTTCGGGCAGGTGAACCTGGTGCTGCTGGCCCTGGTGCTGGGCGACGCCTGGCTGCTGCGGACCGGCCGCGGCCGCTGGGCGGGCGCCGGGATCGGGCTGGCCGCGGCGGTGAAGCTCACGCCCGCCCTGTTCATCGCCCTGCTGCTGCTCGCCCGGCGCCGGCGGGCGGCCGCCGTGGCGAGCTGCGTCGCCCTCGCGGCGACCGGGCTGGCCGCCTGGGCGGACCCGGGCGGGTCCCGTTACTACTGGACCCGGGCGCTGTGGCAGACGAGCCGCGTCGGACGGCTCGACTACGTCTCGAACCAGTCGCTGCAGGGCGTCCTGGCCCGCCTCGGCGAGCCGGACCGCGCCCTGTGGGCGGGTGCGGTGCTGCTGGTGCTGTGCGGGTGGGCCTGGCGGGCCCGCCGGGCGGCGGCGGCCGGCGACTGGCCGGCGGCCTTCGCGCTCACCGGCGCGGCGGCCTGCCTGGTCAGCCCGGTCACCTGGGTGCACCACCTGGTGTGGCTGCTGCCGTCCCTCGCGGTGCTGGTGCGCGCCGGGTACCCGCGGCTCGCGGGCGCCCTGTACGCGGTGCTGTGCAGCAGCGTGGTGTGGCTCTGGGTCCGGGACGCCTCCGGCATCGGCGGCTTCCTCGGCGGCAACGCCTACACCTGGGTCACGCTCGGTCTGCTGCTGGGCCTGCCGACCGGTCAGCCGCGGGCGTCCCGGCCGTTCTTGGCCCGCAAGGCCAGCGCCACCGCCGCCGCGCCGAGCCCGGTGAAGCCCACGACGGCCGCGGTGGGCGACCAGTCCGGCTCCTCGTCCGGCGCCGGGGCGGGTGTCGCCGCTGCTGGTGCGGCGGCCGCGGCCGCCGCACCCGGGCGCAGCGCGTCCAGCGACCCCACCGGGCCCACCCGCCCCGCCGCGGCGAAGCCCCAGTCGAGCAGCTGACGGGCCTCCTCGTACACGGCCAGGCCGCCGCCCTCCTGAGGGTTCATCACGGTCACCACGAGCGTGCGGCCGTCCCGGCGCGCCGCGGCGACGAGGGTGTTGCCCGCGTTGCTGGTGTAGCCGTTCTTGATGCCGATCAGCCCGGGGTACGGGGCCACGCCGTCCTCACCGGTCAGCAGCCGGTTGGTGTTCTCGATCTGGTACGGCCATCCGTCGCCGGGGAACTGGGACCGGACGGTGGAGCAGTACCGGGCGAAGTCGGGGTTGCGCAGCCCGGCCCGTCCGAAGACGGCCAGGTCGTACGCCGAGGACACCTGGCCGTCGGCGTCGTAGCCGTCGGGGGAGACGACATGGGTGTCCAGGGCACCGAGGGAGCGCGCCTTGTCCTGCATCTTCCGGGCCGTGGCCTGCCAGCCGCCGCCGAGGGAGGCGAGCACGTGCACGGCGTCGTTGCCCGAGCTGAGGAAGACCCCGCGCCACAGGTCGGCCACCTGGTAGCTGTGCCCCTCCTCGACGCCGACCAGGCTGCTGCCCTCGCCGACGTCCTCCAGTTCCCGGTAGTCGACGGTGTGCCGCATGGTGGAGGGCAGGCCGGGCAGCACGGTGAGGGCGAACAGCGTCTTCATGGTGCTCGCGGGCGGCAGCTCGCGGTGCGCGTCGTCGGCGGCCAGCACCTCGCCGCTGCCGGCGTCGGCGACCAGCCAGGACAGCGCGGAGACCTCCGGGACCTCGGGGGCGCCCTTGCGGAGCCTGACCTGCGTGCCGGACCGGTGGAGCAGGGACGGCTCCGGCACCGACGCGCGTGGCCCGGGCGGCGCGGGATCACCCGCACGGTGTGCGGTGGAGGCGGCGGCCGGTGCGAGGGCGAGGGTGCCCGCCACACACAGGGAGCAGGCCGTGACGGCGACCCGACGAGAGAATCCGGTGATCATAGGATCAACGTAGGAAGTCGCGGCGGGTCCGGCGCGCTGTCCGGGCCGGACGGCCTACGGGAGCAACCCGGACGCAGCACCCGCGCGAGCCCCGGGGGGCTGCCGACCGCGGCGCTCACGGGCGTCCCGGAGCCGTTCAGCCGCCGGGCAGGGTCGGCTGGACGCGGCGCAGGAAGGTGGCGTTGTCGGGGGTTCCCCGCATGCGCTCGAGCAGCTTCTCGAGGGCGCCCGGTGCGCCCTCGCGGGAGCGCAGGGCCCGGCGCAGGCCCCGGGTGACCGTCAACTCGGCCGGGGTGAGCAACAGTTCCTCTCGGCGGGTACCGGTGGCGTCGATGTCCACGGCCGGGAAGACCCGGCGGGCGGCGGGTTCCCGGTCCAGCCGGAGCTCCATGTTGCCGGTGCTCTTCAGCTCCTCGAAGAAGTAGCCGTCGGCGCGCGAGCCGGTGTCCACCAGGACGGTGGCGAGGATGGTGAGCGAGCCGCCCTCCTCGGCCTGCCGGGCGGCGCCGAAGAACCGCTTGGGGCCGAGCAGCGCGCCCGCGTCGACACCGCCGCTCAGGGTGCGGCCACCGGCGGCGGACGCGTTGTTGTGGGCCCGGCACAGCCGGGTCAGCGAGTCCAGCAGCACGACGACGTCCTCGCCGGCCTCGACGAGCCGCTTGGCCCGTTCGACGACCAGTTCCGCCAGGGCGATGTGCTCCCCGGCCGCCCGGTCGAAGGTGGAGGCGTACACCTCGCCGCGCACCGAGCGGCGCATCTCGGTGACCTCCTCGGGCCGCTCGTCCAGCAGCAGCACCATCAGCCGGCAGTCGGGGTGGTTGCCCGCGACAGCGGCGGCGAGCTGCTGGAGCAGTACGGTCTTGCCGCTCTTCGGCGGGGCCACGATCAGCCCGCGCTGCCCCTTTCCGACCGGCGCGAACAGGTCGGTGACGCGCCCGGCCAGGCCGGACGCCGGGTGCTCCAGGCGGAGGCGCTCATGGGGGTGCAGCGGGGTGAGCTCGTGGAAGTGCCGGCGGGAGCGGAGTTCGCCGGGAGCGCGGCCGTCGACCAGTGTGATGCCGGTCAGGCCGGCCTGCGCCGTGCTCTCGCCCCGCACGAGGTCGCCCCGGCGCAGGCCGTGACGGCGGATCAGCGCGGGGGAGACCTGCGGGTCGCCGGGGGAGGGCAGCAGGTGCGCGGCCCTCAGGCGGCCCTTCCCGCGCGCGTCGATGTCCAGGACACCGGTGACGGGCCGGGCGGCCGGGGGCCGCTGTGCGACAGGGGGGTGTTCGAGTGTGGTGGTCATGGCGGGAAGGTCCTTTCACGGACGGAAGGCAGAGAGGAAGGAGGGAGAGGCCGCGAGCGGGAGGCGGGCACACAGGTGCCTCCGGGCGACGGGAACGGCACCTCGGGTACGGCGGAAGGCCGGTTCACGAGGTGGTGCCGGGAAGCCGATGCGCCGGAGCCGGAGACCGGCGGGCCGATCGGCGCGATGAGAGAGAAACGGCACCGGCGTCCGCGAAGGGACGTGCACGAGTACCTGTCGGCACAGTACCACCCGGCGGAGCGGTATGTCCGTGACCACGCCAACACACCGTCGCGGGGGCATATTCCCCATGATGTGAAAGCCCAGGCCGGGCGGCTCCGGTGAGCCTACGATCGTCGGCGTCACCCTCGCCGTACGACCGTCAGGAGCTGCCGGTGGAGACCACGCCCGCCATGCCGCCGCACCGTCTGGACCCCGCCGGCGGCTGCCCGCACGCCGACAACGCGCGACTCCTGGCCCGCGGCGCCGTGACTCCGGTCGAACTGCCCGGTGGCATCGAGGGCGCGGCCGTCCTCGGGCACGAAGCGCTCCGGGAGTTCCTGCAGGATCCCGGCGTGGCCAAGAACGCGCGTCACTTCACGGCGCTGCGCGAGGGGCTGATAGCCGAGGGATGGCCGTTGCGCACCTTCGCGACCGTACCGGGCATGACCACCGCCGACGGCGAGGACCACCGGCGGCTGCGCTCCCTGGTCGGTCGCGCCTTCACCCCACGACGCACCGAGGAACTGAGGCCGCGCGTAGAGGAGTTGACCGAGTCGCTGCTGGACGGGCTGGCGGCCGCCGCCGCGGCCGGCGGGGGCGTCGCGGATCTGCGCCGGCACTTCGCGCTCCCGCTGCCCATGGGCGTCATCAGCGAACTCCTCGGTGTCGTAGCCGAGTTCCGGGACCGGCTGCACCACCTCAGCAGCCGGATCGTGGCCACCGACACCGAGCCCGCCGAGGCCGTCGCCGCCAACCGTGAACTTCTGGCCGTACTCGAGGAGATCGCCGCCGCGAGGGCCGCCGCGCCCGGCGACGACCTGACCAGCGCGCTCATCGCGGCCCGGGACGAGGACGGCGACCGGCTCAGCGGGCAGGAGCTGATCGGCACGCTCCTGCTGATGATCATCGCCGGACACGAGACCACGCTCAACCTGATCACCAACGCGGTACGCGCCCTGTGCGGCCACCGCGACCAGCTCGGCCTGGTGTGCGCGGGCGGGGCGAGCTGGGCCGACGTCGTGGAGGAGACCCTGCGCTGGGACGCCCCGGTCAGCTACTTCCCGTTCCGCTACCCGGTGCGCGACCTCACCGTCGGCGGCACGCTCATACCCGCCGGCACCCCCGTCCTGGCCGGCTACTCCGCCGCGGGCCGCGACCGGGCGGCGCACGGCCAGGACGCCGACCGTTTCGACGTCACCCGGCCCGCCCGTCCCGGCGCCGTACGCCACCTCTCCCTCGGACACGGCGCCCACTACTGTCTCGGCGCCCCACTGGCCCGCCTGGAGGCGACCGTCGCCCTGGAGCGGCTGTTCACCCGCTTCCCGGGACTCGAACTCGCCGTCCCCGACGCGGAACTGGCCCCGCACGCGGGCTTCGTCGGCAACAGTGTGCGCACCCTCCCGGTGCGCCCGGTGCCCTGAGCCGAGGGGCCGCCGCCCGTCGGAAGCCGGACCGGACGTCACCGATCCGTGCCAGATGTCCCCACACCATAACGATCCCGGACGTCAGGGGACTTGACCGCCAACGCGGCACTATCGTCACGACATGTCCACGCCCCCGCAGCCCCCGCAGCCGGCCGACCGGCCCGCGCCGCAGCCCGGACAGCCGGCCCCGCAGCCCGCGGTGCCCGCACAGCCGACGGCCTACCCCTACCCGAGTCCGCAGTCCCCTGCGTCGGGGCAGTTCCACGCGCAGCCCACCCTGGTGGGGCAGCCGGGCCTGCTCCAGCCGCCGCCGCAGCCCGGTCATCCGTACGCCCAGCCACCGCTGTACGCGCCCGTGCCCGCCCCGCCGGCCGGTGGTGGCGGTGCCGGGCGGGCGGTGCTGTGGGCGGCCGTCGGGGCGGTCGTCGCCTCCGCGGCCTGGGCGGCCGGTGTGTTCCTGGCCGGCGGCACGGGCGACGGCGCGGATCTGCGGGGCTACTCGGCGCCCTCGAACATGTGCTCCGGCGCGGACTACTCCTCGTTCACGGACGAGTACCCGCAGAACGACGCCTCGCCCACGCACAACTCGCTCAAGGACGATGCCCTGGACGAGAGTTACTGCAGCGTGGGGCTGAAGAAGACCGGGTCGAGCTACTCGGACGCCTACCTCACCATGCAGGTGGACCTGCACCGCAGCACCGACCCGGCACCCGAGTTCACCGCCACCTGGAGCAACTACGGCGACAGTCACACCGGTTACGACGTCAGCCCGGTGAAGGACATCGGTGACGAGGCCTACCTCGTCAGCCAGGACACCACCAGCGGCTCCACCGGCGGCTCCCGGTACGCCACGCTGGCCGTGCGCGACGGCTGGGTGACGTACACGATGAGCTACAGCGTCTATCTCAGCTCGTACGACCAGGACAAGGACCCGCCCGGGCTCGCCGACGTGACCGACTGGCTGAAGACGGACACCAGGGCGACGCTGGAGCGGCTCAAGGACTGACGCCGCCCCCGGTCCCGGCCGCGCCGCTCACGCCGAGCGCGCCTCCGCCTCCCGCGCGATCGAGTCGAACCGGGCGCCCATGGCCGCGGCGAGCGCCTGGGCGCCCGAGAGCGGGCGCACCATCACCGTGAGCTCGTCGATCAGACCGTCGTCGTCGAGGTGGATGAAGTCGCAGCCGCTCAGCTCCCGGTCGCCCACCCGCGCCCGGAAGACCAGGGCGTGGTCGCGGCCGTCGGCGCCGGCGAGTTCCCGCTCGTAGCGGAAGTCCTCGAAGACCTGGGAGACCCCGCGCAGGATCGCCGCGGTGATCGCCTTCCCGGGGTACGGCTTGAAGACGACGGGGCTGGTGAAGACGACGTCATCGGCCAGCAGCGCCTCGACGGCGTCCAGGTCGCCCGCCTCGACCGCCTCGCGGAACGCGCGCATCGGATCACCTCTCATAGTCAATTAATTGAATAGGTGCGGATGAGGGTAATCATCGGCTGCTAGCGTGTCCACATGTCGCTCAAGTACGCCGTCCTGGCCGCCCTGCTGGAGGGGGAGGCCTCGGGCTACGAGCTGTCGAAGGTGTTCGACGTCTCGCTCGCGAACTTCTGGCCCGCCACCCCCCAGCAGCTCTACCGCGAGCTGGAGCGCCTCGCCCAGGACGGACTGGTCGAGGCCCGGACGGTGCCGCAGGAACGCCGGCCCACCAAGCGGATGTTCACCCTGACCGAGGCCGGCCGGAGCCGGCTGCGCGCCTTCGCCGACGAACCGCCGAAACGCCCCACCGCCATCCGCGACGAACTCCTCATCAAGATCCAGGCCATGGACGGCGGCGACCCCGGGGTGGCCCGGGCGCTCGTAGAGGAGCGCGCGGGCTGGGCCCGCGGCAAACTCGACCGCTACGAACGGGTGCGCGCCCGTCTCCTCGACGGGCGGTCCGAGGAGGAGTACCTGCGTACGGCCGACCGGATCGGCCCGTATCTCACCCTCATGGCGGGCATCTCCTTCGAGGAGGAGAACCTGCGCTGGTGCGAGCGCGTGCTGCGCGTCCTCGACCGGCGGGTGCCCTCGCCGTCCGGTGGCGAGTACGCCTAGGCTGAGCCGATGTTCAGCCCCGAAGGCCCCAGCCTGCGCGAACTCGCCGTACAGGCACTGTCGTCCGTCGAGCACGGCTACGACCTGCTGGCCCCGAAGTTCGACCACACCCCGTTCCGTACGCCCGGCTCGGTGCTGGAGTCCGTCGCCAAGGCGCTGGAGCCCCTCGGGCCCTTCGAGCACGGCCTCGACCTGTGCTGCGGCACCGGAGCCGGGACGGAGCTGCTGACGGGACTGTGCGGCCGCGGCGTCACCGGCGTCGACTTCAGTGCCGGCATGCTCGACGTCGCCCGCCGCCGCGTGCCGTCCGGCGGCCCGGACGTCACCTGGGTGCGCGGCGACGCCCGGGCCCTGCCGTTCGGGCCCGTCTTCGACCTGGCGGTCAGCTTCGGCGCGTTCGGCCACTTCCTGCCCCGCGAACTGCCGGGGCTGTTCGCCCAGGTCCGCTCGGTGCTGCGGCCGGGCGGCAGCTTCGCCTTCCCCGTCTTCGCCCCGCCCCGCCTCTCCAGCCCCGCGTTCTGGACGCTGCTCGGCTTCGACACGGCGATGCGGGTGCGCAACGCCCTGTGGCGGCCGCCGTTCGTCATGTACTACCGGACCTTCCGGTTCGGCGACGTCATGGACGGGCTGACCGGCGCCGGCTTCATGGTCGGGCTGCGGCCGCTGCCAGAGTTCGGGCGGCGCGACGACGGCAGCCCCCGGGCCCGCCTCCTCGTGGCCCGGGCTCAGCCGGCCGCGGGCAGGGTGAACTCGTAGACCAGTGCGTCCCGTTCGGAGTCGACCACCAGATCCGTGATCTCCAGCGGGCGCGCGTACTGGTCGTGCACCCGGCGCGTCACCCGGACCGACGAGGCGTCGCCGACCTGGGTGATGGAGTCCCGGTGGTGCAGGGTGAGCCCGGCCTTGCGCATCCAGTCGTAGGCCCGGCGCAGCTGTGCCGGGGTGGCCCCGTCCGCCCGGTCGCGGTAGCGGCCCAGCTCGGCGACCTCGCTCAGCGCCACCGCGGAGAACGTTGTCACCGCCGTGCGCAGCGAGTGGCCGTCGGGCGCGGCCGACCGGTAGCGGTGCACCAGCGTGGGCCGGTGCGGGGCCAGACCGAGTGCCTGCGCGTGCTCCGGTGACGGCGCCTCCCAGGTCACCGTCGCCCGGTCCACCGCGCACGGGTCCGCCGGCCGGGCGCCCACGGGGAACGTGAGCGAGACCGGGTCCTCGACCGGGCGGCCGGGCAGCGTGGCGTGGCTGCCCCGCCGGTCGGTGGCGACCAGGCCGCCGCGGCGCAGCACCTCCAGTGCCTGCCGTACGGTCTCCCGGCTGACACCGAAGTGCCGGGCCAGGTGCCGTTCGCTGGGCAGCCGGTCACCGGGCGGGACGGTGCCGTCGTGCAGTTCGTCGAGGAGCTGCGACGCGACCCGCCAGTACAGGGGCCGGTCATCGGTCTGAGGGGGGTCGAGCGGGGTGGTGCGGGCCATGCCGCGCCTCCTGTGGTGACAAGACGTAGCCGAACGGGCTCATTGCGCGACCACATCTAGCATTGGTCTAAACCACAAGGGAAGAGCGGTCCGGTGGTTCGGCCGAAACCCACCCGCGCGACCGGGCCTCACAGAGCGCTGTAGACCGCTTTCACCAGGGCCGTCTTGCGCGGGTCGTCCGCGATGTGCGGCCCCATCCGGTTCATCGTGTACCCGAGCGAGACCTCCGCCTCCGGATCCGCGAGCCCGCAGGAACCCCCGAACCCGTCGTGTCCGAAAGCGCGCGGGTTCGGTCCGTAGGAGCCGTGCGGGCCGCTCAGCCACAACCCGAGCCCGACCTCCGTCTCACCCTCGAACCCCGCGCCCAGCACCAGATCGCGGCATCGGCCCTGCCCCTCGCGCGCCCGTTCCACCGCACGCGGTGACAGGATCCGCCGGTCGCCGTAGGAGCCCCCGCCGGCGAACACGCCGTACAGGGCGGCGACCGAGCGGGCGGTGCCGTGCCCGTTGGCCGCCGGGATCTCCGCCGCCCGCCACGCTGCCGTGTTCGCCTGCGCCGCGCCCACGGCCGGATTGGCGAGGGCGGCGATCGCGGCAGGCGGCAACTGGCCGAAAGCGGCGGCTCGTTCGCCGTCGTCCCGGGACCGCGCGTGTACCAGTTCGGCTGCCCGGCCGGCCTCCTTCTCCGGCAGGCCGATCGTGAAGTCCAGCCCGAGCGGCCCGGTCACCTCGCGCTCCAAGAACGCCCCGGGCCGCAGCCCCGACACCCGCCGCACCACTTCCCCCACCAGGAAGCCCCAGGTCAGCGCGTGATATCCGGACCGGGTGCCCGGCTCCCACCAGGGCTCGGTGGCCGCCAGCCGCGCGGTCGTCAGCTCCCAGTCGTACAGCTGCTCGACGGAGTGCGGTTCCCGCAGGCCGGACAGTCCCGCTCGGTGCGACAGCAGGTCCCGTACGCGTACGTCCTCCTTGCCCGCCGCCGCGAATTCCGGCCAGTACGCGGCCACCGGCCGGTCGAAGTCGAGCAGGCCCCGGTCGGCGAGGACATGCGCGCACAGGGCCACCGGCCCCTTGGTGGTGGACCACACGTTGACCAGTGTGTCCCGCTCCCAGGGCCGGGTGCGGGCCGCGTCCGCCCAGCCGCCCCACAGGTCGGCCACCGTCTCGCCGCCGACGGTCACCGCCACGGCGGCGCCCAGTTCGTCACGCTCCCGGAAATTCTCCTCGAACGCCTCCCGCACCGCGGTGAAGCGCGGATCGCAGTGGCCCTGAACCTGTGCCTCGTGCGCGGACATCCAGCCTCCGTCGTCGCCGGGAACCCGGGTGGCGGCAGCACGGCCCGGGGCGCCCCCGAACGTACCGACTGGTCGGACTGGAGGGAAGAAGGCGGACGGGGCCGGCCTGGCCGGCGCGGGCGCGGTCCTGTCGCACCTCCGCGGTCAGGCGTACGCGCGCAGCCAGCGCAGCTTGCGCTCCTCCTGGAACGGGCCGCCGCCCTCGTGGTCGTTGAAGTCGTACACCTCGATCCCCTTGTCCTGGTGCGCCCAGGCGTTGAACGCCGCGAACACGGTCGACGGCGGGCACGTCTGGTCCTCCAGGGCGGCCGAGAAGAGCGCCGGGGCCCGGCCTCGGGCCGCGAAGTGCACGCCGTCGAAGTAGGCGAGCGTACGCAGCGCGTCCTGCGCGCGGCCGCGGTGCGTCTTGAGGAACAGGCCGATCTCCCGGTACGGGTGACGGTCCGTCAGCGTCGTCGCGCGCGGGAAGTCGCACAGGAACGGCACGTCGGGGGCGACCGCGACCAGATCGGGCAGGAGACCGCCGACGGCGAGGGAGATGCCGCCGCCCTGGCTCTCACCGATCACCACGGTCCGCGCCGCGTCGGTGAGCGGATGCGAACGGGCCGCCTCCACGGCACGCACGGCGTCCGTGAACACCCGGCGGTAGTAGTAGTTCTCGGGTGCGTCGATGCCCCGCGTCATGTACCCGGGGAAGGCGGGCGCGGCGCCCACCGGGTCCGCCGTGCCGCCACCGCCGCCCCAGGCGCTGCCCTGGCCGCGCGTGTCCATCACGAAGTGCGCCCGGCCCGTCGACGCCCACAGCAGGTCCTCGTGCGCCAGTCCACGCCCGCCGCCGTAGCCGATGAACTCCACCACCAGCGGCAGCGGTTCCGAGGCGCCGGCGGGCAGCCGCAGCCAGCCCTTGACCGGGTGGCCCCCGAAACCGGCGAACGTCACGTCGTACACCTGGACCGTGGACAGCCCGGTGTCCACCGGCTCGAACCGGGCGTCCAGCTCGTACTCGCGCGCCTCCTGGAGGGTCTTGTCCCAGAAGGCGTCGAAGTCCTCCGGCGCGGCGGAGGCGCTGCGGTACTCGCGGAGTTCGTCGAGGGGGAGGTCGAACAGGGCCATCAGCAACCGCCTTTGTGAACGAAGAGCCTGCGGGGATCACGGTATGGGGGTGGTCGGAGGACTCGCCAGGCCCGTTCGGGACACGCTTTCCCTCCGCCACCGAAACACGATCACCACGCTGGTCACCGAGGCGAAAGCGGTTGCCACGCTGATGCGTCGCGGACGGGCGGGACCGGCCGGCGGTCCGGGGTGGTCGGGTCACCTGGTCCGGGGTGGCCGGGTCACCCGCCCGGTCAGGCCCGCGGCTGGGTCCACCTCGGGCCGGTGCGCGCCCACTCCCGTTCCCACTCGTCCATCCGGTGGCGCAGCGCGGCCCGGCGCTGCACGGCGTACCCGAGGAGGACCACGGCCACCGAGCCGCCCGCCGCGCACAGGCCCACCGTGACCGTGTGCTGCCAGACCGCCACGCCGTTCGGCGGCGGGGCGACGGCGCGGCCCCGGGCGTCGAACCACACGGTCACCTCGTCACCCGCCCGGCTCCCGGCGGGGACGCGGGCCACGGCGGTACGCCTTCCGGTGCCCGGCTCGGTCCAGCGGACCTTGGCCTGATAGGGGTGCGCGCGGTCGCCCCGTACGGGGCGCGGCCGCGCGGACTCGTCGCCGATCACGGAGGCACGCACCTGGTGCCGTTCGGCCCGCAGCGCCGTGGCGTGCGACCGCGCCTGGTCATGGGCGTACAGACCGGCCGCCACCCCGGCCAGCGGTGTGACGACGAACAGCAGGACGGCGGCGACCAGGACCGTCCAGGCCTCCATGACGTCCGACCGGCGCCGCAGCGGATTGTGCCGCCAGCGCCAGCCGCGCACCCGGGTACGCATGCCCACCTCCTCGCCGCAGCCGGAGCCGGAGGAAGGCCGGGCCGGGCACCGGCCCGGCCTTCCTCCGTCGCCTCGCACGAAGCGTCCGCACCCGTCTGGTACCCCGTACGGAGCGCCTCGCGCACGCCGCCCGCCGCGAGTTCAAGCCCTCCTGGAGCCCGGCGCGCGGCCCGCGCCCCACGGCCGCGCGAGCGGCCGGCGGGCTCAGCCGAAGCGCTCGATGCGGATCCGCTCGACCGGCTGCCCCGCCTCGACCAGCAGACGCGAGGCGTGCTCGGCGAACCCGTTGGAGCCGCACACATAGGCCTCCCAGCCACCCGGAGGCTGCTCCGCCAGGAACGGCGCCACATGTGCGGCCGCCATACGACCCACCGGCACCCCCGTGGGGGCGCTCCTGGTGAACACGGCCGTCGTCTCCGGCCCCAGCTCCCCGGCGTAGATCAGCTCCTCCGGGCTGCGCGCCGACACCAGCATCCGCAGCGGCACACCGAGGCCCAGTGCCCGGTGGTGCCGGACCATCGACATCAGCGGTACGACGCCGGAACCGGCCCCGAGCAGCAGCGCGGGCCGATCGCCCGGCCAGGCGAAGAAGCCGCTCAGCGGGCCGCGCACCTCGACGGTGTCACCGGGCCGGGCCGTGGTGTGGAACCAGCCCGAGACCTCGCCGTCCCGCACATGGTCCAGGGTCAGTTCGATGTGGCCCGAGTCGTCGGGGGCGGACGCGATCGAGTAGTGGCGCTGGGCCACGTACCCGTCCGGCGCGGTCAGCCGCAGCAGCAGGTGCTGGCCGGGCAGATGCCCCGCCCAGTCCGGCACCGCGAACCGGAAGGTGGCCGCGTGCGGGGTCTCGCGGCGGATCCCGGTCAGTGTGGCGGTCTGCCACGCCGACGCGGCCTGCTCGCTCACGGCGATGCGTCCGGGCACGGCGAAGCGCGTCGCGGGAACGCGGGCCGGGGTCACTGTCTCAGTCACCGGAGTACCGCTGCTCCTCCCACGGATTGCCCCGTTCGTGGTAGCCGTTCCCCTCCCAGAAACCGGGCTCGTCGTGGTCGAGGAGCGTGATGCCGGCGATCCACTTGGCGCTCTTCCAGAAGTACAGGTGCGGCACCAGCAGCCGCGCCGGACCGCCGTGCTCGGGCGCGAGCGGTTCGCCGTCGTACTCCCAGGCGATCCAGGCCCGGCCGCCGGTCAGGTCGGCGAGCGGCAGGTTCGTGGAGTAGCCGGTGTGCGCGTAGGCGACCGCGTGGGTGGCGGCCGCGGCCGGCCGCACCACGTCGAGGAACGTGTCCAGCGAGACGCCCCCGAAGCGCACCCCGAACTTCGACCAGCCGGTCACGCAGTGGATGTCACCCTCGTACGCCGAAGCGGGCAGCGCCCGGGCTTGCTCCCAGTCCCAGGTGTGCGGGCGCTCCACCAGCCCGTCGATGCGGAAGGACCAGTCGGCGGGGGCGAGGTCCGGGGTGACCTCGGCGGACAGGACGGGCCACTCGTCCCGCGCGTCGTACTGCCCCGGAGGCAGTCCTGGATCGGTGACGCGGGGTCGACCCGTGAAGCCTCGGGTGACGTTCATGGTCTCCACCGTACGCTGTCCCCGCCCGTGCTCCGCCCCAGGTCAATGCGGTGTTTGTGACAGCCGTACGAATTCGTTGCGGCCGTGCGAACTCTTCGCGGGGCCGGGAATAGCCGTCGGTCGCTCCTCCTTGCCGCTGAATGCCGGCCGGTGCGCCGGTGACGGTGCGACGGAAGCGAGGAAAGAGGATGTCCAAGGCGTACGTCTTCACGCGGTACGGCGGCCCGGAGACCGAGGCCCTGACCGACGTGGACCCGCCGAGCCCCGGCCCGGGCCGGCTCCTGGTCGCGGTCCGCGCGGCCGGGGTGAACCCCGTCGACTGGAAACTGCGCGAGGGCCTGCGCCGCCCCGGTGACCCCGCCGAGCGCGTGTTCCCAGCGGTGTTCGGCAGCGAGGCCGCCGGCGTCGTCGAGGCGGCCGGGCCGGGAGTGACCGGGTTCGCCGCCGGCGATCCCGTGTTCGGCAACACCGTCGACGGCGGGTACGCCGAGTACGCCCTGCTGAGCGCCGGGGTGACCGCGCACAAGCCGGACGGGCTGTCGTTCACCGACGCCGCGACCCTGCCGGTCGCCGCGGCCACCGCCTACGACGGCGTCCGCCAGCTCGGCCTGCCCGAAGGTGCGACGCTGCTGGTGACCGGCGCGGGCGGTGGGGTCGGCGCCGCCGCTCTGCAGATCGCCCGCGCCTTCGGCGTGCGGGTGGTGGGCGTGGCGAGCGAGGCCAAGAAGGACTTCGTCGAGTCGCTGGGCGCCGTGCACGTGCCGAGCGGCCCGGGCCTGGCCGAGCGGGTGCGCGCCGCCGCCCCCGGCGGCGTGGACGCGGTGTACGACCTGGTGGGCGGCGACACGCTGGCCGAGGCCGCCACCCTGCTCACCGACCGGACGAGGCTGATCACGGCCGGCGCCCCGCCCGGCACCGTCGCCGCGCTGGGCGGCTCCCGGGTCGCCCGGGCCCGCACCGCGGCCGTACTGGACGAGGTGGCGGCGCTCGTGCTGCGCGGCGCCCTGGATCCGTACGTCACCCGTACCTTCCCGCTCGAGCGTGCCGGGGCGGCCCTGCGCGCTGTGGAGGACGGGCACGCCCGGGGGAAGGTCGTCATCGAGGTGGGCGGATGAGCGCCGAGGTCTTCGCCCGCCTCCAGGCTCCCGTGGCCGCGCACGTGCTGGACAATCCCGCCCTCGCCTCCCTGACCGGCCCGCACGCGCACTTCGCCGAGCGGCGCGGCCGCGTGCTGCGCTACCCGCTCGACGTGTCCCCGTGGCTGGCGCTCCCCGACGATCCGGACGCGGACGACTGGGCGGACCTCGCGGCGCTGGCCGGTCCCGGCGCCGAGGTACCCCTGTCGGGCTACGTCGGGGAGGTCCCGGACGGCTGGGAGGTGACCTTCCGGGCGGAGGGCGTGCAGCTGGTGGACGACGGGCTGGCCGCCGCACCGGACCCGGAGGCGGTCCGTCTCGGCCCGCGCGACGTGCCGGTGATGCTCGACCTGGTGCGGCGCACCCGGCCCGGACCCTTCCTGGCGCGCACCGTCGAACTGGGCACCTACCTCGGCATCCGCCGCGAGGGCGCCCTCGTCGCCATGGCGGGGGAGCGGCTGCGTCCACCGGGCTGGACCGAGATCAGCGCGGTCTGCACCGACCCCGCCCACCGCGGCGAGGGCCTGGCCGGCCGGCTGATCCGCGCCGTGGCGCACGGCGTCCGGGAGCGTGGCGAGACCCCGTTCCTGCACGCCAGTGCCCGCAACACGAACGCCCTCCGGCTCTACGAGTCCCTCGGCTTCCGGCCGCGCCGCCGCACGGCGTTCCTCGCGGCCCGCGTGCCGGAGCGGCCGGCGGCCGGCCGGACGCCGGTGCCGGCCCGCTAGACCCCGTCGGGGCCGGCCGTCGGGGCCGGCCCCGCGTTGTACCGCTCGAGGTACCGGGCGAAACGGACCAGGTCCTCCTCCGGCCATGCGGCGAGCCGCTCCCGGAAGGCGGCCCGGCGGCTGCGCGTGACCTGGGCGAGGATCTCCTGGCCCGCCCGCGTCAGGTCCAGGACCTGGACGCGGTGGTCCTCAGGGTCGGTGCGGCGCTCGATGAGACCGGCCCGCTCCAGCGCGGTCACCTGGCGGCTGACCGTGGACTTGTCCAGGGCGTAGTGCGCGGCCAGATCGGTGGCCCGGCAGCCGCCGCTCTCCTCCAGATGCCCGAGCAAGGTGTACGACACCAGTGACAGTTCGGGGTGCATGCGCCCCGCCGAAGCCCGGGCCCGGCGGGCGAAGATCGTCATCTCGCGCTGGATGGTCTCGACGGCCGTCTCCGCTGCTGCTGGCACGGAATACCTCCTCCGACGTTCTAGTTGTATAGTACAACTTGAATGGAAGTTGTATAAGCCAACCATCGAACATCGGAGGCCGCCCGCGATGAGGTCACCGGCACTGCGCCATGTGCTCACCCACCTGATCACCCCGCTGCTGATGTGCCTGGGCATGGGGCTCGCGTACATGGGCGCCTTCGTCACGCCGGAGCCGAACCACCTGCCCGTCGCCGTCGTCGGCGCCGGCCCCGGGGCGAAGGTGTTCGCCCAGACCGTCAAGGACACCGCGGGGGACCGGCTCGATGTACGCACCGTCGCCACCCGCGCCGACGCCGTACACCTGCTCCGGTCCCGGGACATCACCGGCGCCTACGTACCGGCCGCGAGGACACCGGAGCTGCTGGTCGCCACCGCGGCGTCCGACATGGGCGCGACGGCCGCGGAGAAGGTCTTCACCCCGGTCGCCGCGGAGCGCGGCGCGCCGCTGAAGGTGACCGACGTGGCCGCCCCGGTCGCCGACGACCCCACCGGGCAGGGCCTGTTCTTCCTGCTGATCGCGGTCAGTATCGGTTCCTACGCCTCGGTCGCCGCCCTCGGCGCGGCGGGCGCCGCCCTCCCGATGCGGATACGGGCGCTGCTCGCGCTCGGTGTCTCCGCGGTGGTCGCCGGCATCGGCGCCCTGCTCGCCGGGCCGGTGTTCCGCCTCGCGCACCACGATCTCGCCGGCGTATGGGGGATGGCGTGGCTCTACTCCGCGGGCATCCTGCTCATCGGCGTCGGACTGCACACCTTCCTCAAGCGGTGGACCACGCTGACCATGATGGTGCTGTTCGTGATGCTCAACTTCACCAGCTCCGGCGGTCTGTTCGGGCCCGAGCTGCAGAACGGCTTCTTCGGCGCCCTGCACTCCTTCTGGAACGGCGCCGGCTTCGTCGAAGGCGTCCGGAGCCTCCTCTACTTCGGCGACGACGGCCTCGGCCACGCCGTCCGGACCCTGCTGGTCTGGCTGCTCGCCGGCCTCGCGGTGACCGCGATCGCCGCCGCCTTCGAGCACTCCCGGGCCGGGGCGGCGCCGACGCCTCCCACGGCCACGCCGGCCGTGAGGCGGCCCGAGCGACTCACGGAACGGGAGACCGACGGGACCGAGGCGGCCGAGGAAGAGATGGAGGAGACGGTGGGGGTGTGAGGGGGCATCAGCACTCACCCCGGGCGGACGGGACCCCGATTCGGTCCGGTCCGCGCCGTCCCGTGGCGGGTCCTTCCCGGACTTCGTGTACGGCACGCCGGGTCCGGGGCGCTGGGGTAAGGTGACCGTCCGGCCGCGGAGTGTCCGTGGCCGGACGGCCATTGAGGAGGTGGGACCCATTACCGCTGTGTCAGCCCGGGTGCTCTCTCCTCGTGACAGCTTGCTGTGAGCGTGGGAGCGCCCTTCGGCTCCGGTTCTCCGAAAGGCTCTCGGCCCGCATGTCCTCCGTGCCCTCCCTGTCCCCGTTCCCTGCCTCCGCCGTCGTTTCCGCGTTGCGTGCCGCCGGGTGCGTCTTCGCCGAGGACGAGGCGGAGTTGATCCTCGGCACCGCCCGCACCCCCGCCGAACTGTCCGCGATGGTGGACCGGCGGGCCGCCGGAATGCCACTCGAACACGTCCTCGGCTGGGCGCGGTTCCACGGTCTGCGCATCGCCGTGGAACCGGGTGTCTTCGTGCCGCGCCGCCGTACCGAGTTCCTGGTCGACCAGGCCCTGGCCCTGGCCCCGGACGCCACGCTCGTGGTCGACCTGTGCTGCGGCTCCGGTGCGCTCGGCGCGGCCCTGGCCGCCGCGCTCGGCCCCGTCGAGGTGCACGCCGCCGACATCGACCCCGCCGCCGTGCGCTGCGCCCGCCGCAACCTCGCCCCGTACGACGGCCGATCCCATGTGGGTGACCTGTTCGACGCGCTGCCGCCGGCGCTCCGCGGCCGGGTCGGCATCCTCACGGCCAACGTGCCCTACGTACCGAGCGCCGAGGTGCCGCTCCTCCCCGCGGAGGCCCGCGACCACGAGCCGCCGGTCGCGCTCGACGGCGGCGCGGACGGACTCGACGTCCTGCGCCGGGTCGCCGCCGGAGTCCCGAACTGGCTGGCGCCCGGCGGCGTTCTGCTGACCGAGACCAGCGAACGCCAGGCGCCGTCGGCGGTGCGGGCCTTCACCGACGCCGGCCTGACGGCCCGTACGGCGGTGTCCGAGGAGCTGTACGCGCATGTGGTGATCGGCGTGCGGGAACGGTGACGCGGCCTACGGCAGCTCCTGCGCCCGGGCGATGAGCAGCGCCACGTCGTCGTGGTTGTCCGGGTGGTGCAGCGTGCGCAGGAGCAGGTCGCAGACCTCCTCCAGCGGGCGGGCCGGATCGTCCAGCAGGGACAGCAGGAAGTCCAGGCGCTCGTCCAGTGAATGGCTGCGGGTCTCGACCAGGCCGTCGGTGTAGAACACCAGCACGTCGCCCGGCTCGAAGTCGACGGTGACGGTCGAGAACTCAACCCCGCCCACTCCCAGCGGCACCCCGGTGGGCAGGTCGAGCAGCTCCGGTTCCCGGCCCGGCCGGACCCGGGCCGGGGGCAGGTGCCCGGCGTTGGCGATCCGGCACTGGCGAAGATGCGGATCGTGGACGGCGTACACGCAGGTCGCGATGGAGTGGTCCAGGGCCGACGTGGTCTTGTCCAGGTGGTCCAGCAGCCGCGCCGGGTCGAGGCCGAGCGCCGCCAGCGTGGTGGTCGCGGTACGCAGCCGGCCCATGGTCGCGGCCGCGCCGATGCCGCTGCCCATCACATCGCCCACCACCAGCGCCGTCCTGCCGCCGTCCAGCGGGATGACGTCGAACCAGTCGCCGCCGACCTCGCTGGTGGCGCCCGCCGGCTGGTACCGGGAGGCCACCTCGAGGCCGGTGGTCACCGGCGGCCGGCTCGGCAGCAGGCTGCGCTGCAGGGTGAGCGCGGTGTTGCGGGCGTCCTGGTACCAGCGGGCGTTGTCGATGTGCACGGCGGCGCGGGCCGCCAGCTCCCGGGCCAGCAGCACGTCGTCCTCGTCGAAGGGCGCCGGATTGCGGGTCCGCTTGAGATCGAGGGCGCCGAGCACCTCGCCGCGCGCGATCAGCGGCACCGCCAGATAGGAGTGCAGGCCCGCCCGGCCCAGCAGGGCGGCCGCCTCCTCCGAGCGGGCGATCCGCGGCAGGTCCTCGTCCTTCACCCGCGCCACGAGCACCACCTCGCCCGTGCGCACGCACTCGGTGACCAGCCGGTCCGGGCCGTACCGGGCGACCTGGCCGGGCGGGTCGGCGGCGCACACGCCGTCCGAGCTCTCCGCCGGGCGCACCGCGAGGGCCCGGATCACCGCACCCTCCGACGGGCCCAGCGTGCTGGGCCGGCCCTCCACCACCGCGTCCAGCAGATCCACGGCGGCGATGTCGGCCAGCGCCGGCACCGAGACGTCGGCCAGCTCGCAGGCGGTGCGCTCCAGCTCCAGCGTGGTGCCGATCCGGACGGAGGCGTCGGCGATGATGGCGAGCCGGCGGCGCGCGGTCTCCGCCTCCTGCGAGGCCCGGTGCTGCTCGGTGATGTCGACCAGCGAGACGGCGACCCCGAGCACGTTGCCCATCGCGTCCTCGAGGCGGTACAGCGACTGCGACCAGGTGCGGTCCCGGTCCGGGTCCGCCGGGGTCCGGCCGACCAGCGGTGAGTCGATGACCGGGACGCCGGTCTCCAGGACCCGGCGGGTCGCGGCCTCCAGGGCCCCGGTGTCCAGCAGCGGCAGCACGTCGCGCAGCCTGCGCCCCATGTGCTCCTCGGCCGGCACACCGTTGTTCCTCGCCAGGGCGGGGTTGACCGTGACGAACCGCAGCTCGGTGTCGAGCACGGCGAGCCCGATCGGCGACTGCTGCACCATCCGCTCGGACAGTGCCACGTCCTGCTCCAGGCGCCGCACGGTCGACTGGTCGGCGGCGAGCCCCAGCGCGTACACGTGCCCCCGGTCGTCCAGCAGCCGCATGTTGCGGAACTCCACCAGACGGGTGCTGCCGTCCTTGCGGCGGATCGGGAAGCCGCCGGCCCAGCTCTGGCCGGTGCTCATCACATCGGCGAACAGCTTGCCGACGAGCTGGATGTGCCGCTCGTCCACCATCAGCCGGGCGGCGTACTGGCCGAGGGCCTCCTGCGCCGAGTAGCCGAACAGCTCCTCGGCCTGCGGGCTCCACAGCACGATGCGGCCGCTGCCGTCCAGCACCACCGACGCCACGCGCAGCACGTCGAGCAGTCCGCCGGCCCGCACCGGCCCGCGCACCGGCTCGTCGCCGTCCGCCGCCGGAGCCCCGGCTGCCCTCATGCCTCGCACCGCCTTCGCCCGATCGCACGGCACGCCGTCCCCCGTGCCGACTCCCCTTGTTCTACCGCGCTCACACCCGACTCTCCGCGCCGTCCCACCTATCTCCACCATCTCTCAGCCGGGCGGCGCACGTACGCCGAATGCACCGGGCCGGCGGTGCCGACGGGGCGGCCGTGGCCCGCGGTGGCCGCGCGGGACGGTGCCCGGGGCCGTGAGAGTTCACGCTCATATTGCTCCACTGGCCTGTACATGACCACTCCGTCGGGCCAGACTGTCCGCCGACCGAGTGCACCCACCCCCCTCCTCCGAGGAGCCGGCCATGCCCGCGTCCCCTGCCGTCAGGCAACGTTGTCACGCTGTCCTCAGCGGACTCGTCATCCTGGCCACCGCCGCCGTCGTGTCCCTCGCCGCACCCGCCCCGGCCCACGCCGCCGACACCTGGACCGAGACCGGCTCCGACCGGGCCGATCCGCTGACCGAGAGCCAGGGCCTGGCCTCGATGGAGGTCCCGGCGAACAGCCCCAACCGGTACACCGGCATCGGCACCATCCCGATCGGGCTCTCCAGCCGCGGCTGGAACCACGTGGGGGATCCCGACGCCTCGTACGACGGCCACTACATCGAGCCCTACCAGCGCGACTCGGGCAACTCGAAGATGTTCCGCGTGCAGGCCCCGGGCGGCGGCTGGTCGGAGTACGTCCACACGCTGAGCGCCGGCGAGGCCCTGAACAACTCCTGGGCGGCGGTCTCGCCCGACGGCCAGTGGATGCTGTCGGGCGAGTGGGGCACCATGAACCGCCTGCTCGTCTTTCCGACCCCGGGCGTGAACCCGGCCACCTCGCCCTCGGCGAACCTCCCTCAGGTCGCCGCCGTCAACCTCGACCACGCCGTGCGTGACGTCCAGGGCTGCGACTTCTCCGGCCCCACCACCCTGCTCTGCTCATCGGACGACCCGGACGGCTCCCTCTTCGGCCTCACCAAGCCGCTGCTGCGGATCGACCTGTCCGCGGCGCCGAACGGCACGGCCGACGTCACCGGTCGTGTCACCGCACTGCGCCAGTTGCCGCTGCGCAGCTCCTGCTCGGGCGGCTTCGAGGCGGAGGGCATCGACTACGACCGCCGGACCGGCGTCCTGCGCGTCATCGTCGTGTCGCCCGGCTTCTGCGTCCTCACGGACAGCAAGACGTACAAGTTCACCCGCGGCTGAGCCGCACGGGTTCCGCGGCCGCTGAGGTGTGCTCGCCGGTCCGTGGTGCTTTGCTGAGGATGGACGCGGTTCGGCGGGGTACCCCGTTCCACCGCAGCGCGGCCAGGAAAGGAGCGATCATGGAGGACACGGACCGGTCGCACCAGGAGACCGTCTCGGTGGAGATCAGCGGCTCCAAGGAGGACGCCCGCCTCGTATTCGACGCGCTCAACAGCTGTTTCGCGTCGGACCGGGCGCCCGAGGACATTCCGAGGCAGCTCCACGAGGTCCGTCCGATGGTGTGGCTCGGCACGTACGACGTCGCGGACGCGCGTGGGCCCGGCTGTCCACCCGTCCATCTCGACTCGTCCATCCTCGCGGACGTCCAGGGCAGTTACTGGGCCGTGGACCGGTTCCGCACGACGCTGGACTCGATGTTCACCGTCGAGGAGACCTGCACGGCCTCCGGCGACCAGGAGCGGGACCTGCACCTGCGGCTGGAGAGCCGCTGACGGGGTCCGGCAGGACCGGACGACGCAGCACACCGGGGCGCCCCGGCCGGCGAGGAGCCGGCCGGGGCGCCGTCGTGTCCGCGCGAAGTGGCCGGGCTCACCTCTCCTCGTTTATGCAACTAGTTGCACAACGGGGTGCGCTTCCTCTACAACAAGAGGCGACCGCACCCCGCACGGAGGGCCCCATGAGCCGTTACCCGCATCTGATGTCCCCGCTCGACCTGGGCTTCACCACCCTGCCCAACCGCGTACTCATGGGCTCCATGCACGTCGGCCTGGAGGAGGCCGAGCGCGGCTTCGAGCGGATGGCGGCGTTCTACGCGGCCCGCGCGCGCGGAGGAGTGGGCCTCATCGTCACCGGCGGCATCGCGCCCAACGACGAGGGCCGGCCCTACGAGGGCGGCGCGAGGCTCACCACCGAGGCGGAGGCCGAGCAGCACCGGACCGTCACCGAGGCCGTGCACCGCGAGGGCGGCCGGATCGCCATGCAGATCCTGCACTTCGGCCGGTACGCCTATCACCGTGACCTGGTGGCCCCGAGCCCGCTGCAGGCGCCCATCAGCCCGTTCGTGCCCCGCGAGCTCAGCGACGCCGAGGTCGAGCGGACCATCGAGGACTACGCCCGCGCCGCCCGCCTCGCCCGGCGGGCCGGCTACGACGGCGTCGAGATCATGGGCTCCGAGGGCTACCTGATCAACGAGTTCATCGCGGCGCAGACCAACCGGCGCACCGACCGCTGGGGCGGGTCGTACGAGAACCGGATGCGCTTCCCCGTCGAGATCGTCAAGCGGGTGCGCGAGGCCGTCGGCGAGGACTTCATCATCATCTACCGGCTGTCCATGCTGGACCTGGTCCCGGGCGGCTCCTCCCTGGAGGAGGTCGTCACCCTTGCCAGGGCCGTCGAGGCCGCCGGGGCGACGATCATCAACACCGGCATCGGCTGGCACGAGGCCCGTATCCCCACCATCGCCACGTCCGTGCCGCGCGGCGCCTACACCTGGGTCACGAGGAAGCTGATGGGCGAGGTGTCCGTCCCGCTGGTGACCACCAACCGCATCAACACCCCGGAACTGGCGGAGGAGTTGCTCGCCGGCGGCTGTGCGGACATGGTGTCCGTGGCCCGCCCGATGCTGGCCGACCCAGACTTCGTCGCGAAGGCCGCCGCCGGGAAGCCGGAGGCCATCAACACCTGCATCGGCTGCAACCAGGCCTGCCTCGACCACACCTTCAGCGGGCAGATCACCTCCTGCCTGGTCAACCCGCGCGCCTGCCACGAGACCGAGCTGGTGCTCTCCCCGACCCGGCTGGCCAAGCGGGTCGCGGTCGTCGGCGCCGGACCGGCCGGACTGGCCTGCGCCGTCAGCGCCGCCGAACGCGGCCACGCCGTCACCCTGTTCGACGCCGCGAACGAGATCGGCGGCCAGCTCAACGTGGCCCGCAAGGTCCCCGGCAAGCAGGAGTTCGACGAGACGCTGCGCTATTTCCGCCACCAGCTCGACGAGCACGGCGTCGACGTACGGCTCGGCGCCTGGGTCACCTCGGCGGACCTCGACGGCTACGACGAGGTCGTCGTCGCCACCGGCGTCACCCCGCGCGTCCCCGACATCCCCGGCGCCGACCACCCCCGGGTCCTCGGCTACCTCGACGTGCTGCGGGACGGCGCCCCGGTCGGTGACCGGGTGGCCGTGCTCGGTGCCGGCGGCATCGGCTTCGACGTCGCCGAGTACCTCACCGACGGCGGCGACAAGGCGAGCGAGGACCCGCGCACGTACTTCCGCAACTGGGGCGTCGACATGGACTACCGGGCGCCCGGCGGCCTCACCGCCCCGCGGCGGCCCGCCCCGCCCCGCACCGTCCACCTCCTGCAGCGCAAGACCACCAAGGTCGGCGCCGGACTGGGCAAGACCACCGGCTGGATCCACCGCACCGAACTCAAGCACCGGGGCGTGACCATGGTCCCGGGCGTGCGCTACGACCGGATCGACGACGCCGGACTGCACATCACCGTCGGCGAGGAGAGCACGGTCCTGGAGGTCGACACGGTGGTGCTGTGCACCGGCCAGGAGCCGCGCCGTGACCTCTACGAGGAGCTGGTCGCCGCCGGCCGCAGCGCCCACCTGATCGGCGGCGCCGACGTCGCGGCCGAGCTGGACGCCAAGCGGGCCATCAAGCAGGGCACCGAGCTGGCGGCGGCACTGTAGGGGCCCGGCGCGCGTCCCTAGGATGAGCCCATGTCACTCCCGCACGCCATCCTCACCGCCCTGCTGGAGAAGCCGTCGTCGGGCCTGGAGCTGACCCGCCGGTTCGACAGGTCGATCGGCTACTTCTGGTCCGCGACGCACCAGCAGATCTACCGCGAGCTGGGGCGGCTGGAGGGGGAGGGGTTCATCCGCGTGCTGCCGGCCGAGCAGCCGGCCCGCGGGCAGAAGAAGAGCTACGAGGTCCTGCCCGCGGGCCGCGCCGAACTGGCCCGCTGGACGGCCGAGTCGCAGGACCCCAGGCCGCACCGTGACGCGCTGTTCCTGCGGCTGCGCGCGGCCGCGGTCGTCGGCACGGCGGGCCTCGAGGCCGAGCTGGGCCGCCATCTGGAGGTGCACCGGCGGCAGTTGGCCGAGTACGAGGAGATCGAGGGGCGCGACTTCCCGCCGGGCCGGGACACCCCCGAGGACCGGCTGCGTCACCTGGTCCTGCGGGCCGGCATCGACCTGGAGACCTTCTGGACCCAGTGGCTCTCCCGGGCGCTGAAGGAGTTCACCGAACTCCCCGGAGCCGGCGGGGGGAACGGCACGCAACCGGCGGACGGCACGCCCGCCTGAGAGCCGCCGGGGCTGCCGCGCGGCGGGGCCGCGGGGCCGCCCGGACCGGTGCCGGTACCGTCCGGGCGCCGGGCCGCCGGCTCAGAGCCGGTACGGCTTCGAACGGCGGCGCAGGAACCAGACCGTGGCGGCCACGGCGGCCGTCACCAGGGTCGCGCCGATGCCCAGGGTGAGCGGGCCGTAGTCCCGGGAGGCGCCGCCGACCCCGCCCTGCACACCGCGCGGCGGGGCGGGCGTGAACGTCGACGAGGTCGTGGGCGCGTTGGACGCGCTGGGCGCGGAGACGATCACGGACTGGGTGCCGGCGGTCGTGCCGTTGGAGCACATCACGACCACCGTGTACGTGCCCGGGCTCACCCCCGACCAGGCCGCGGACTGGCTGACGGTGGTGCCCGAGAGGGCGACCTGCCGCCCCTGGGAGAAGTTCCCCTGGCGGCTGCTGATGAGGGAGGCGTTGCCCCAGCTGCCGTTGCTCTGGGTGCACGCACTGGTGACGACCGAGACCGTGGAACCGATGGTGCTCACCGATATGCCGGAGGCCGCGGCCGACGGTCCGGCGAGTGAGGCCGGAAGCGCGGCGGCGGCCGCCAGGGTCAGACCGGAGCGGAGGAGACGTCGGGAGTTGCGCATTGGCTGGCCCTCCGGCGGCACGGTTGGCGGTACGTCCCATGCGCCGCCGAGGGTCGGGAAACGTCCGTGCTGCCTCAACGGCAGCAAACGCGGCGCCGGACCCCGCCGCACCCGGACCGCGCCCAGTCGGGTGACCGGTACTCCGTCCGGCGTGCCCCGGCGCGCGCTCCGCGCCGCGGCCCCCTTCCGCCCGTCAGCCGCCCGCGTTCTCTCCCAGGATCACCGTCCGTTCGGCCGAGAAGCCGCTCCAGGTGCCGTCCGGCAGCCGCGCCCCGAGCCGCACCCGGTGCTCTTCGCCCGCCTCGCGCCCTGCGAAGAAGCTGTAGCGCGCCCGGCCGCGCGGCGGATCGCCGCCCCACACCAGTGAGGTGGCCGTGGCGCCGTCGAGCTGGATCCGGTACTCGGTGATCACCCCGTCCACGGCCGGCGGCTCCCAGGACAGGTCGATGTAGTAAGCCCCGTCGGACCGGTGGCTCGCCGCGGTGAAGGCGGCCGGCGCGGTGTCCCGGCCGTCGTCGGTGCCCGGCGTGGTGACGCGGACCGGCGCGCTCGCGGGGGAGAGGTTGTCGGCCGCGTCCCGGGCCCGCACGGTGAAGACGTAGCGGGTGCCCGGGCGCAGCCCGGTGACCACGGTCGCGCGCTGCCCGCCGCCGACGCTGTGGATCCTCGCGCCGCCCTGCTGGATCTCGTACGACACCACGCCCCGGTCGTCCCGGGAGGCGGACCAGGACAGCTGGACCGCGCGGCTGCCCGCCGCCCGTCCGGCGGGACCGGCCGGGCGGGTCGGCGCCGAGCGGTCCGCCGCCACCGCGGCCGGCGTCCGCGCCCGCACCGCCCGGCTCGGCGGCCCGAGGCGGCCGTCCGCGTCCCGGGCCCGCACGGTGAAGGCATACATGGTGGACGGCCTGAGCCTGGTGACGTCCACCATGTGCTGTGAGCCCGGCACTTCGCTGATCTTCGTGTGGCCGCTGTATACCTCGTAGACGCGGACCGCGGCGCCGCCCGCCAGCGCGTTCCACATCACGTGCACGCTCGTGGCGCTGCCCGCCGCGGCGGTGACCCCCGTCGGAGCGCCCGGGGCCCGGCCGCCGTCGGCCTCCGCCGCACCGCCCCGGCCGCAGGACGCGACCAGGACGAGGACGGCGGGGACCAGCAGGGGCGGAAGGGGAACGCGTCGCACGGCTCTGCCTCCCCGGGGACGGCGTCACGGCAAAGGTCCGGACCAATATGACCCGGCAGGAGTGGGCGTGGCAAGGGGGCCGTAACGGTGACGGTCGGGGGGCCGGACCGGCGTCGGCCCGGGCCCGCCAAGCCTTTTGGCTTTTCATCAGACGAAAGCGTCAAGGCGCTGCTCCATCCGGACTCAAAGGAGTGTCGCACTCGCCGATTGGTGCCGTTTTGGGCATGGTGTCCGGAATGTTCCCGAGGAGAGGGTCCCCCAGAGTGCGTGTCCAGACGCTGACGCTGGCCGCGGCCGGTGCCGCCCTGCTCGCCCCGACCACGCCGCCCGCCGCGGCCGTCCTCACCCGGGAGAGACCACCGGCCGCGCACGGCGAGGGCGCCGTGACCGCCGCCGACCTGCTGGACCGGGTGCGCTCCTGCGACCGGGTCTCCCGGGGCGGATACCGCACCGACGACGCCTCGTCCGCGAAGGTCTCCGTGTGCGGCACCCGCGGGGCGGTGTTCTGGAAGGCGGATCTGGACATCGACTGCGACGGACGGCCCACCGCCCGCTGCAACCGCCGTACCGATCCGCTGTTCTCGGCCGCGACCGCCTACCAGCAGTCGGACGGCCGCCATCTGAACGCCGCGTCCCTGCCCTACATCGTGCTGCCGGTCCCGAGCCGCATCTGGGACCACCGCGCCTACGGCATCCGGGGCGGCTCCGTGGCGGCCGTGATCTACCGGGACCGGGTGCAGTACGCGGTCGTCGGCGACGCCGGCCCGCGCGACATCATCGGCGAGGCCTCCTACGCCACCGCCCGCGGCCTGGGCATCCACCCCGACCCGATCCGCGGCGGAGCCGCCTCCGGCGTCACCTACATCGTCTTCAAGGACTCGCGCATCACCCCGATCGAGAACCACCGGGCGGCGGTGGAGGCCGGCGAGCGGCTGGCCCGCCGCTTCGTGCACCCGCACTGAACGCGGCCCCGCCGGGACCGGGAGCGGGGCCTCCGTCCACCGGGCCCGCGCCGGCGACGGCCCGGGCGATCGTCCCGTGGCCGTCCGCCGGTCCCGGAGCTCACTCCTTGCGGTAGCTGTACGCCTCGGCCGCCGCGGCCTCGACCGCGTCCAGGTCGGCGCCCGTGGCCGCGGTGACCACCGCGGCGACCGCGCCCTCGACGAACGGGGCGTCCACCAGGCGCGCGCCCTCCGGGAGTTCGTCGCCCTCGGCGAGCAGCGCCTTGACGGTGAGCACCGCGCTGCCGAGATCCATGAGCACGGCGACACCCGCGCCCCGGTCCACGGAGGCGGCCGCGGCGGAGATCAGCTCGGCGCTGGTGCCGAGCCCGCCCCCCTCGGTGCCGCCCGCCGGGGCGACCGGCACCGCCGTGGTGCCGCCCGCCAGGCCCTTCGCCAGCTCGGCGACGGAGGCGGCGACCTCCGCGCTGTGCGACACCAGCACGATCCCCACCAGCTTCTCGTCACTCACCGCGGGCCTCCTCGCCGGCCGCTTCCCCGAGCCCGGCGATCAGCAGGGCCGAGGAGGTGGCGCCCGGGTCCTGGTGGCCGATGCTGCGCTGGCCGAGGTAACTGGCCCGGCCCTTGCGGGCCTGCAGCGGGGTCGTGGCCACCGCGCCCTCCTCGGCGGCCGAGCGCGCCGCGGCGAACCCGTCGCCGAGCGCGTCCACCGCGGGGACCAGTGCGTCGATCATGGTCTTGTCACCGGGTTCCGCCTTGCCGAGCGCCATCACCCCGTCCACGCCCGCCCGGAGCGCCGCGGCCAGTTGCTCCTCGCTCACCTCGGCGGCGTCCCCGAGCGCCTTGCCGGTCCGGCGCAGCAGGGTGCCGTAGAGCGGCCCGGACGCCCCGCCGACCGTCGAGATCAGCAGCCGTCCGGCCAGGGTCAGCACGGCCCCTGGCGTGTCCGGTGTCTCCTTCTCCAGGGCGGACGTGACCGCTCTGAACCCGCGCTGCATGTTGCTGCCGTGGTCGGCGTCACCGATGGCCGAGTCGAGGGCGGTGAGCCGGTCCGCCTCCCGGTCGACCGACGCGGCGGTCGCGGTCATCCAACGGCGGAAGAAATCGGCGTCGAGCACTGGATCTCCTTGCATGGTAGGTAAGTTGCGCGCTTCGTCCGCCTCGTCACATCCCCCAGCGCAGCCCGGGGGTCTTCACCGGCGCGTCCCACAGCCGCAGCAGTTCCTCGTCGACCTGGCACAGGGTGACCGAGGCGCCGGCCATGTCGAGGGAGGTGACGTAGTTGCCGACGAGGGTGCGGGCCACGGTCACGCCCCGTTCGGTGAGCACCCGCTGCACCTCGGCGTTGAAGCCGTACAGCTCCAGCAGCGGAGTGGCGCCCATGCCGTTGACCAGGACCAGCACGGGGTTGTGCGGGGGCATGTCCTCCAGGAGGGCGTGCACCGCGAAGTCGGCGATCTCGCCGGAGGTCATCATCGCCCGTCGCTCCCGGCCCGGCTCGCCGTGGATGCCGATGCCCAACTCCAGTTCGCCGTCCGGCAGATCGAAGGTGGGGCTGCCCTTCGACGGGGTCGTACAGGCGCTGAGCGCCACTCCGAAGCTGCGCGCGTTCTCGTTCACCTGGCGTGCGACTGCCTCCACCCGCTCCAGGGGCTGCCCCTCGGCCGCGGCCGCGCCCGCGATCTTCTCCACGAACAGCGTGGCGCCGGTGCCGCGCCGCCCGGCCGTGTACAGGCTGTCGGTCACCGCCACGTCATCGTCGACCAGCACCTTCGCGACCTGGATGCCCTCGTCCTCGGCGAGTTCCGCGGCCATGTCGAAGTTGAGCACGTCACCGGTGTAGTTCTTCACGACGAACAGCACGCCGGCCCCGCTGTCGACGGCCGCCGCGGCCCGCGCCATCTGGTCCGGCACCGGTGAGGTGAACACCTCTCCCGGGCAGGCCGCCGAGAGCATGCCCGGACCGACGAAGCCGCCGTGCAGCGGCTCGTGCCCCGACCCGCCGCCCGAGACGAGCGCGACCTGGCCGGCCACGGGGGCGTCCCGGCGCACGATCACCCGGTTCTCCACGTCCACGGTGAGCTCCGGATGGGCGGCCGCCATACCCCGCAGCGCGTCCGCCACGACGGTCTCGGGAACGTTGATCAGCATCCTCATGGGTGCCTCCTGGCAAGCCTGGCGGGGGGCCGTCGGCCCGGTACCCGCTGGTCATATAGGGCGATGTGAGACGGCTGGAGACCTTGCTACTGGCAGTATCGGCCCTGTGGCACGGAAGGTCACGTGCGCGCCCTCGCGCACCGCGGCGTCCCGCCCCGGTGGCGGCGGGCCCGGGCGGCGGCCGCTTCGGGACGGCCGCACGGGGAACCCGGCCCACGCAAGAGCCCGGACGAGGGGGCACGCGGGCCGCCGCCCGGTGCGAGGAGGTGCCGTTTTCCGTGGACGACTGGGAGACCCCCGAGGACGTACGGCTCTCGCCGCGCGAGCGGCTCGCGCTGCTGCAGATCGAGGCGAACCTCCGGCAGGACCGCCGGCTCGCCCACCGGATGCGCGCCGCGCACCGGATGACAGGGGACCGACGGACCACCCGGAGCAGGCGGGGCATGTGGCTGCCGCTCTCCGTCCTGCTGCTGCTCACGGCGTCCGCCTTCGCGGCCGTCACCGGAGTGCGCACCTCCGCGCCCGCGCCGCTGTGGTGCTTCGCCCTGCTGTGGCCGCTCACCCTGATCCAGTCCTTCCGGCTGCTGTGCCGCGCCACCCGCCGCGCACGGCCCGGCCGCCGGCTCACCCGGTGGCTCTGAGCGGCCGCGGTGGGGCCCGGGGCCCGGACCGGCGTCCACCGGCACGGCAGACCTCCCGGCGCCCGCCGCACCCCTCGGGGGACGGCGGGCGCCGGGAGGTCCCGGCCCGACCCGGCTGCCGTGAGTCTCCTCAGCTCTCCTTGCCGCGCCCCGACATCGCGTCCCGCAGCCGGTCCACCATGCCGGCGCCGGGCGCCAGCAGCTTGTTGGCCGGGGGCTTGTCCGGGGCCATCGGGTGCGGGCGGGTCGGCGCGGTCTTCTTCGCCTTGCGCACCTTCTCGCCGAGCTCGTCCAGCGCCTCCGGCGTACAGGCCGCCTGAAGCCGCGGGAAGAGGTTCTGCTCCTCGTCGGCCACATGCGAGCGGATCTCGCTCATCAGCCGGGTCATGAGGGTGTCGAACCGCGCGTCGTCCGCGTCCAGGCCCTCCAGGTCCTTCATGATCTGCTCGGCCTGGGCGTGGTCCTCGAGCTCCTTGTCGGCGAGGGCGCCCCCGCCCTCGATGTGCTTGCGCACCGCCGGGTAGAGATAGGCCTCCTCCGCCACCGAGTGACGGACCAGTTCGATGGTGGCCTGGTCGGCCAGCGTCTTGCGTTCCTTGGAACCGGGGGGCATCGCCTCGATGCGGCCGAAGATCTCCTCGACCTCCCGGTGGTCGGTCGTCAGTTCCTGAATGACGTTTCCGCCGTGACCCATGTCCTGCCTCCTCAGGTACGCGCGGGAGCCATGCGCGGCCCGCCGCTCGTCGCTGCGCCGAGTGCCCCGCTCCGCACCCGCTACACGGCAGGCCCCCGCCGCTCAGCCCATCGAGTGGCGCCCTGCCGCCGTCCGGCCCGCCCCGGACAGCGCCCAGGCCCACCAGTGGTCCAGGATGCGCGCGGACAGCGCGCCCGCCTCGATCACCGCCGGCCACCCCAGCGCCTGTGCCTGGGCGCTCACCTTCGCGCCGCCCGCCACCGGGTCCACGGCGATCGCCGGGGTGCCGGTGCGCAGGGCGAGCACCAGGCCGTGCAGCCGGGTGGTGACCACCAGGTCGAGCCGGGAGACCAGGGCCAGGAACTGCTCGGCCGTGGCGCACAGCCGCCAGTCGTCCCCGGCCAGCCGGGTGTCGGCCGGCAGCCGCACGCAGTCCTTGGCGGCGAGCCAGCCGGTGAGACGCTCGTTCACACCCTCGTGCCTGCGGCGCCCGCCGTACTCGCCCTGGCCGTGTGTGAGCACCAGCCCGGCCACCGGCGGCAGCGGGCCCACCGGAGCCGTGGCGGCCAGGTCGCGCCGGGCGGGCGCCGGGGTGCCGTCCCGGGGCACGATCTCGTGGAAGCCGGTGACCGCCGGATCCGCCGGGTCGATCACGCTGACGCCGGCCGCCAGCCGCCGGCAGTGTGGGAACGCACGGTGCAGGGCGACGACTTGCGGGCCGTGCACCGGACCGCAGACGAAGACGAGCGTGTCGTACGCGCGCGGGTCCGCCGTCTCCAGGGACAGCGCGCCCGGCCGGAAGTTGGGGCTCCACGCGGTGTCGTGCCGGACGCCGGCCCGGTCCAGCGCCGCCGACACGTGCCGCTGCGCCAGGACGTCACCGGCCGTCGCCTCGCCGTCCAGGAAACTGAACCAGCCGGTGAGGAGCAGCCGCCGGGGCGGATGCCCGGGCCGCCGCAGCAGGCGCAGCAGGGCGTCGGGCACTTCGTCGTCCATGGGCGTCTCCCCGGGGCGGGCGATCATCCTGAGTCGCGAGTACCCGTCATTCCGGACATCATGGATCTAAGGTGTGAAGCCAACTGGTACGGGAACACCGATGCCAGTGCCGTCCAGCCAGCGGCGGCCGACGAGGGCGGTCCTCCGGATCAGCGGGGACCGGGCCCCTTCCGTCTTCCATCACAGTCCCGCTCGACGAGCCGGCGACGAGGCCGGCCGGGCCGCACACACACGCGCCGAACGCCCGCTTCCACGCGGCGTTCCGGGCGCCCCGGCGAGCCCGGCGACGCGGATGACGTGGACTAAGGACGAGCCCCCATGACTGGTGAGACCCTCGCGGTGCCCTGGCGCCGTGCCGTCGTGACCGGCGGCGCCGGCTTCCTCGGTTCCCATCTGTGCGAACGGCTGCTGGATTCGGGAGCCGACGTCGACTGCGCCGACAACCTGGTCTGCGGCCGGCGGGAGAACGTCGCCCACCTGGAAGGCCGCCCCGGGTTCCGCTACGTGCGCTGCGACGTCAGCGCGCCCGACTGCCCCCGGCTGCTGCCGGGACCGTACGACCTGGTCCTGCACTTCGCCTGCCCGGCGTCGCCCGCCGACTACCTCCGGCTGCCGCTGGAGACACTGGACGCGGGCAGCCTCGGCACCCGCAACGCCCTGACGATCGCCGAGCGCGACGGCGCCCGCTTCCTGCTCGCCTCCACGTCCGAGGTGTACGGTGACCCGCTCGTCCATCCCCAGCACGAGGGCTACTGGGGCAACGTCAACCCGGTCGGCCCGCGCAGCGTGTACGACGAGTCCAAACGGTTCGCCGAGGCGCTCGTCACCGCGCACGCCGGCACCCTCGGCGCCGACGCCGGGATCGTCCGGCTGTTCAACACGTACGGACCGCGCATGCGCGCCCACGACGGACGCGCCGTGCCCACCTTCATCAGCCAGGCCCTGGCCGGCGAACCGCTCACCGTGACCGGCGACGGCAGCCAGACCCGTTCGCTGTGCTACGTCGACGACACCGTCGACGGGGTGCTGCGGGTGGCGGCCAGCCGGTCGGTGCGGCCCGTCAACATCGGCGGCGCCGACGAGATCACCATGGCCGACCTCGCCCGCCGCGTGGTCGCGCTGACCGGCTCCCGCTCGCCGATCGCGTTCGTCGACCGGCCCGTCGACGACCCCGGCCGGCGCCGCCCCGACACCGCGCTCGCCCGCGAACTGCTCGGCTGGGCCCCGCAGGTGCCCTGGGAGGAGGGCCTGAAGCAGACGATCGCCTACTTCACCGCCCTGTCCCCGGAGGAGCGCACCCTGCCTCCGCGGGAGCCCGTCCGGTCCCCGGACGGCCGGACATCACCCCCGGACGAGGAGCCGGCCGCACGGACCTGACCACTCGACCGCCCCGCCCGCCGCACAGGAGACAGCGCATGCACGTCCTCGGTATCAACGCACTCTTCCACGACCCCGCCGCCGCCCTCGTGACGGACGGCAAGGTCGTGGCGGCGGCGGAGGAGGAACGGTTCTCCCGTCGCAAGCACGGCAAGCGGCCCGTCCCCTTCTCCGCCTGGGAACTGCCCGAACTCTCCGCCCGCTGGTGCCTCGAACAGGCCGGCCTGGCTCCGTCCGACCTGGACGCCGTGGCCTACTCCTACGACCCCTCGCTGGCCCGCCCGGCCGAGCGGATGGGCCTGCACGACCCTTGGGACCACCTGCGCCAGGAGTACGCGCGCCGGGCTCCCGGCTTCCTCGCCGAGGCGCTGCCCGGCCTGGACCCGGCCAAGGTCCGCTTCGTCCCGCACCACGTCGCGCACGCGGCCTCCGCCGGACCCGTCTCGCCCTACCCGGACTGCGCAGTCCTCGTCCTGGACGGCCGCGGCGAGTGCGGCTCCCACCTGGCCGGCCGGTACACCAACCGCGAGCTGACCGTCCTCGGCACCCAGGAACTGCCCGACTCCCTGGGCCTGTTCTACGAGGACCTCACCCACCACCTCGGATTCCTGCGCAGCAGCGACGAGTTCAAGGTGATGGCACTGGCCTCCTACGGCACCCCGCGCTTCGCCGGCCGGCTGCGCGAGTACGTCGGGGCCGACGACCGGGGCGGCTTCCGGGCCCGGCCGGTGCCCTGGGCCTCCCTCGTCCCGCCGCGCGAGGCGGGCGGAGCCTGGAGCCAGGACCACGCCGACCTCGCGGCCAGCGCCCAGCTCTGCCTGGAGGAGACCGTGCTCGTCCTCGCCCGGCGGCTGCGCGAGCGCACCGGCGAGGACGCCCTCACCATGGCCGGCGGCGTCGCCCTGAACTGCGTCGCCAACACCCGGATCTGGCGGGAGAGCGGCTTCCGGCACGTGTGGGTGCAGCCCGCCGCCGGGGACGCCGGCACCGCCCTCGGCGCGGCCGCCCACGTGGCCGGCCAGAAGGACACCCTGGAGCCGATGCCGACCGCCGCGCTCGGCCGCGGCTGGAGCGACACCGAACTGCGCGACTGGCTCGAGCGGGCGGCGGTGCCCTACGAGGAGCCCGCCGACATCGCCGAGACGACCGCCGGGACGCTCGCCGCCGACGGCATCGTCGCCTGGTTCCAGGGCCGCAGCGAGTACGGGCCGCGCGCCCTCGGCCACCGCTCACTGCTCGCCCACCCCGGACACGCCGCCAACCTGGAACGGCTCAACGCCGTCAAGGGACGCGAGGAGTTCCGGCCGGTCGCGCCCATGGTCCTCGCCGAGCGCGCGGCGGAACTGTTCGACGGCCCGCTGCCCAGCCCGCACATGCTCTTCGTGCACGACGTCGCGGCCGCCTGGAAGGACCGCGTCCCGGCCGTGGTGCACGTCGACGGCACCGCCCGCATCCAGACCGTGGACCGCGCGCAGGAGCCGCTGATGGCCCGCGTGATCGACGGGTTCGAGCGGCGCACCGGCCTGCCCGTGGTGGTCAACACCAGCCTCAACACCGCCGGCCGGCCCATGGTGGACGACCCCCGGGACGCCCTGGAGTGCTTCGGCTCCGCCCCCGTCGACCTGCTGGTCCTCGGTCCGTTCGCCGTCCGCCGCGGAAAGGCCTTCGCATGAGCGCCGCTCCCGCCTACACCGTCGTCGTCCCGACGATCGGCCGTCCCTGTCTCGCCGAGTGCCTGCGCGCGCTGGCCGCGGCCCAGGGCCACCCGCCGCACGAGGTGATCGTCGTCGACGACCGGCCCGCCACCGACCCCGACACCGGCCTGCCGCTGGAGGCCGCCGGCCAGCTCCTCGACCGGGTGAGGGCCCTGCACACCGGCGGCAAGGGCCCGGCCGCGGCCCGCAACGCCGGGTGGCGGACCGTCCGTACGCCCTGGACCGTCTTCCTCGACGACGACGTCCAGGTGCTGCCGGACTGGTCCCGCAGACTCGCCGACGACCTGAGGGCGGCCGGCGAGCACGCCGGCGGCATCCAGGGACGGCTGCGTGTCCCCCTGCCCCTGCACCGCCGGCCCACCGACTGGGAGCGCACCACCAAGGGCCTGGAGAACGCGGCCTGGGCCACCGCCGACATGGCGTACCGCACCGCCGCGCTCATCCAGGTCGGCGGCTTCGACGAGCGCTTCCCGCGGGCCTTCCGGGAGGACGCCGACCTCGCCCTGCGCATGGAGCGGGCCGGCTGGACCCTGCACCGCGGCACCCGCCTCACCCGGCACCCGGTCCGCCCGTCCCAGTGGTGGGCCTCGCTGCCCGCGCAGCGCGGCAACGCCGACGACGCCCTGATGAGCCGGCTGCACGGCCGCGACTGGTGGGCCCGCGCCCAGGCCCCCCGGGGACGGCTGCCGGGGCATGTCGCGGTGACCGGCGCCGCGCTCGCCTCCGCCGTCTGCGCGCTCACCGGCCGCCGCCGCACCGCCGCGGTCTGCGCGGCGCTGTGGACGCTCGGCACGGCCGAGTTCGCCCTCGCCCGGATCCGGCCCGGCCCCCGCACCGCCCGCGAGATCGCCGGGATGCTGGGCACCAGCGTGCTCATACCGCCGCTCGCGGTACGGCACTGGCTGCGCGGAGCCGTCCGCCACCGGGGTGCCGTACCTCTGGGAGGCGCCGCGTGAGCACGGACCGGCCGCCCCTCCGCGCCGTCCTGTTCGACCGCGACGGCACCCTGCTCGCGGACGTCCCCTACAACGGCGACCCCGACCGCGTCCGCCCGCTGCCCGGTGCCGCCGAGGCCGTGGCTCTGGCCCGCCGTGCGGGGCTCGCCACCGCCGTGGTCAGCAACCAGTCGGGCATCGGCCGCGGACTGCTCACCACCGGCCAGGTCCACGCCGTCAACGAGCGGGCTGACCGGCTCCTCGGCGGCCTCGGCACCTGGGTCTTCTGCCCGCACACCCCGGACGACGGCTGCGCCTGCCGCAAGCCCCGCCCGGGTCTCGTCCTCACGGCCGCCGCCCGCCTGGGCGTCCGCCCGGACCGGTGCCTGGTGATCGGCGACATCGCCGCGGACCTGCTGGCCGCCCGGGCGGCGGGCGCCCGGGGCGTCCTCGTCCCCAACGCGGCCACCGCGCCCGCCGAGGTGCGGCGCTTCGCCGCCCAGTGCGCCCCCGACGTCCTCACGGCGGTGCGCACGGCACTGGGCACCCCGGCACGCGAGCACCGTGCCCACGATGGGAGGCGGTCCCCGTGAAGGCGCTCGTCGTCCGGCTCGACAGCTTCGGTGACGTGCTGCTCGCCGGCCCCGCCGTCCGTGCCGTCGCCGCGCACCGCTCGCACGTCGCCATGCTGTGCGGCCCGCGCGGCGCCGAGGCCGCCCGGCTGCTGCCCGGCGTCGACGAGGTGCTGGTGTGGGATGCGCCCTGGGAGGGCTTCGACCCGCCCCCGGTCGTCGCCGCCGACGTCCACGCGCTGGCCGGGCGGCTGCGTGCCGCCGCCTTCGACTCCGCCCTGATCCTCACCTCCTTCCACCAGAGCCCCCTGCCGACCGCGCTCGTGCTGCGCCTCGCGGGGATCGGGCACATCGGCGCCGACAGCACCGACCACCCCGGCCGGCTGCTGGACGTCCGCCACCGGCGGCGGCCGGGCCGGCACGAGATCGAGGCGGCCCTGGACACCGCCGCCGCGATGGGCTTCCCGCTCCCGCCCGGCGACGACGGCCGCCCGCGGGTGCTGCCGCCGCCCGACACCGACGCCCTGACCGGCCACGGCCCCTACGTGGTGCTGCACCCCGGCGCCACCGCCCCCGCCCGTGCCTGGAGCCCCCACCGGTGCGAGGAGGCGGTCGCGCTGCTGGCCGACGCCGGGCACCGCGTGGTTGTCACCGGCGGGCCGGACGAGACCGCCCTCACCCGTGGGGTGAGTGCGGACCTGGCCGTGGACCTCGGCGGCCGCACCACCCCACGCACCCTCGCCGGGGTGCTGCGCGCGGCCGACGTCGTGGTGAGCGCCAACACCGGCCCGGCACACCTGGCGGCAGCGGTCGGTACCCCCGTCGTGTCGCTGTTCGCGCCCGTCGTCCCGGCCGGCCGCTGGGCGCCCTACGGCGTCCCCGTCATCCTTCTCGGCGACCAGACGGCGCCGTGCGCGGACACCAGGGCCCTGGTCTGCCCGGTGCCCGGCCACCCCTGCCTGGACGAGGTCACCGGACAGGACGTGGTGCGCGCGGTGCACAAGCTCATCCAGGAGCGGCAGTCATGAACATCCTCGTCTGGCACGTGCACGGATCCTGGCTCACGGCCTTCGTGCGGGGGCCGCACACCTACCTGCTCCCGGTCACCGAGGACCGCGGACCCGACGGCCTGGGCCGCGCGGTGACCTGGGACTGGCCCGCGACGGTGCTCGAACGGACCCCCGAGCAACTGCGCGACACCGACATCGACCTGATGGTGCTGCAGCGTCCGCACGAGATCGGCCTCGCCCGGCGCTGGACCGGCCGTGTGCCCGGTGCGGACGTGCCCGCCGTGTACGTCGAGCACAACAGCCCCGACGCGTCCCCGGAACGGCAACTCCACCCGCTCGCCGGGCAGACGGAGATCCCCGTCGTCCATGTCACCCACTTCAACCGGCTGATGTGGGACAGCGGCAGGGCACCGGCCGAGGTCGTGGAGCACGGCATCGTCGACCCCGGCCACCGCTGGACCGGCACCGAGCGCCGCGCCGCCGTCGTGGTCAACGAGCCGGTGCGCAGGGGCCGTACCACCGGAACGGACCTGCTGCCCCGGTTCGCCCGCTCGGCGCCCCTGGACGTCTTCGGGATGCGCACCGAGGGTCTCGCCGGACACCTCGGCCTGCCCGCCGAGCGCTGCCGCGCCCGGGACCTGCCCCAGCACGAACTGCACGGCGCGATGGCCCGCTGCCGGCTGTACCTGCACCCCGTGCGCTGGACCTCGCTCGGCCTGTCCCTGCTGGAGGCCATGTTCCTGGGCATGCCGGTGGTCGCCCTGGACACCACCGAGGTCCGCGAGGCGGTCCCCGCGGGCGCCGGCGTGGTCTCCAACCGGCTCGACGTCCTCGAGGACGCCGTACGGACGTTCCTCGCCGAACCGGACCACGCCCGCCGCACTGGGCAGGCAGCCCGTGCCGCGGTCCTGGCCCGCTACGGAGAACGACGCTTCCTCGACGACTGGGAGCGCCTGATCAAGGAGGTCACCCGATGAGCCGCATTCCGCCCCCGGCCGGGCGCGTCGCCATGGTCTCCGAGCACGCCAGCCCGTTGGCCGCGCTCGGCGGACCGGACGCCGGCGGCCAGAACGTGTACGTGGCACAGGTGGCCCGGCAACTGGCCCGCAAGGGGTACCGGGTCACGGTGTACACCCGGCGGGACTCCACCGGACTGCCGGACCGGATGACCCTCATCGACGGCGTCCAGGTGGTGCATGTGCCCGCCGGGCCGCCCGCACCCGTACCCAAGGACGAACTGCTGCCCCACATGGCCGCGTTCGGCGCCTTCCTGGCCCGGCAGTGGGCCGTCGACCCACCCGACGTGGTGCACGCCCACTTCTGGATGTCGGGCCTCGCCGCCCTGACCGGCACCCGGGGCCTGGGCATCCCCGTCGTGCAGACCTACCACGCCCTCGGCACCGTCAAGAAGCGCTACCAGGGCGCCGACGACACCAGCCCGCCCGAGCGCGTCGCGATCGAGGAGGCCGTCGGCCACGAGTGCGCGCGGATCATCGCCACCTGCTCCGACGAGGTGGCCGAACTGCGGGCCATGGGCCTGCCGGAGGACCGCGTCGCGGTCGTGCCCTGCGGGGTCGACCCCGACCAGTTCGCGCCGTCCGGCCGCCCCCGGACGCTGCCCGGCGGCCGCAGACGGCTGCTTGCCGTCGGCCGGCTCGTGCCCCGCAAGGGCTTCGACCGCGCCATCCGCGCCCTCGCCGGGATACCCGACGCCGAACTCCTCGTCGCCGGCGGCCCCGAGGCGGAGCTGCTGGGCACCGAGCCGGAGGCCCGGCGGCTGCACGCCATCGCCGGCGAGTACGGCGTCACCGACCGGGTGACCCTGCTCGGCGGGGTCGGCCGGACCCGGATGCCGCGCCTGATGGCCGGCGCCGACCTCGTGCTGTCCCTGCCGCGCTACGAGCCCTTCGGCATCGTCCCGCTCGAGGCCATGGCCTGCGCCACCCCGGTCGTCGCCACTGCCGTGGGCGGCCAGCTCGACACGGTCGTGGACGGCACCACCGGCGTCCACGTCCCGGCCGACGACGACCACCACCACCTCGGCGAAGTCGTCCGCGAACTCCTCGACGACCCCGGCCGGCTCGCCCGCCACGGCGCCGCCGGCCGCGAACGGGTGCTGGCCCACTACACCTGGGACCGCGTGGCCGACGGAGTGGCCGGGGTGTACGGCGCCGTGTCCTCGATGCCCTCGCTCTCGGAAGTCGCCCGATGAAGGGAGCCGCCCGATGAAGACCGTCACCGACACCGCGCACTGCGACGACCTGATGAAGGCCCTGGAGATGTTCCGCGACCAGGGCTCCCTCATTGAACGCTGGGGCGCCGAACTCGCCCGGCGGCTGGGCTCGGGAGGCCGGCTGCTCGTCGCGGGCAACGGCGGCAGCGCCGCCCAGGCGCAGCACCTCACCGCCGAACTCGTGGGCCGCTACCGGGACGACCGGGCGCCGTTCTCCGCGCTCGCCCTGCACGCCGACACCTCCTCCACCACCGCGATCGCCAACGACTACGGCGTCCAGGAGGTGTTCGCCCGTCAGACCGCCGCACACGGCCGCCCCGGCGACGTGCTGATGCTGCTGTCCACCAGCGGTGCCAGCGCCAACCTGCTGGCCGCGGCCGACCGCGCCCACGGGCTCGGCATGACCGTCTGGGCGCTGACCGGCAGGGCCCCGAACCCCCTGCACCTGGCCGCCGACGACGCGCTGTGCGTGGACGCGCCGGTGGCCGCCACCGTGCAGGAACTGCACCTGGTCGCCGTGCACATGCTCTGCGAGTCGTTCGACCAGGCCGTCGAACGGGGCGTGGCGGAGGGAGGCACGGCGGAGGGAGGCACTGCGGAGGGAGGCACGGCGGACGGTCGAGGTGACGGCCGGCCCGGTGTCGACGGCCGATCGGACAGCCGGGCGCGGGGCCGGGCGGACGGCGCCCGGCCGGACGGCCACGGCCGCACCGCGGGCACCCGGGCGCGGCGGGGGGAGGGAGACGCATGAAGACCCCAGGTACCCCCCTGGTCGTCGTCGGGGACGCGCTGCTCGACCACGACCTGTGCGGCCGGGCCGAGCGGCTGGCCCCCGACGCGCCCGTGCCGGTGGTGCACGGCACCCGGCGCAGCTCCCGTCCGGGCGGTGCGGCCCTCGCCGCCTGCCTGGCCGCCTCCGACGGCCGCCCGGTCACCCTTGTCACCGCCCTGGGCGACGACGCGACCAGCGGCATCCTGCGGGACCTGCTGGCCGGCCGCGTCGACCTGGTCGAGGTCCCGCTGGACGGCGAACTCGGCAGCAAGACCCGCGTACTCGCCGGAGACCGGCCGCTGCTCCGCCTCGACGACGGCGACGGACGCGCCCGCGAGGCGAGCCGGGCCGCCCTGGCCGCGGTCCGCGCGGCGGACGCCGTCCTGGTCGCCGACTACGGCCGGGGCACCGCCGACGTCCTCCGGGAGGCGCTGGCCGGCGCCGCCGCGCGGGCGCCCGTGGTGTGGGACCCACATGTGCGGGGCGGCCCGCCGGTCCCCGGTGTACGGCTGGCCACCCCCTCCGCCCAGGAGGCCCGCCTCCTGGCCCGGCGGCCGGCCGGGGACACCGGCAGCGCGCCCGGCGACGGAGGCGTACTGCGCACGGCCGCCCAGGACGCCGCCGCGCTCGCCCGGGCCTGGCGCGCGCACGCCGTCGCGGTCACCCTGGGCGAACGCGGCGCGCTGCTCTCCTACGGCGAGACCCCCCTGCTGGTGCCGGCCCCGGCCACCGCGGCGGGCGACCCCTGCGGGGCCGGGGACCGGTTCGCGGCGGCCGCCGCCGGGCTGCTCGCCGACGGCGCCTTCACCGAGGCGGCCGTCCAGGCTGCCGTGCACGCCGCCACCCGGTACGTCGCCGAGGGCGGCGCCCGCGCCGTCGCCGTGCCCGAGGCGCCGGACACCCCACCGGAACGGCCGGCCGGCGAGGACTGCGCGGCCGCCGCCCGGCGCACCGCCGCCCGGGTACGGGCCGCGGGCGGCACCGTGGTCGCCGCGGGCGGCTGCTTCGACCTGCTGCACGCCGGCCATGTCGCCCTGCTGCAGGCCGCGCGCCGGGCCGGTGACTGCCTGATCGTCTGTGTCAACTCCGACGACTCGGTGCGCCGGCGCAAGGGCGGCGGCCGGCCCCTGGTCCCGGCGGCCGACCGGGTACGCGTGCTCAGCGCGCTGGAGTGCGTCGACGCGGTCGCCGTCTTCGACGAGGACACACCGGAACGCGTCCTCGGCGAACTGCGCCCCCACATCTGGGCCAAGGGTGGCGACTACGCCCGCACCCGGCTGCCCGAGCAGCCGCTCGTGGAGAGCTGGGGCGGCCAGGTCCTCCTGCTGCCCTACCTCGACGGCCGCTCCACCACCGGCCTCGCCCGCCGCGCGGCCCTGGCACCCGCCCGCACCGAAGGACCCGTCCAGTGACCCGCTTCCCGCACCCGCCGCCCGGGGGTGCCGGTCCGGTGACACCCGACTCGCGTCCCCCGACCGTGCTGGTGCTGCGCGCCCTGGGACTCGGCGACCTGCTCGCCGGGGTGCCCGCGCTGCGCGCGGTCCGACGGGGCTTCCCGGAGCACCGGGTGGTCCTCGCCCTGCCGCCCGCGCTGACCGGCATCGCCCTGTCCACCGGGGCGGTCGACGAAGTCCTCCCGGCCGAGGCGCCGGGCCGGGCCGTGCCGTCCCTCGCGCACTGGCCGGGGCCGCCGCCGGACGTGGCGATCGACCTGCACGGCAACGGTCCCGAGAGCCGCGACGCGCTGGCCGCCCTGAACCCGCGCCGGCTGCTCGCCCACGCCCTGCCGGACGGCCCGCCCTGGCAGCCGCACGCCCACGAACGGGACCGCTGGTGCGCCTTCCTGCGCGCCCACGGCATCCCGGCCGACCCCCTCGACCTGCGCCTGCCGGCCCCGTCCACGCCGTCACCGGCGCCCGGTGCGGTGGTGGTGCACCCCGGGGCCGCGTCGGGCTCGCGCCGCTGGCCGGGGGAGCGGTTCGCCGCCGTCGTACGGTGCCTGCGCGCTGCCGGACACCGTGTGGTGCTGACCGGCGGCCCCGGGGAGGACGCCCTCGTGCGGTCCGTCGCCGAGCGCGGCGGCCGGCCCGCGTCGGACGTGTTCAGCGGGGGCCTGCCCCTGGACGAGCTGTCGGCGCTGGTGGCCGGGGCGTCGCTGGTGCTCAGCGGCGACACCGGCATCGCCCACCTCGCGGTGGCCCACGGCACCCGGTCGGTCACCCTGTTCGGCCCCGTCTCCCCGCGACTGTGGGGGCCACCGCCCGGCCACCGGCACCTGGCCCTGTGGAAGCCCGGCCCGCCCGGGGACCCGCACGGCGGCAACCCGGACGCCCGGCTGCTGCGCGTCCACACCGGCGAGGTCGCCGCCGCCTGCCTGCTGCAGCTCAGCGGCCGGCAGGCCCGCGCCGGAGCGTGCGGAGCCCCCGGGTGGAGGGTGGCGGCGCGTGTCCACTGACCGGGCCCCAGGACCCACCCGCCGGCCCACCACCGGACCGGACCGGAGGATCACGGTCGCCGTCATCACCCGCGACCGGTCCGACAGTCTGCTGCGCACCCTGGACGCCCTGGCCGCGCTGCCCGAACGGCCGCCGGTGATCGTCGTCGACAACTCCCGGCACGACACCACCCGGGAGGCCGTGCACGGCCACCCGGCGGTCACCCGTCTGCTGCGGCCCGCCACCAACACCGGCGCCGTCGGCCGCAACCTGGCCGTCCGGCACGCCCGCACCCCCTACGTCGCCTTCAGCGACGACGACTCCTGGTGGACCCCGGGCTCCCTGCGCCACGCGGCCGACCTGCTCGACGGGCACCCACGGCTCGGGCTGCTCGCCGCCCGCACCCTGGTCGGTGAGCGGGGCACCGAGGACCCGCTGAACGCCGTCCTCGCCGCCTCACCCCTGCCCAGCGAACCGGACCTGCCCGGCCGCCCGGTGCTCGGCTTCCTCGGCTGCGCCTGCGTCGTGCGCCGGGAGGCCTTCCTGGGTGCCGGCGGCTACCACCCGCTGCTCTTCTTCGGCGGGGAGGAGACCCTCCTCGCCTACGACCTCGCGGCCTGCGGCTGGGGCCTCGCCTACGAGCCCTCCCTGTGCGCCCGCCACCACCCCCAGACCGACGGCCGCACCGGCCGGTCCAGCCTGGTCAGGCGCAACCATGTGCTCACCACCTGCCTGCGCCGGCCCTGGCCCGTCGCCCTGCGCGCCGGCGCCGAACTCGCCCTGGCCGCCGTCACCGCCCGGCCCGGCGCCCGCCGCGCCCTGCGCGAGACCCTCGTACGGCTGCCCGCCGCCGTCGCCGGGCGCCGGCCGCTGCCCCCGCACGTCGAACACGCCGCACGCCTGCTCGACCGGCAGCCCGCCGGATGCGCCCGATGAGCCGGACACACCCCCAGGTGCACCCGGACGGCCGTACGACCGTGGTCCTGATCACCCACGACCGCCGCGACGAACTCCTGCGCACCCTCACCCGCCTCAGGCGGCTCCCCGAGCGGCCCCGGGTGATCGTCACCGACAACGCCTCGGGCGACGGCACCGCCGAAGCCGTCGCCCGGCACTTCCCGGAGATGACCCTGCTGCGCCCCGGCCGCAACCTCGGGGCCGTCGGCCGCAACCTGGCGGTACGCCACGTCCGCACGCCCTACGTCGCCTTCTGCGACGACGACTCCTGGTGGGAGCCGGGCAGCCTGCGCCGGGCCGCCGACCTGCTCGACACCCGGCCCCGCCTCGCGGCCGTCACCGCCCGGATCGTCGTCCAGCCGCAGGGCACCGAGGACCCCGTCGTGCGTGAGCTGCGCGAATCGCCGCTGCCCGGCCCCGGCTGGCTGCCCGGCCCCGCGCTCGGATCGTTCCTCGCCGCCGCCACCGTGCTGCGCACCGACGCCTTCCGGGCCGGCGGCGGCTTCCACCCCGGGCTGTGGCTCGGCGGCGAGGAGGAACTGCTCGCCTGCGACCTGCTCCGGCAGGGCTGGTGGCTCGCCTACGCGGACGAACTCACCGTCCACCACCAGGCGTCCCCGCTGCGCGACAGCACCGCGCGCCGTGTCCTCGGGATCCGCAACACGCTGTGGTTCACCTGGCTGCGCCGCCCCCTGCTGCCCGCCCTGCGCCGCACCGGGCACCTGATGCGCACGGTGCCCCGCGACGCCGCCTCCGCGCGCGCGTTCGCCCGTGCCACCGCCGGGCTGCCCTGGGTGCTGCGCCAGCGCGACCCGGTGCCGCCGGAGCTGGAGCACCGGCTGGCCGCGCTGGAGCGGGCGCGCCGCACGTCACCGGCGCGGCGGTACGTAGGCTAGAGGCCGAGGGCGGGGGAGCCCGGAAGCACGGGAGCCCGCGATCCGGCCCCTCGGCGACACGCCCGGAGACACGTCGTTGCTTCGGGCACCCGGGGGCGGCACAGTGGTCCCCTCCCCGGTCAAGAAGCGGCTGGCCGAGCCCTCCCTCCCAGGAAGTGCCCCGCCCATGGAAAAAGGCCAGCTTCCCGCTGCCCCGCTGCTGCTCCGAGCCGTGCGGGAGAGCCGCCCCGAGTCCGGCCGGATCACCCTTCTCAAGGCGCGCGGCACGGTCGACGCGTCCAACGCCACGGAGTTCTCCGAAGCCCTGGCGGAGCATCTGCGCCAGTCCGACCGAGCCGGCGAACACCTCGTACTGGACATGACCGAGGTGTATCTGGCCAGTGCCGTCGCGGTGCGCTCGCTGGACCGGGCCACCGGCGGGCTCGCGCTGTCCGGCCGCTGCCTGCCGATCGTCCAGCCCCGGCCCCATGTGCGCGAGGCGCTGCGGCTCGCCGGTCTGCCGGGCGTGCGGGTGCACGCCACCACGGCGTCCGCCCTGGACTCCCTGCCGGCGGGCGAACCGGCGCGGCCCGGCGGCACCCACTGACACAAATCGGCGGCCGGGGCCCCGCGCGGTGCGGTTGAGGGCCGGGCACCGAGCGTGCAAGGTGGTGGTCCAAGGTCAGGAAGAGGCCTTTGCGGATATTCGAGGCTTTGTGACGTCCTGGTGTGGTGATGCCGTGAAATCCTCCTCCGCCCGCCCGGGCGCACCGGCCCCTCTCGTCATCGAGTCGTCCCTGGTGGAGGGCCTGCCCGCCGAGGGCGCCCTGCTCCTGCGCATGTCCGGGACGCTGAGCCCGGACGCTGCGGAGGTCTGGTCGGACGAACTGCGCGGCCATCTGGAAGAGGCCGACCGTGCCGGGCTGCGGCCGGTACTCGACATGGCCCATGTGCAGCTGGGCGGCGCCGCCGTCCTGCACGCGCTGAGCGAGACCACCCGGGGCCGCGTCGGACGCCCGGATCTGATCATCATCCGGGCCCGTCCCGGCGTACGCGAGGCCGTGCACCTCGCCCGCCTCGACGGCGTCCTCCTGTACGCCACCCTCGACGAGGCGCTGCGGGAACTGGCGCGGTCCACGGCCCCGGTGGAGGACCTGCCGGCCTGGCGTTCGCAGATGGCCGACCTCTGGCGTCCGTCGTACGAGGACCTGCACAAGGAGGTCCGGGCCCTGCGGGCCAGGGTGCGCACCGCCCCGGTGATCGGCATGGCGCAGGGCACGCTGATGGCCCGTTACGGCCTGCCGGACTCCGGCAGTGCCTTCCAGGTGCTGCGCGAGGCCTCCCAGCGGTTCAACGTGCCGCTGCGCGTCCTGGTGTCCGCCGTCGTGGTGGCCCGGCCCCCGGACGGCGAGGTCTGGTTCCCCGGCCGCCGCTCCCTGCCCGTGCCACAGTTGCGGATCCTGGCCCGGGAAGGCCGGGACCCGCGCTGCCGGCGCCAGATGATCGACGCGGTGCTGCACGAGGCCCTGGCCGTGGGCCGGGCCACCGCCGGATACGTGCGGTTCGTGGACCCCGCGGTGAACGCGCTGACGCTGGAGACCCACTACGGCTGTGACGAAAGGTTTCTGGACCATCTCGTCCGGGGCCAGGACGAGGGCATGGCCGACGCGCTCGCCCGGATGCGGCTGCGCCGGGTGACCGTGCCCGACGTGGCGGCGGAGCCGCTGCTGTCCGACGAGGTCAGGCGCGCCCTGCTGGCCACGGACACCCGTGCCCTGCACAGCGTTCCCGTCGTCTCCGCCGCCGGATCCTGCACCGGAGTGATCACCCTGCACTGGCCCGCGACCGGCCGTACGCCGGCCGGCGCCCGGAGCGAGACCCTCGACGTGCTCGCCGCCGACACGGCCGCCTGGCTGAGCTGGTACCACCGCTCGGTGCTCCTGGACGCGCTGGAGCACCTGCACAGGAACCTGACCCGCCGCGCGCCCTGAGGCGGTCCGGCACCGCTGACCGCGGAGGGCCGGTCCGGGCCGCCGGGTGGACGGACCGGCCGCGCCGCGGTGTGCGTCACCCGCGTTCCCCTGGGAACCCGGACCCCGCAAGCAGTACGTACACCCGGAGGGAGCCCGGCGCATGTCCAATCCGCAGCAGCCCGAACAGCGGCGCAGTGACAAGGGGGGCGGTACCCCGCAGGACAGTGGCGAACTCAAGGCCCGCCAGACGGCCGGACGCGACGCGGGCGGCCGCCCGCACGGCCCGGACAAGGGCAACAAGGGCGGAGGAGAGGGCGGCGGAGTGCCCCCGGCACAGCAGCCCGACCACCCCTGATCGTCGAAGGACCCGCGGACCGATCGGCCGGCCCCGGACGGCGTCACCGGACGCCCTCCGGGGCCGCTTGCCGCCCGGACGGGGCCACCTGGGGAAGGGAACCGCCGGCCGGCAACCGCTAGGCTCCGGAGCATGCGGATCTCCGTCTCCTCCGACATGGACGAACCCGTGGCCCGCCACCTCGTCGAGGAGCTGCGCCGGCGCGGCCACGAGGTGCGCGAGCACGGCGCGCTGCGCCCCGGCGCCGACCCGCAGTGGGCGGTCTGCTCCGAGGCCGCCGCCCGGGACGTCGCCGACGGCGCGGCCGACCAGGCGGTGGTGTGCTGCTGGACCGGCACCGGCGCCTCCATCGCGGCGAACAAGGTGCCGGGCGTCCGCGCGGCCCTGTGCACGGACGCCGGTACGGCGGAGGGGGCGCGGCGCTGGAACGACGCCAACGTCCTGGCGCTCGGACTCAGGCTCACCTCCGCTCCGGTGCTGCGGGAGATCCTCGACGCGTGGTTCGCGGCCGAGCCCAGCCAGGACCCCGAGGACCTGCGCAACGTGGCCCGCGTCGGGCGCCTGGACGCCGCCAGGAAGGACATGACCTAGCGGCGTGCGGCGGCCCGGCGCGGGCCGGGTGCGGGCGGCTCCCGTCGGGAATCGGGTGCGGGTCGGGGAAGTCGGGTGCCGGGTCGGGGTTCGGGTCGGTGGGCGTCCGGGGTCAGTGGGCGCCCAGCCCGCCGCCGCCGAACGAGCCGCTCGACCCCTTGCTCCAGCGCGGGCGCTCCTTCGAGTCGCTGGGCCTGGAGTCGACGTTGGTCAGCTCGTACGGGGTGAGCGGGCGGCCGCCCTTGGGAGTGACGGGAACCTCCTGGGACTCCCTGTTCTCCCGGATCTCGTGCACCGCGCCCTCCGGTGGCAGGTGCGGCTGCTCCTCGGGACGCGGCCGGGAAGGCTCGCGGTACTTCTCCCGGGAGTTCATCCAGAAGCCGCCGGCGAGCAGCGCCAGCACGGCGACGGCTATGACGAAGAACACGAGGCCCACCAGGCCGCTCGCCGCGGCCAGCTGCATCTGTGCGGTACTCATAACTGAGGAATACCCCGCACAGAATGGGGCGAACCGGACACCTTGCGTGGCCGTCCGTCACCGTCGGCGACCCGCCCCGGGTTGCGGCATCCCGCATCGTGGTCTATGCGTTTGCCCTGCCCGGGCCCGGCTACCCGCCGGGTGTGACATCGCCTACGCAGCAGCAGCTCTACCGGTTCCTCGAGGACCGGTTCACGTGCGCCCAGGCGTGCGCGGAGTGCGCCAGGGCCTGTGCGGTGCGCGCGAGCCTCCTGGACCCGGACGGCACCGAGCAGCAGGAGCGCGTACGGCGGCTGGGGATCATGTGCGCCGAGGTGTGCGACGCGACGTGCCGCACGCTCTCCGAGCAGAACGGTCAGGACGAGGACGGGCTCAGAGTGCAGCTCGAGTGGTGCCGCTCGGTCTGCCTCGAGTGCGCCCACGCCTTCGACGAGCACCCGGGCGCCGAGTCCGCGGCGGCGGTGTGCCGCGCCTGCGCCGTGGCGTGCACGGACTTCATGGTGGCGCTCGACTGAGCCGGGACGGCAGCCTCCCGAGAGGACATCACGCGCCACGAGGCCGTCACGAGCCACGGACGAGAACTCCGGAGCAGCGGACCGTCAGGGTCCCGTCAAGGCGGGACGCACGGCCGTAAGAGGGCCGTCAACGGCGGCCGCGACCGGTCGCTGAGGCGGTTTGCTCGAACCGTCCGACGCAACCGCATCTATTCCAGGAGTTCACGATGGCCGATCTGGCCTTCGTCGTCACCGTGCTCGCGGCCTTCGCGCTGGTGGCCCTCGTCGCGAAGGGGGTGACCAAGCTGTGACCGCCGAGAACGTCGTCGGCCTCGTCGTGGCCGTCGCCCTGCTGGGCTATCTCGTCCTCGCCCTCCTCTTCCCGGAGAGGTTCTGAGCACACACATGGGTCCCGTACTCGCCGGCGTGCTCCAACTGCTCGCCCTCACAGGCGCGCTGGCGCTCGTCCACGTCCCGTTCGGCAACCACATGGCCCGGGTCTACTCCTCCGGCAGGCACCTCAGGGTGGAGAAGTGGATCTACAAGGGCATCGGTGCCGACCCCGGCGCCGAGATGACCTGGCCCGCGTATCTGCGCGCGGTCCTCGCCTTCTCGGCCGCCGGAGTCCTGTTCCTCTACCTGCTGCTGCGGCTGCAGGGAATCCTGCCCGGCTCGCTCGGCTTCTCCTCGGTCGGCCCGGCGCAGTCGTTCAACACGGCCGTGTCGTTCGTGACGAACACCAACTGGCAGTCGTACTACGGCGAGCAGACCATGGGGCATGTCGTGCAGACGGCCGGTCTCGCCGTGCAGAACTTCGTCTCCGCGGCCGTCGGCATGGCCGTCGCCGTGGCCCTGGTCCGCGGGTTCACCCTCCCCCACGCTCGGCTTCGCTCGCGCGGGGGGACCCCCATGCGCACCGGTGAACTCGGCAACTTCTGGGTCGATCTGGTGCGCGGGACCCTGCGGATCCTGGTGCCGGTCGCCGTCGTCGCCGCGGTGGTCCTGGTCGCCTGCGGCGTGATCCAGAACTTCTCCGGCATCCACGAGGTCGGCCGGTTCGTGGGTGGTTCGCAGCAGTGGAACGGCGGCGCGGTCGCCTCCCAGGAGGCCATCAAGGAGCTGGGCACCAACGGGGGCGGCTACTTCAACGCCAACTCCGCGCATCCGTACGAGAATCCGACCCCGTTCTCCAACCTCTTCGAGATCTTCCTGATCCTGGTCGTCCCGTTCTCGCTGACCCGCACCTTCGGCGTGCTGGCCGGAAACGTCAGGCAGGGATACGCGCTCCTCGCGACGATGACCGCCATCTGGCTCGGCTTCACCGCGCTGATGATGTGGGCCGAGTTCGCCCACCACGGCCCGGTGCCGCAGGTGGCCGGCGGTGCGATGGAGGGCAAGGAGGTCCGCTTCGGCGTCGGCGGTTCGTCGATCTTCGCGGTGGCCACGACCCTGACCTCGACCGGTGCGGTGGATTCCTTCCACTCCTCCTTCACCGGGCTGGGCGGCGGCATCACGATGCTCGGCATGATGCTGGGCGAGATCGCTCCCGGCGGCACCGGCTCCGGCCTCTACGGCATCCTGGTCATGGCGGTCATCGCGGTGTTCGTCGCCGGTCTGATGGTCGGCCGCACCCCCGAGTACCTGGGCAGGAAGATCGGCGCCCGCGAGATGAAGCTCGCCGCGGCCTACCTGCTCGTCACGCCGGCGCTGGTGCTGGTCCTCACCGCGGCGTCGATGGCGCTGCCCACCCCGCCGCACTCGATGCTCAACTCCGGTCCGCACGGGTTCTCCGAGGTCCTGTACGCCTTCACCTCGGCCGCGAACAACAACGGTTCGGCCTTCGCCGGCCTGAACGCGAACACGGACTGGTTCAACACCATGACGGGCCTGGCGATGCTGTTCGGCCGCTTCCTGCCCATGGTGTTCGTGCTGGCCCTGGCCGGCTCGCTCGCACGGCAGCGGCCGGTGCCGGTGACCGCGGGCACCCTGCGCACCGAGAAGCCCCTGTTCACCGGCCTGCTGGTCGGCGCGATCCTCATCATCACCGGCCTCACCTACTTCCCGGCCCTCGCGCTGGGCCCGCTCGCGGAAGGGCTGGCGTGATGACCACCGAGACCGACACCGGCAGCGACAAGTACGAGGACTCCCCGTCCACTCCCACCCTCGCGCCCCACCAGGACGCGCCGGCCGGGCACCAACCGGCCGGGAGCCGCGTCGGCACGGGCCTCTTCGACCCCGGGCAACTGATCAGGTCCCTGCCCGAGGCCTTCCGCAAGCTCGATCCGCGGGTGATGGTCAAGTCGCCCGTCATGTTCGTGGTGTGGATCGGCTCGGTGCTGACCACCGTCTTCTCCTCCAAGGACCCCGGCGACTGGTTCGGCTGGACGATCAGCGCCTGGCTCTGGCTGACCGTGCTCTTCGCCAACCTCGCGGAGGCGGTCGCCGAGGGCCGGGGCAAGGCCCAGGCCGACACCCTGCGCAAGGCCAAGACCGGCACCGTCGCGCGACGGCTCCGTGAGGACGGCCCCGAGGAGCGGGTCCCGGGCACCGACCTGACCGTCGGGGACCTGGTGGTCTGCGAGGCCGGCGACGTCATCCCCGGTGACGGAGACGTCGTCGAGGGCGTCGCCAGCGTCGACGAGTCCGCGATCACCGGTGAGTCCGCTCCCGTGATCCGCGAGTCCGGGGGCGACCGCAGCGCGGTGACGGGCGGCACCAAGGTGCTCTCGGACCGGATCGTCGTCCGCATCACGACGAAGCCCGGCGAGACCTTCATCGACCGGATGATCGCCCTCGTCGAGGGCGCCGCCAGGCAGAAGACGCCCAACGAGATCGCGCTGAACATCCTGCTCGCCTCGCTCACCATCGTCTTCCTGCTGGCCTGCGCCACGCTGCCGCCGTTCGCCGACTACGCGGGCACGCATCTGACGACGGTGGTGCTGGTGGCGCTGCTGGTCTGCCTCATCCCGACCACCATCGGCGCCCTGCTCTCCGCGATCGGCATCGCGGGCATGGACCGTCTGGTGCAGCGCAATGTGCTGGCGATGTCGGGGCGCGCGGTCGAGGCCGCCGGTGACGTGTCGACCCTCCTGCTCGACAAGACCGGCACCATCACCCTGGGCAACCGCCGGGCGGCGGAGTTCGTGCCGGTGAGCGGGACGACGGAGGCCGAGGTCGCCGACGCCGCGCAGTTGTCCTCGCTGGCCGACGAGACCCCCGAGGGCCGCTCGATCGTCGTCCTGGCGAAGGAGGGGTACGGGCTGCGCGAGCGGCACCGGGGCGAGTTGGCGCGCGCCGACTGGATCGCCTTCACCGCCCGGACCCGGATGTCGGGCGTGGACGTGGACGGCCATCGGGTCCGCAAGGGCGCCACGGCCTCCGTCATCGCCTGGGTGCGGGAGCAGGGTGGGGAAGTCGCCCCTGACGCACAGGAGTTGACCGACCGGATCGCGGCGGCCGGCGGCACCCCGCTCCTGGTCGCCGTCCACGACGGCGACGGCGCCCGCGTGCTCGGCGTCATCCACCTCAAGGACGTCGTCAAGCACGGCATGCGGGAACGGTTCGAGGAACTGCGCCGCATGGGCATCAGGACGGTCATGATCACAGGTGACAATCCGCTGACCGCGAGGGCGATAGCCGAGGAGGCGGGCGTCGACGACTTCCTCGCCGAGGCCACTCCCGAGGACAAGATGGCCCTGATCAAACGGGAGCAGGCCGGCGGCAAACTGGTCGCGATGACCGGCGACGGCACCAACGACGCGCCCGCGCTGGCCCAGGCGGACGTCGGTGTCGCGATGAACACCGGCACGTCGGCCGCCAAGGAGGCCGGCAACATGGTCGACCTCGACTCCGACCCGACCAAGCTGATCGAGATCGTCGAGATCGGCAAGCAACTCCTCATCACTCGTGGCGCGTTGACGACGTTCTCCATAGCCAACGACGTGGCGAAGTACTTCGCGATCATCCCGGCGCTGTTCGCGGCGGTCCACCCGGGCCTGGACACGCTGAACATCATGCGGCTGTCCTCGCCCGACTCCGCGATCCTGTCCGCCGTCGTCTTCAACGCGCTGATCATCGTCGCGCTGGTGCCACTGTCCCTGAAGGGCGTGCGGTACAGGCCGGTCGGCGCCGACAGAATGCTGCGCCGCAATCTCGGGATCTACGGCATCGGCGGCCTGGTGGCGCCGTTCATCGGCATCAAACTCATCGACCTGCTCATCTCCCTCATCCCCGGAATCGGCTGATCGGCATGAACAACTCCACTGTGCGAATGGCCCGGTCGCTGGGTGCGGGTCTGCGCGCGCTGCTCGCGCTGACCGTGGTGACCGGCGTCCTCTACCCGCTGGCCGTCACCGGCATCGCCCAGGGGCTGTTCCCGGGCAAGGCGAACGGCTCCGAGACCGAGGCGGACGGCAGGGTCGTCGGCTCCTCCCTGATCGGGCAGTCGTACGACCTGCCGCCGAAGAACGGCCGGCAGACCGCCGGGCCCGACCCGAGGTGGTTCCAGGGCCGCCCGGCCGACGGACTCGGCAGCAACAGCGTGAACACGCGGTACGAGCTGATCCTGTCCGGCGCGACCAACCTGGCCGCCGACAGCGGTGCGGTGCGGGGCGAGTGCCCGGTCAGGCCCGAGGACGGCACACTGTGCGCCCAGGTGCTCGCCGCCAAGGCCGCCGTCGTCAAGGACAACTCGGTGCCCGGCCACACGGTCCGGCCGGCCGACGTCCCCGCCGACGCCGTCACCTCCTCCGGCTCCGGCCTGGACCCGGCCATCTCCCCGCGGTACGCCGCACTCCAGGTGTACCGGGTCGCCGCGAGGAACGGACTGCCCGTCGCACGGGTCGAGAAACTGGTCGAGGACCGCACCGAGGGCCGCACCCTCGGCTTCATCGGCGAGCCCCGCGTGAACGTCCTGGAACTCAACATCGCGCTGAGGGAACTCATGGCGAAGGGGTGACGGTCTCGCGCGTCCGGCACGGGGTCGTGGGGCCGCGGGTGTCCCGCGGGGCACCGAGTCCGCGCCGCCCGCGCACACCTCTGGCCCGCCTTGATCATCACGTGCTACCAAGGACCATGCCTGCCAACGAGGGAACCCGGACCTACGACGCCGTCATCGTCGGCGGTGGCCACAACGGACTGGTCGCCGCCGCCTATCTGGCCCGGGCCGGGCGGTCCGTGCTGGTGCTGGAGCGGCTCGGCCACACCGGTGGGGCCGCCGTCTCGACGCGTCCGTTCGCGGGGGTGGAGGCCCGGCTGTCGCGCTACTCGTACCTGGTCAGCCTGCTGCCGCGGAAGATCGTGCGCGACCTCGGGCTCCGGTTCCAGGTCCGCGGGCGCACCATCTCCTCGTACACGCCCACCGAACGCGGCGGGCGGGCCACCGGGCTGCTCGTCGGCGGCGGGGAACGGCGCACCCGGGAGGCGTTCGCCCGGCTGACCGGCGGCGAGCACGAGTACGCGGCCTGGGAGCGTTTCTACGGCATGACGAGCCGGGTGGCCGAGCGGGTCTTCCCGACACTCACCGAACCGCTGCCCGGCCGCGACGAGCTGCGCCGGCGGATCGACGACGAGACCGCCTGGCGGGCGCTGTTCGAGGAGCCGATCGGGGTCGCCGTCGAGGAGAACTTCACCGACGACCTGGTGCGGGGCGTGGTCCTCACCGACGCGCTCATCGGCACCTTCGCCGACGCCCACGATCCCTCCCTCGCCCAGAACCGCTGCTTCCTCTACCACGTCATCGGCGGCGGCACCGGCGCCTGGGACGTACCCGTCGGCGGCATGGGCGCCCTCACCGACGCGCTGGCCGCCGCGGCGCGCACCGCCGGCGCGGTGATCGCGACCGGGCACGAGGCGGTCCGGGTCGACACCGACGGGAAGACCGCCGAGGTCACCTACCGCACCGCCGACGGCGAGGGTGTCGCCGCCGCCCGGCACGTCCTGGTCAACGCCTCGCCGCAGGAGCTGGCCGCGCTCATGGGGGACCCGCCGCCGGAGCCGGCCGAGGGCGCCCAGCTCAAGGTCAACATGCTGCTCACCCGGCTGCCCAGGCTCCGCGACGACTCGGTCGACCCCCGGGAGGCATTCGCCGGGACCTTCCACATCGCCGAGGGCTACCGGCAACTGGCCGCCGCCCACGCCCAGGCCGCCGCCGGTGAACTCCCCGCGGCACCGCCCTCGGAGATCTACTGCCACTCGCTGACCGACCCCACCATCCTCGGCCCCGACCTCGCCCGGCGCGGCTACCAGACCCTCACCCTCTTCGGACTGCACACCCCCGCCCGGCTGTTCGCCCGGGACAACGACGCCGTCCGCGAGGAGCTGCTGAAGTCCACCCTGGCGCAGCTCGACGCGCATCTCGCCGAACCGCTCGCCGACTGCCTCGCCACCGACGCCGACGGCCGCCCCTGTATCGAGGCGAAGACCCCGCTCGACCTCGAACGGGACCTGCGCCTGCCCGGCGGCAACATCTTCCACCGCGCCCTGTCCTGGCCGTACGCACAGGAGAGCACGGGGCGCTGGGGCGTGGAGACCGGGCATCCGGGCGTGCTGCTGTGCGGCGCGGGCGCGGTGCGCGGGGGAGGGGTGAGCGGGGTGCCGGGGCACAACGCGGCGATGGCGGTGCTGGAGTCGTAGCGCGCGAGTGGCGACGGGTTCTTGACCAGCCCGTCCGGCGGGCCGAGGATCGGCTGTCATGACGCAGGGACACGGCAGCACGGTCGACGGGGTGCTGCGGCGCAGCGCCCGGCGCACCCCGGCACGCATCGCACTTGAGTACGGCGGACGCGACTGGACCTACGAGGCACTGGACGACGCCGTCACGCGCGCGGCGGGGCTGCTCCGCGCGGAAGGCCTCGCCCCGGGGGACCGGGTCGCCGCCTACGGGCACAACTCCGACGCCTATCTGATCGCCTTCCTCGCCTGCGCCCGCGCCGGCCTGGTCCATGTGCCGGTCAACCAGAACCTGACCGGCGACGACCTGGCGTACATCGTCGGCCAGTCGGGCAGCTCCCTGGTGCTGGCCGACCCGGACCTCGCCGGCCGGCTCCCGGACGGCGTACGGGCGCTGCCCCTGCGGAACGCCGACGGCTCCCTGCTCGCCCGGCTGGCGGACGCGCCGCCGTACGACGGGCCCGAGCCGCGCACCGAGGACCTGGCGCAACTGCTCTACACCTCCGGCACCACCGCCTCGCCCAAGGGCGCGATGATGACGCACCGCGCGCTGGTGCACGAGTACCTGAGCGCCATCACCGCCCTCGACCTGAGCGCCGGCGACCGGCCCGCCCACGCGCTGCCGCTCTACCACTCGGCGCAGATGCACGTGTTCCTGCTGCCGTACCTCGCGGTCGGCGCGACCAGCGTGCTGCTGGACGCCCCGGACGGGGACCGGCTCTTCGACCTGATCGAACAGGGCCGGGTGGACAGCCTGTTCGCGCCGCCGACCGTGTGGATCGGCCTGGCCAACCGGCCCGACTTCGCCACCCGCGACCTCGACGGACTGCGCAAGGCCTACTACGGCGCCTCGATCATGCCCGTTCCGGTGCTCCAGCGGCTGCGCGAACGCCTGCCGAAGCTCGCCGTCTACAACTGCTTCGGCCAGAGCGAGATCGGCCCGCTCGCCACGGTGCTGGCCCCCGACGAGCACGACGGCCGGCCGGACTCCTGCGGCCGGCCGGTGCTGTTTGTGGACGCGCGCGTGGTCGACGAACGCGGCGAGGACGTCCCCGACGGCACGCCCGGTGAGATCGTCTACCGCTCACCGCAGTTGTGCGAGGGCTACTGGGACCGGCCCGAGGAGACCGCCGAGGCGTTCCGGGACGGCTGGTTCCACTCCGGCGACCTCGCGGTACGCGACGCGGAGGGCTACTACACGATCGTCGACCGGGTGAAGGACGTCATCAACTCCGGTGGTGTGCTGGTCGCCTCCCGCCAGGTGGAGGACGCGCTCTACACCCACGAGGCCGTCGCCGAGGCCGCCGTCATCGGTCTGCCCGACGAACGGTGGATCGAGGCCGTCACGGCGGTCGTCGTCCGGCGCGGTGATGTGACGGAGGAGCAACTCACCGCACACGTACGGGAGAAGCTCGCGCCCTTCAAGGCGCCCAAGCGGGTGCTGTTCGTGGACGAGCTGCCCCGCAACGCCAGCGGCAAGATCCTCAAGCGCGAACTGCGCGACCGGTTCGCAGGCGGCTCCTAGGCCCAACGGGCCCTAGCGGGGGCGCAGATCCACGATGCGGCGGATCTTGCCCACCGACCGCTCCAGCGACTCCGGCTCCACGATCTCCACGCCCACGGAGACGCCGACCCCGTCCTTGACGGCCGCGACGATGGACCGGGCCGCCGCCTCCCGCGCCTCGGGCGTGGCGCCGGGCCGGGCCTCCGCGCGCACCGTGAGCGCGTCAAGGCGCCCCTCCCGGGTGAGGCGCAGCTGGAAGTGGGGTGCCACTCCGGGGGTGCGCAGCACGATCTCCTCGATCTGGGTGGGGAACAGGTTCACCCCGCGCAGGATCACCATGTCGTCGCTGCGCCCGGTGACCTTCTCCATCCGCCGGAACGCACGGGCGGTACCGGGCAGCAGCCGGGTCAGGTCCCGGGTCCGGTACCGGACGACCGGCATGGCCTCCTTGGTGAGCGAAGTGAACACCAGCTCTCCCCGCTCGCCCTCCGGCAGCACCTCGCCGGTGATCGGGTCGACGACCTCGGGATAGAAGTGGTCCTCCCACACATGGAGACCGTCCTTCGTCTCGACGCACTCCTGCGCGACCCCCGGGCCCATCACCTCGGACAGCCCGTAGATGTCGACGGCGTCGATCGCGAACCGCTCCTCGATCTCGCGCCGCATCCGCTCGGTCCAGGGCTCGGCGCCGAAGACGCCCACCCGCAGCGAGGTGCCGCGCGGGTCCACGCCCTGCCGCTCGAACTCGTCCAGCAGCGTCAGCATGTAGGACGGAGTGACCATGATGACGCCGGGCTCCAGGTCCCGGATGAGCCGGACCTGGCGGGCCGTCATGCCGCCCGACGCCGGGATCACCGTGCAGCCCAGGCGCTCGGCACCGTAGTGGGCGCCCAGACCGCCGGTGAACAGCCCGTAGCCGTAGGCGACGTGCACGGTGTCACCGGGGCGCGCGCCCGCCGCCCGGAGCGAACGCGCGACCATGTCGGACCACACCGAGAGGTCGTTGTCCGTGTAGCCGACCACCGTGGGCAGCCCCGTGGTGCCGCTGGAGGCGTGCAGACGGCGGACGCGCTCGCGGGGCACGGCGAACATGCCGAAGGGGTACTGCTCGCGCAGATCGGCCTTGGTGGTGAAGGGGAAGTGCGCCAGGTCGGCGAGCGAACGGCAGTCCTCCGGGCGGACACCGGCCTTGTCGAAGGACTCGCGGTAGAACGGCACGTTCTCGTAGGCGTGCCGCAGCGAGGCACGCAGCCGTTCGAGCTGGAGCGCCCGCAGCTCCTCGGGCCCGAGCTTCTCGCCCGCGTCGAGCAGGTCCGTCGCATCCGCCATCGGGAGTTCTCCCTCACCAGCCGCGCATTCCGGACGACCGATCATTCGGTCGATTCGTTCGGGGCCAGTAATTCAGGCCATCCGGGCGGCAGGCAAGAGGTGAGCCCGAATTTTTCCGTGCGGGACCGCACGCGGTCACGAGGGACGCCGTCCGGCGGAGGGGGACGCCGTCCGGCAAAGGCGTTGCGGCCGTGCGGGGCGGCCCTGAATGATCAACGCATGCCGACCTTCACCGCCGCCGACGGGACCACGCTCGCCTACCACCTCAGGGGTGAAGGTGCGCCCCTCGCCGTGCTGCCCGGCGGCCCCATGCGCGCCTCCGTCTACCTCGGCGACCTGGGCGGCCTCACCGCGCACCGCCGGCTGGCCCTGCTCGACCTGCGGGGCACCGGCGACTCCGGGACACCGGCCGACCCGGCGACCTGCCGCTGCGACCCCATGGTCGACGACGTGGAGCGGTGGCGGGCCCACCTGGGCCTGGAGCGGATGGACCTGCTCGCCCACTCGGCGGCCGGCAGCCTCGCCCTGCTGTACGCGGCCCGCCATCCCCACCGGATCCGGCGGCTGGCGCTGATCACCCCCAACCCCTCGGCCCTCGGCATGCGGGCCACGCCCGACGACCGGCTCGCCGCCGCCCGGCTGCGGGCGGACGAGCCGTGGTTCGGCCGGGCCTTCCCCGCCTACGAGGCATGGCTCGCCGGGGACGCCGACTTCGACGAGGTGTTCCTGCCGTTCTTCTACGGCCGCTGGGACGACACCGCCCGGGCGCACGCGGAGCCCGAGGAGGCACAGACCAACGACGAGGCGGCCGAGCACTACAACGCCGAGGGCGCCTTCACCCCGGAGGCCACCCGGGCCGCGCTCGCCGCGCTCACCGCGCCGGTCCTGGTCCACGCGGGCGAGTACGACGGCGGGCCCAGCCCGGCCCTGGCCCGCCGCCTCGCCGAGGCCCTGCCCGGCGCCGAGGTGAGCGTGCAGCCCGGCGCCGGTCACTACCCCTGGCTGGACGACCCCGGTTACTTCGTCCGCCGGGTCCTCGCCTTCCTCGGGGAAGACGGTGTCCCGTCCCGTTGAGGCGGCCCGAAAGTCCTCCTCACGTGGCCTGTCCGCCGTGGGAACCGGTCGCTAGGCTGACTCGCGGACGACGAACCGGGAGGAGCACGGACGTGGCCGAGACCATCACCCAGCAGCAGCCGCTCGTGGGCTGGGACAAGCCGGAGCTGGACCTCAGCGGGGCCGAGTGGCAGTCCAGCAGCCGAGGACTGGGCGATGTGCAGATCGCCTTCGTCGAGGGATTCATCGCGATGCGCAACAGCGGCCGCCCGGAGAGCCCGTCCCTGATCTTCACCCCCGCGGAGTGGGGTGCCTTCGTCTCCGGCGCGCGCGAGGGCGAGTTCGACCTCACCTGAACCCGTAGCCCGTAGCCCGTCGCACGCCGATCCGGGGGTGTTCCCCGCGGAATTCCGGACACGCGACCCACAGCGCCCTGCCGGGGCCGCGCCTGCGCGAGGCTTGGCCCCAGCAAGGGGAAGGTCGTGTTCCGGAGGTGGGCAAGGAATGAGCACTGCGCCGGTCATCGCCGCGGTCGACGGCTCCGACGACAGCCGGCGGGCCCTGGAGTGGGCCGTGGACGCCGCCCGGCGCCGCGCCGCACCGCTGCGGGTGGTGCACGTCCGGCAGTACGCCGCCTGGGGACAGGCCGACGTCCTGGTCGCCGGGCCGCCCGACGCCGAGGGCGACCCGGTGCTCGACGAGGTGCGGGCCCGCTTGCGGGACGGCGCGGACGCCCCGCCCGCCGAGTACGTCGCCATGGAGGGTGTGCCCGGCGCCGTACTGCCCGAACTCGGCGCCGACGCCCAGCTGTTGGTGCTGGGCTCCCGGGGCCGGGGCGGCTTCACCAGCCTGCTGCTCGGCTCCAACTCACTGGCCGCCGCACGCGACGCCGACTGCCCGGTGGTCATCGTGCCCAGGCCCGGCCGCGAGATCCCCGAAGGCGGTCCCGCCGTACCCGGGGCCCGGGTGATCGTCGGCCTGCACGCCGACAGCCCCGACGGGGCCGCCCTGGAGTTCGCCTTCACCGAGGCCGCCCTGCGCAGGGCCCGCGTCCAGGTGATCGCCGCCTACCCGTGGCCGGCACAGACCTGGTCCGCGCCCGGCCAGACGGTGCCGCCCCCGATCGACCAGGACGCCGTCGAGCACGAGACCCGCTCCCTCGTCGAGGGCTTCCTCGCCCCGCACCGCGAGCGGCACCCCGGCGTCGACACCGAGGTGCAGGTCCTGCCCGGCGACGCCGCCGGCCATCTCGTCACCGCGTCCGGGAAGGCCGCCCTGGTCGTCGTCGGCCGCCACCGGCGGCGCCTGCTCGCGCCCGCGCGCATGATGGGCTCCGTCACCCAGGCCGTCCTGCTGCACGCGGCGTGCCCGATCGCGGTCGTCCCGCCGGCGCCACCGAAGGAGTGACGCCCCCGCTCCCGGGAGCCGCCCGGCCCAGGCGGAAGATCCAGGCCGGCCGGGGGAATCCGGGTGCCGTCGTGCGGGTTCCCACACGGCGGCGGACGCGCGCGTGCACGTACCATTGCGGCATGTCGTTCCTCCGCCGCCGCAGCGCCACTCCCGCCGGACCCGAATTCGACGTGCTGGCCATGGACCCGGGCGACTGGCCGGGCAACCTCGGCGCGGGCCTGCTGCCCGCCCCCGACGGATCCTGCCAGGGCGTCTTCCTGCGCTACGACCTCTTCGGCGGCCGCGGCCCCGCCATGATCATCGGCAATCTTCCCGAGGGTTCCCCGGCCCGCGAGGTGGCCGAGGGCGAGATCCCCTTCGAGGTGGCCCAGCTGCTCCTGGCGCTGGAGAACGACGAGGAGATCACCGTCGTCGGCACCGAGGACACTCCGGTCCTCCAGGGCGACAACCTGCTGATCGTGCGGCGCCTGAAGCTCTCCGAGGGCCGGATCTCCTGCGTCCAGTTCGACCGCAGCGACGGCGTCCTGGTGACCATCGCCGCCTGGGACCGCCCCATCACCGACGACCTGTACGCCCTGCTGAAGCCGCTCCCGGCGGAGCTTTTCCAGCAGGGCTGACGACAGGTCCTAGCGGGCGGCTCCCGCCACGGTGACGTCCGCGGCGCGCACGAACGCCACCCGGTGCCCGTACTGGATCTCGTAGTACAGGTCCTTGCCGATCACGACCCGGTGCGAGTCGGGGGTGAAGGTGACGGCGTAGTAGTACTCACCGGGCATCAGGTCACCGACCGCGTACTTCTGCCCGGCCGGGATCGTGTACTTCAGCGGCACCACCGACTGCGCGGGCACCCCCGCCGGGTAGGCCTCCTTCTCCGGGTACGCCCTGCCGTACACCGGGATGCTCGCCGCGCCGTCCTTCGGGGTGACGACGAGCCCCGCGGCACGTACCGCCGTGGGCTGCTTGCGCGGGTTGTGGAACCAGGCCTTCTGGCCGAGGTACCAGATCGCCGTCCAGTCGCCCCAGCGGTCGGCGACCGCGAACCGCTGACCGGTCGAGACCCGGGACGACAGGTCGTTGACCCCGTCGCTCGGCACCGTGCCGAGACCGATGTCCTGGATCAGCGGGGCGCTCTCGTCGTGGTCGGAGTACAGCCGCACCTCACTGGAACCGTGCGCCGCGCAGGGCTCGCCCTTGGTGGTGCAGCCCGTGTACACCGGCTGGTTGGCGGCGTAGTCGGGCAGGATCGTCACCAGCGAGGAGTGCTTGCCGCCGGTGCGCTTGAACGGGTGGCCGAGCAGCTGGAAGTAGTGCCGCCAGTCCCAGTACGGGCCGGGGTCGGTGTGCATGCCGGGGACCGTGGCGGCCGTCGGGCCGGGCACGTTGTCGTGGCCCAGGATGTGCTGCCGGTCCAGCGGGATGCCGTAGCTGCGGGACAGGTACTTCACCAGGCGCGCCGAGGACCGGTACATCGCCTCCGTGTACCAGGCGTCCGGCGAGGTCAGGAAGCCCTCGTGCTCGATGCCGACGGACCGGGCGTTGATGTCCCAGTTGCCCGCGTGCCAGGCCACGTCCTTCGCCTTCACATGCTGGGCGATCAGACCGTCGGTGGAGCGGATGGTGTAGTTCCAGGACACGTACGTGGGGTCCTGGATCAGCTTCATGACCCCGTCCCAGGACCCCTCGGTGTCATGGATGACGATGTACTTGATCCGCTGCGACTGCGGACGGTCGCCCAGGTCGTGGTTGCCGTAGTCGTTGTCGCCGAACTCCTCGTACGGCGCCGGCACCGACTCGCAGGACACCGACTCCGGGCACTCCACGTCGTCGGCCGGGGCCGTGCGCAGTCCGGCCCGCTTCAACTGATCGGTCTCCGGATCCAGTTGGGGTTGGGCGGCGAGCGTCACCCGCAGGCCCTCGTCCGTGACGCGTTCCTCGCCCGTGCGCAGCACGTCGTAGACGTCATTCGCGTACGCCGCCGCGGTCGCCGTGTCGTCGGCGCCGGAGAAGCGGGCCACCGCGCCGTACCAGCCGGCCGGACCGGCGCCGAGGGGCTCGCCTAGCTCCTTCTGCGCGGCGGCGAGCAGCGCGGCACCGCCCGCGATGTTCGCCGCCGGGTCGGTGCGCAGCTCGGCCGCCGGCAGGCCGGTCAGCTCGGCCGCCCGGGGGAGCGTCCTGAGCCGGGCCGGCAGCTCGGAACTCGCGGGCACCTGGACGTCGGGGTGCGGGGCCGGGCGGGCACTGTCGCCGCGGGCGTCCTCGGTACCCTCGGCGAAGTGCTCGGCCGTGGCGAGCGCGGTGCGCGCGTCGGTGAGGTGCATGGGGCCGTAGCCGCCGGTCACGCTGGGCGCCCCGGCGTGCGTGTCCCAGCGGGACTGGAGATAGGAGACGGCCAGCAGGACGCTCTGCGGCACGTGGTACTCGGCGGCCGCGGTGGCGAAGGCGCTCCGCAGCTCGCCGGCGGAGGACTCGGGGGCGCTCTGGGCCGGGCCCGCGCCGAGCAACGGCAGCAGCAGGCCCGCGGAGGCCAGGGTGACGGCGGTACGCCGCAGATGTCTCCGGCCGGGTGTGGACGTGGGGTCGGTGGCGGATCCTCGCAATGCGGACTCCTGTGACAGGCGGGTCGTGGCGGGGCGTGCGGGGCCGAGCTTGGTCAGTGGTACCGGCTTGCCGACGATCCGTCAATGATGCCTTCGGCGGGATGATTTCCCATGTCACGCAGGGGTTCGGCGAGTTTCGCCGCGGTGGTGCACGGGCCTGCGAGGCGTCAGTGGCGTACACCAGTGGGAGTGTCCGACGGGGCGGCGGGACCGTCTCCGCGGAAAGGCTTCACGCGGGGGCCGCACGCACGAAGGCCCGCGGTGCGCCGCCGCTTCGGGCGCACCGCCGGCCTTCGTCCCGCGTCAGCGAGTGCCGACCGCCGCGCGCACGGCCCGGCGGGCCAGCTGGCAGTCGTCGTGCAGCCGCCTGAGCAGCAACCGCTGCTCCTCGCCGGTCGGCGCGGCGCCCGGGAGGGCCGTGCCCGGTGCCGCCGGGGGCGCCTCGTGCATCGAACGCTGCACGGCCGTCTCGTAGGTGCGGATCTCACGGGTCAGCAGGAGCATCAGGTTCACCAGGAACGCGTCCCGGGAGGCCGGTCCCGCCGACTGGGCGATCTGGCTGATCTGACGCCGTGCCACCGGCGCGTCCCCGAGTACCAGCCACAGCGTCGCCAGGTCATACCCCGGCAGGTACCAGCCCGCGTGCTCCCAGTCCACCAGCACTGGACCGGCCGGTGAGAGAAGGATGTTGGAGAGTAACGCGTCGCCGTGGCAGAACTGGCCCATCCCCTGGCGGCCTGCCGCGTGCGCGATGCCGTGCAACAGCTTCTGCAGATCGCCCAGATCCCGGTCGGTCAGCAGACCCAGCTCGTGGTACCGGGCGATGCGCGCCGCATAGTCGAGCGGGGCGTCGAAGGTGCCCGCCGGGGGCCGCCAGGCGTTCAGCCGGCAGATCGCGCCGAGCGCGGCCCGGATGTCCGGCCGGGGCGGGGCCTCCAGGGGATGGCGCTGGAGAGCGGCCACCCGGCCCGGCATACGCTCGATCACCAGGGTGCAGTTGTCCGGGTCCGCCGCGATCAGCCGCGGCACGCGCACGGGCGGGCGGTGCCGGACGAACGAGCGGTATGCGGCTATTTCGTGACGGAACCGCTCCGCCCAGGCAGGCGACTGGTCCAGCAGGCACTTGGCCACGGCCGTGCTGCGTCCCGTCGTCCCGACCAGGAGGACCGAGCGTCCGCTGCGGCGGAGCACCTGCACCGGGGCGAACTCCGGACAGATCCGGTGCACCGAGGCGAGCGCGGTGCGCAGTTGCGCGCCCTGCGGACCGGAGAGGTCGAGTCTGCCGCTGAGCGGCTGGGATCCGGGCTGCCCGGGAACGCGCCGCGGCCGGCCCGCGCCCAGCACGGGGGCCGTCGGCCGGGCCGCCGGGTCGAGGTAGGGTCCGCCGCCCGCCGGGCGGGGACGCAGCGGACGGGGCGGAGCGGACACGGAGGATGATGCTGCGTACATGGGAGATACAGATCCCTTCGTGTGCCTGCGGTGCCTGCCTGTACATCCACGCTGTGCGTGCACCCACCCGGCCCGGCCGCCCGGGCACACCCTGGGGAGTGGGCCCGCATCGGATGGTGACGACCGGGGCGGGGTGGCGCGTTCCTACTCGACACCCGATGCCCAGTGGCACACCATCTGGCGCACCCTGGCGAACCCTGGCGAATAGTCGCTCGGCAACCTCCACGGGGCTACTGTCAAGTCAGCCGAGAACCTGGGGGCTTGACGTGAGCGGACAACCCAACACCCGCCTTGCGGACCTGTTCGGCCTGGCCGGCTGGTCGAAGGGCGAACTCGCGAGGCTGGTCAACAAGCAGGCGGCGGCCATGGGCCACCCCCAGCTGTCGACCGACACCTCCCGGGTGCGGCGTTGGATCGACACGGGAGAGATCCCGCGCGATCCCGTGCCGCGGGTGCTGGCGGCCCTGTTCACCGAGCGTCTCGGCCGTGTCGTGACCATTGAGGACCTCGGTCTGGTACGGCACGGGCGTGCGGGAAGACGGCAGGGCGACGGGATCGAGGAACATCCCGACGGTGTGCCGTGGGCGCCCGAACGTACGGCCGCGGTCCTCACCGAATTCACGGGAATGGACCTCATGCTCAACCGACGCGGCTTGGTGGGCGCGGGTGCCGCGCTCGCCGCGGGATCCACACTCAGCAGCGCCATGCACGACTGGCTGCACACCGACCCATCCCTGAAGGCCGACGCCCCTGTCGTCGACGATCCCCTGCACGCCGACCCCGCTGGGTTCGACCGCTACGAGGCCGCCCCCATCGGGTCGCAGGAGATCGAGGAACTGGAGCGCTCCGTAGAGGTGTTCCGGGCCTGGGACGCGGCCCGCGGCGGCGGGCTCCAGCGCAAGGCGGTCGTGGGCCAGCTCAACGAGGTGGGCGGCATGCTCGCCTACCACCACCCATCCCATCTGCAGCGGCGCCTGTGGGGCGTCGCCGCCAACCTCGCCGTCCTGGCGGGCTGGATGTCGCACGACGTCGGCCTGGAGCCCACGGCCCAGAAGTACTTCGTCATCGCCGCGCACGCCGCCCGCGAGGGCGGTGACCGGCCCCGCGCCGGGGAGGCGCTGTCCCGGGCGGCCCGCCAGATGGTGCACCTCGGCCGGCCAGACGACGCGCTGGACCTGATGAAACTCGCCCGCTCCGGGGCGGGGGAGCGGCTCCAGCCGCGTACGAAGGCGATGTTCCACACGATCGAGGCCTGGGCGCAGGCGTCGATGGGCAAGGGCCAGGCGATGCGCCGCACGCTCGGCCAGGCGGAGGACCTGTTCGTCTCCGACCGGCAGGACGTGGAACCGCCGGGCTGGATGCAGACCTTCAAGGACGAGGATCTGTACGGCATGCAGGCCCTCGCGTACCGCACGCTCGCCGAGTTCGACCCGGACGCGGCCGTGCACGCGCAGCACTACGCGGAGAAGGCGCTGGCCCTGCGGGTGGACGGCCGGGAGCGGTCGAAGATCTTCGACCATCTCTCCATGGCCTCGGCCTGCTTCATCGCCGACGACCCCGAACAGGCCGACCGCTACGCACGGCTGGCCCTGATGTCCATGGGATCGAACTCCTCCCGGCGCACGTGGGACAGACTCCGCGAGATGTACCGGCTCACCGCCGAGTACGCCGGCTACCCGAGGATCCACGAACTGCGGGAGGAGATCGAGCTCGCCCTGCCGAAGCCGAGGGGCAGGGGCGACGGCAGCGCACCGGCATAGGAGGCGGTGCGCCGCGTTCGGGTCAGCCGCTCAGCCGGTCACCCTGGCCACGAGGACGCAGGCGTCGTCCTCGCGCTCGGCTCCGCCGAACTCCTCCACGACCGTGCGCACACAGTCCTGAGCGGTGCGCGCCGCGCCGAAGCGGGGAGCGAGGTCGAGCAGACGGTCCATGGCGCTCGTGGAGCCGTGGCCCGGCACGAGTCCGTCGGTGTGCAGCAGTAGCAGGTCACCGGGCTCCAGGGTGACTTCGGCCTGACCGTAGGTGGCGCCCGTGGTGGCGCCGAGCAGGACGCCCTCCGGCGCGTTCAGCGGACTCCCCGTCCCGTCGCGGTACAGCAGCGGGGCGGGGTGTCCGGCCTGCGCCCACACCAGGGCGCGGTCCTCGGGCCGGTAGTGGCAGCACACGGCGCTGCCGAGGGCGGGTTGCACGGTGGCGTCCAGTAACTGGTTCAGCATGCCGAGCAGTTCGCCGGGGCGGGTGCCGGCCATGGCCATGCCGCGCACCGCGCCGAGCAGCATCGCCATGCCGGAGGCGACCGCGACGCCGTGTCCGGTGAGGTCGCCGACGCTGAGCAGGGTGGCGCCGTCGGCCAGCTCCAGCGCGTCGTACCAGTCGCCGCCGATCAGCGTGCCGGCCGTGGCGGACAGATGGTGGGCGGCCAGGTCGAGGGTGCGCGGTCCCTGGTGCGGGAGCCGCAGTGAGCCGCGCCAGGGCGGCAGCACGGCCTCCTGCAGCTCCGCCGCGAGCCGGTGCTCGGTCTGCGCCCGCCTGCGGTGGTGCTGCAGCGAGTCGTGGCTGTCCCGCACCGTCCGCCGGTGCCGGCGCAGCTCGCTCACGTCCCGCAGCACGGCCCACATCGAGGTGGTGCCGCCGTCGGGGTCGAGTACGGGCTCGCCCATCATGTGCACCGTCCGCACCGAGCCGTCCGGCCGCACGACGCGGAACTCGCCGTCGATGGGCCGCGCGTCCACCAGGCAGTCGGTCACCATTGCGGTCAGCTTCGGCCGGTCCTCGTCCGGGACCAGGGAGGGCAGCTCGTCCAGGGTGAGCGCGGGGGCGTCCGGGTCGCGGCCCAGGATCTCGTACAGCTCCCCGGACCAGCTCGCCTCGTCCGTCAGGAAGTTCCACTCCGCGCTGCCGACCCGGCTGAGCAGTGAGCCGCGTGGGGTGCCGGCCGGTGCGGGCCGGACGGCCGGGAACACGGCCGGTTCCGCCTCGGCGGGCACCGGACCGTCCCGCAATTGCGCCAAGTGCGCGTCCAGATCGTCCAGTTGGTGCAGTGCGAGGTCGTACAGAGCCCGCTGCCAGCGCTCCTCCGGGTCCGATCCGCCCTCCTGTGTGTCCCGCCGCACGGCGACCATGTCGCCTTTGAGCCGCCGCGTCTGCGTTATCAACGCCTCGACCGAGCCGCGCCCCGGCGGCTGGGGGGCTGAGCGGTCCGCGGAGACTGGGGACGGCATGACGCACTCCGATGGGGAGGGGACGGTACGGCCAAGAAGGACGGAGGGACCGTTACGACTGTTGCACAGCCCGCGACGCCCTGTAAGGGATTTGGCAACACACGATACGGTGGTGCTTCCGGCATATGCCAGAGTCTTCCCGGAGTGTTCCGAGGGTACGTACGGTGTACGCGAACGGGGAATCAAGTCGTAGGCAGGCTACGCGACTTGTGCCATGGCGCAGGGTTTCCGGGTCGCGCTCAGCCAGGTGTTCGGCACTCTGGTGTTCCATTGCGCCGCCCGCTGTTCGACGGGCACCAATTCTGTCCGGAATTGACGTCCTGTGAAAGGCCGCCGCGGACTCCTTAATTGCATGGACCTCATTGTCGAACAGCCCGCCACCGCCCGTCTCATCACCGCCGAGGACCGGGAGCTCCCGGTGTCGGCGACCCTGCGCTACAGGGCGGACGACCCACTGGCCGTCTTCGTGGACTTCCCGCCCGAGGCCACCCTGGTGGGCGACGAGGTCACCTGGACCTTCGCCCGGACGCTGCTGGACCAGGGGCTGCGGGCCCCGGCGGGCCACGGCGACGTGCGGATATGGCCGTACGGCCGCACCCGGACGGTCCTGGAGTTCCACTCGCCGTGCGGCCTCGCCCTGCTGCAGTTCCCGACCTCGGCGCTGCGCCGCTTCCTGCTGAACAGCCACGCCCTGGTGCCGGCCGGGCAGGAGGACCTGGCGGCGGTCGTGGAGCGGGGGCTGAGCAGCCTGTTCGACGGGGTCTGAGTGCCGGGTCAGCGGCCGGCGCCGGCGTACAGGGCCGGGCGCGGCGCGAGTTCGACGGTCACCCGGCCGCCGGTCTCCAGCGCCCGCACCCCGGCCTCGGCGACGGCGGAGGCCGCGTAGCCGTCCCAGACGTCCGGGCCGGTGACCTCACCGCGCCGGGTGGCGTCCACCCACTCCCGCACCTCACGGTCGTAGGCGTCGGCGAACCGGACCAGGTAGTCCTGCGCCACCTCCTCGCCCGCGCCGCCCCGGGTGGTGACGACCATGGAGTGCCCGTCGCCGATCCGGGCGCTGCCCGCCTCGCACACCGCCTCGCAGCGCACCTGGTAGCCGAAGCCGCAGTTGACGAAGACCTCCACGTCGACCAGCGCGCCGCGCTCGGTCTCGAAGAGCACGAACTGCGGATCGGCCAGGCCCTCCGGCGCGCCCGCCGAGGGGGCCGGACGCAGCACGGTCACCGCCGTCAGCTCCTGCCCGAGCAGCCAGCGGGCCGCGTCGATCTCGTGCGACACGGAGCTGTTGATCAGCATGGCGCTGGTGAAGTGGCCGGGGGAGGAGACGTTGCGGTGCGTGCAGTGCAGCATCAGCGGACGGCCCAGGGTTCCTCCGTCGAGGAGCGACTTCAGCCGGCGGTACTCGGCGTCGTAGCGGCGCATGAAGCCGATCTGCGCGAGCCGGCGGCCGAGCCGGGCCTCGGCCTCGGCCACCCGCAGCGCACCTGCCGGGTCCGGCACCATGGGCTTCTCGCACAACACCGGCAGGCCCCGCCGGAAGGCCGCGAGCAGCGCCTCCTCGTGCGCGGGCCCGGGGGAGGCGATCAGCACGGCCCCGACGCCGGGCGCGTCCAGCGCCGCCACCGGATCCGTGTGCACGGTGACGCCGTCGATGCCGGCGACCGCCTCCTTCGCCCGCTCGGGCTCGGGGTCCGCGACGGCGGCCACCCGGGCGCCGCTGACGACCCGGTCCAGTCGCCGTATGTGGTCGGCTCCCATGTGTCCGGCACCCAGTACGGCCACACCCAGCAGGTCACCCATGTGCGCGCTCTCTCTCGCCGGCGATCACGCCGTAGCGTACGCCGCCGGGCAAGCGCTCTCAGCGGGGCCCTCAGTAGCGCAGCACCCCCGCGATCCCGCCCGCGTCGCCCAGCGTGCCGTCGGGCACGAAGCGCACGTCGGCGCCGGTCTCCAGGCACTGCTCGACGATCTCGTCGACGATGTCGTCCCGGGCGTCCATGTCACCCTGCTCGGCCGGGACCAGGTGGCCGCCGTCGTCGCGGACGGTCGTGCGGTAGTTCTCCTCCACGGCGAGGAGCCGCACCCGGCCCTCCCGGGCGTTCTGCCACAGTTCGTCCACCCCGGCCGCGAAGTTGCGCCGGCCCCGGGCGGCGACCAGTTCCCCGACGGTCAGGTCGGTACCCTTCCAGTCCTCCTCCCGCAGCACGGGCTGCAGCGCCTGCCACACCGCTTCGGGCCCGGCGTGCGCGAGACCGCCGTGCCGTACGTGGATGGCGCTCCTGGCGATCTGGCCTGCCTCATCCAGCAGTGACAGCGCCGCGTCCTCGCCGGTGAGGTACAGCCGGCGGGGCTGGTCGCGCAGGACCGCGCTCATCGCGGTGTCCGCCTCGCGCAGGAACTGGCGCGTGCCCTCGTCGGTGAAGGTGCTCGGCAGGTCGCCGCGGCGCATTTCGCGCTGGGCGTCGAAGCTCTCCTGTCTGCGGATCAGCGGGAAGCCGCCGGTGTGGTCCTCGACCATCCGGTCCTCGCCGCCGCTCCACAGCGTGACGCGGTCGGCGGAGACCGACATGACCCAGAAGGGGCGCTCGGCGACCTGCGCGGAGACGAGGTTGCGGGTGAGGAAGGTGTCCGAGAGCACCACGCGCTCGGGGACGGTGCGGGACAGGGACCAGACCTGGTGTTCTCCCGGGGCGGCGAAGATCACCAGGCCGTCCTCGGCGTGCGCCAGATCCACTTCGGCCAGCGCGCGGTCGAGCTGGGTCACGACCTCGGCGCGCCGCTCCCGGGTGACCGAGGGGTCGGATTCCAGCCGCTTCTTGGCCTCGGCGACCACGTTGCGCAGCCGTACGGGATCCTGCCCGTTCTCGGGTTCGCGGCGGTGTGTCGGCGTCAGCACGGACACCGCCGGGTAGGGACGCGGGCGCCGCAGTTCGGCGAGGGTTGCGGGACTCAGTGCGTGCTCCATGACAGAACGATAGGGCGGTTTCACATATCCGGCACTTGGGCCTGAAGGCGGCACCGGGTTGCGCTGTGTGCCGGACCGGGTGCACTCCGCGAGGACTCCCGGCGCGACGGCGGGAGAGGGTCGCGGGTGTCCGCGTCGCCGCCGTCGTGGCGCACCGGCCGTCCGGTAGCGTCTGTTCACACCGTCGTCATCGGCGCGGTCCCGGCCGATGTGCTTGGATACGAAGCGTTCACGCGCGGTCGGCATTTCGGCCGAACAGACTTGCTATGGTGCTACTTGTCGGTAGCAACTGCTGCGGGGGGACCGCGAGGAGCCGTAGGACCACGGCGCCCTGTGCGGAGGGTCGAGCTCGAACGACCCGGCAACGGGGCCGGGTCGCGGCGGGCCTCGGGGTGTGCGCGTGACGCCGCACCGAACTCCTGTCTCCTCGCCATCTATTCAGACAGGTGAGACTCGTCCCATGGCACGATCCCTGGTCGAATTGCTGACCACGCACGCCTCGAACCACCCCGAGCGCACCGCGTACCGTCACCTCGTCACCGGTGACTGCGACGGAGAGATCCAGGAACTCACCTACCACCGGCTGGCCGTACGCTCCCGCGCCGTCGCCGCCTGGCTCCAGGACCGCGGGCTGGCCGGCTCGCGGGCCATGCTGCTGTACCCGCCCGGCCTCGAGTTCATCTGCGCGTACCTGGGCTGCCTCGCCGCCGGTGTGATCGCCGTGCCGGGCGTGCCCCCGCAGGGCCGCGCGCAGAACCACCGGGCGCTGACCCGGATGAAGCGGCTGATGGCCGACGCGGACGCCAAGGTGGTGCTGGGCGACCGCGGCGTGCTCGCCGCGCTCGACGGCATGGCGGAGCACCTGCCCGAGCTCGGCCGGATCACCCGCCTCGCCACCGAGGACATCCCCGACGCCGCGGCGGCCGGCTGGCGCGAACCCGAACTCACCCCGGACACGGTCGCGTTCCTCCAGTACACGTCCGGCTCGACCTCCGCGCCCCGCGGGGTCGCCGTCACCCACGGCAACCTGCTGGACAACGAGGCGGTCATCACCGAGCGCATGGGGCACACGCCCGAGGCGATGGCCGCACACGACCACGAGCTGTTCGTCAGCTGGCTGCCGGTCTACCACGACATGGGCCTCATCGGCCCGGTCCTGAACACGGTCTATCTGGGCGCCACCGCCACCCTGTTCTCGCCGCTGCACTTCCTCCAGCAGCCGGCCCGCTGGCTCACCGCCGTCAGCCGATACCGCCCGCACACCAGCGGCGCCCCCAACTTCGCCTACGAACTCGCCCTGAAGCACGCGGACCCGGAGCTCCTCGGCAGCCTCGACCTCAGCTCGTGGAAGGTCGCCTTCAACGGCGCCGAGCCGGTGCGCGCGGCCACCCTGCGCCGGTTCGCCGGCACCTTCGGCGCGGCCGGCTTCCGCCGCGAGGCCCTCTACCCCTGCTACGGCCTGGCCGAGGCCACCCTGATGGTCACCGGCAGCGCCCCGGGCAACCCGCCGACCCTGCTCGCCGCGGCCGACGGCACCCCGAACGCGGGCGAGGCCGACGCGGCCGCCGTCGGCTGCGGCCGGCCCGGCCCCGGCGTCACCGTGGCGGTCGTCCACCCGGAGAGCCTGCGGGAACTGCCCGAGGGCGAGGTCGGCGAGATCTGGGTCGGCGGAGCCAGTGTCGCCAAGGGCTACTGGCGCAACGCGCTCGCCACCCGCCAGACCTTCCGGGCCGAACTCGCCGGACACGAGGGCCGGTTCCTGCGCACCGGCGACCTCGGCCTGCTGCGGGACGGCGAGCTGTTCGTCACCGGCCGGCTCAAGGACCTCATCGTCATCGATGGCCGCAACCACTACCCCCAGGACCTGGAGCTCACCGCCGAACTGACCCATCCGGCGCTGCGCCCCGGCTGCACCGCCGCGTTCTCCGTGGATGCCGGGGCGGACGGCGAACGGCCCGTGATCGTCGCCGAGATCGCCCCGGACAGCGCCGGTGAGGCGGAGAAGATCACCGATGTGGTCCGGGCCGCCGTGGGCGAGGCCCACGGCCTGTCGTTGCACGACGTCGTGCTGGTCCGGCCCGGCACCATCCCCAAGACGTCCAGCGGGAAGATCCAGCGCCGCGCCACCCGGGGCGCCTACCTCGAGGGCACGCTCGCCGTGGTGACCGAGCCCGCCGTGTGACACCGCCCGCCGCCGGCGCGCCCGAACCGGCGCCGGCGGCCCGGCGCGCCCCGGCCGCCGCCGTACGGCCCCGGTCAGGGGCGTACGCCCCCCGCCTCGCCGTACCGCGCACCCGAAGCCCGGTACGGAGCCCCGCCTGAGCCCGAGTTCAGAGGACAGCTGCCCAGATGCCCGCGAACGAGTCCCCGAAGCAGACCCCCGAGCCGTCCCTGACGACCTCCGAGGGCGTCCGGGCCTGGCTGGTGTCGGCCGTCGCCGAGGCCGCCGGGACCGACCCGGCCCGCCTCGACCCCAACCGCCCGCTCGCCGAACTCGGCCTCGGCTCGCGGCACCTGGTCACCCTGGCCGCCGAACTCGGCACCCTGACCGGCCGCCCCCTGGAACCCTCTCTCGTTTTCAACCACCCGACGATCGACGCCGTCGCGGAGGCCGTCTTCGCGCCGGCCCCGGCGCAGCCGCCCACCGCGGGCGCCGCCCCAGGACCCGACCGCAACGGTTCCGGCGACGACGTGGCGATCATCTCCATGGCCTGCCGCTTCCCCGGCGGCGCCGAGCACCCAGAGGCCCTGTGGCGGCTGCTGGACGCCGGACGGGACGCCATCGGCGAGGTCCCGGCGGGCCGTTGGGACACCAGCGGGCTGTACGACCCCGACCCGGAGGCCACCGGCAAGGCGTACACCCTGCGCGGCGGCTTCCTCGACGGCGGCATCGACCGCTTCGACGCGGCCTTCTTCGGCATCTCACCGCGCGAGGCCGCCGCCATGGACCCCCAGCAGCGGCTGCTCCTGCAGACCTCCTGGGAGACGTTCGAACGCGCCGGCATCCTCCCGGAGTCCCTGAACGGCAGCTCCACCGGCGTCTACCTCGGCCTGTACGACAGCGGCTACCTCGCCGCCGCCTCGCTGGGCCAGCTCGACGGGCACGTCGGCACCGGCTCGGCGGCCAGCGTGGCCTCCGGGCGCATCGCCTACACCCTCGGCCTGCGGGGACCCGCGGTGACCGTGGACACCGCCTGCTCGTCCTCGCTGGTCGCCCTGCACCTGGCGGCGCGCGCCCTGGCGGGCGGTGAGTGCGACCTCGCCCTGGCCGGCGGCGCCACCCTGCTGGTCACCCCGCGCGGGCACGTCGAGTTCAGCCGGCTGCGCGGGCTGTCCCCGTCCGGGCGGTGCAGCCCCTTCTCCGCCGACGCGGACGGGGTGGTGTGGGCCGAGGGCTGCGGTCTCGTCCTGCTCAAGCGGCTCAGCGACGCACGCCGGGACGGCGACCGGATCCTGGCCGTCGTCAAGGGCTCGGCGATCAACCAGGACGGCCGCAGCCAGGGCCTGTCCGCTCCCAACGGCCCGGCGCAGGAACGGGTGCTGCGGGCCGCCCTGCACGCGGCCGGGCTCGGCCCGCACGACCTGGATCTCGTGGAGGCCCACGGCACCGGCACCCGGCTCGGCGACCCCATCGAACTCCGGGCGCTGGCCGACGTGTTCGGCCCGGACCGCCCGGCCGGCCGGCCGCTCGTCATCGGCTCCCTGAAGTCCAACATCGGCCACACCCAGGCGGCCGCGGGCATCGGCGGCGTCATCAAGACCGTCCTGGCCCTGGGCCACGAGCGCATACCGGCCTCCCTGCACGCCGAGCACCCCACCGACCACATCGACTGGTCCGGCACCGGGCTGCGGGTGCCCACCGAGGGGCTCGCCTGGCCACGCGACGCGGACCGGGTACGCCGGGCGGGAGTCAGCGCCTTCGGGATCAGCGGCACCAACGCCCACGTCGTCATAGAGGAAGCGCCCCACCCCCCGGCCGCCACTCCGGCCCACACCGCCACGTCGGCCGCCACGCCGGCCGCCACCACCCCCGCCGAGCGGACCGGCCCCGCCCTCTTCCCCCTCTCCGCCCGCGGCCTCCCCTCCCTCCGGGGACAGGCCGCCCGGCTGCTGGAAGCCGTCGAAACCCGCCCCGAGCTGCCACTGGCCCCGGTCGCCGCCACCCTCGCCCACCACCGCACCCACTTCGAGCACCGCGCCGTGCTCCACGCATCCGACCGCGCCGGCCTCCTCGACGCCCTGCGCGCCCTCGCCGACGGCCGGACCGACCCCGACCGCGTCACCGGGCCCCAGCAGGCCGCCCCCGGCGGGAAGCTGGCCTTCGTCTTTCCCGGGCAGGGCAGTCAGTGGGCCGGAATGGCCCGCGACCTGCTGGACCGGGACCCGGTCTTCGCCGACGAACTCGACCGCTGCGACGCCGCCCTGCGCCCCTTCACCGACTGGTCGGTGGCGGCCGTGCTGCGGGGCGACGCGGGCGCCCCCTCGCCGGACCGCGTGGACGTCGTCCAGCCCGCCCTGTTCGCCGTGATGGTGTCGCTGGCAGCCGTGTGGCGGGCCCGGGGCGTGCTCCCGGACGCCGTGATCGGTCACAGCCAGGGCGAGGTGGCCGCCGCCTGTGTCGCCGGCGCCCTCAGCCTCAACGACGCGGCCGCCGTGGTCGCCCTGCGCAGCCAGGCCCTCACCGGCCTGGCCGGCACCGGCGGCATGGCCGTCGTCGCGCTGCCCCACACCGAGGTGGAGCCCCTGCTCGGCGAGGGCGTCTCGGTCGCCGCCGTCAACAGCGGCCGGGCCACCGTGGTCGCGGGCGCCGTCGAACCGCTGGAGGCCCTGCTCACCGGCCTGGAGGCGCGCCAGGTGTTCGTCCGCCGCCTCGACGTCGACTACGCCTCGCACAGCGCCCAGGTCGAGCCCGTCCGGGCGCCGGTCCTCGACGAACTCGACGGCGTCGTCACCTGCCCCACGGACATCGCCTGGTACTCCACGGTCACCGCCGAACCGGTCACCGGGGAACTGTCGGCGGACTACTGGTACACCAACCTGCGCGAGACGGTCCGCTTCGCGCCCACGGTCGAGCGCATGCTCGCCGACGGCTACCGCCACTTCGTCGAACTCAGCCCCCACCCCGCCCTGCTCACCGCGCTGCGCACCCTCGCCGAGGACACCGGCCACGAGCTGACGGCCGTCGGCTCACTGCGCCGCGACGAGGACGGTCCCGGCTGCCTGGACCGCGCCGCGGCCGAACTCCACACCCATGGACGCCGGATCGACTGGCGCCGCCTGGTGCCGTCCGGCACCGTCGCCGATCTGCCCACGTACGCCTGGGACCAGGAGCGCCACTGGACCGAACCCGAGTCCGGGGCCGGCGGTCCCGCCCTGTTCGACCGCGCCGCGCACCCGTTGCTCGGCGTCCAGCTCCAGTCCGCCGACGAGACCCGCTGGACCTTCCGCGACGAGTGGTCCCCGGCCACCGCCGACTGGCTGCCGGACCACACCGTCTTCGGCCGCACCGTGGTCTCCGGCACCACTCTGCTGGAGCTGTGCCGTGCCGCGCTGGCCGTGGCCCGCCCGGACGAGTCCGCCGACGTCACCGGCCTGCTGCTGGTCGCCCCGCTCGTGCTGCCCGCCTCCGGCACGGTCGAGGTCTCCGTCGAGGTCGTCACCGCGGGCCCCGTGCCCGAG
>NZ_JBEYRK010000015.1:0-181233 GCF_040704065.1 Streptomyces sp. NPDC047869
AAACGCCCGGTTACATTCCGAACCCGGAAGCTAAGCCTCACAGCGCCGATGGTACTGCAGGGGGGACCCTGTGGGAGAGTAGGACGCCGCCGAACAATTCTTGGGAAAACCCCCGCATCGAAAGATGCGGGGGTTTTCTGCGTTCCGGGTCCTTTAGGGTCTGGGTATGCGCTACGACCTCGTCATCTTCGACAACGACGGCGTGCTCGTCGACAGTGAGCCGATCTCCAACCGGATCCTGGCCGCTCATCTGACGGAACTGGGGCACCCGACGACGTACGAGGACTCCATCCGGGACTACATGGGATCCGCGATGCACCGGATCCACGACCTGGTCCTGGAGCGGACGGGGCAACGGCTCCCGGACGACTTCGACGATGTCTTCCACGCCCGTGTGTTCGCCGCGTTCGAGCGGGAGTTGCGCCCCGTCGCCGGCGTCGGCGGAGTGCTGGAGAAGCTGGCCGCGGACGGGGTGCCGTACTGCGTCGCGTCGTCCGGGAGCCACGAGCGGATCAGGGTGGGGCACCGGACGACCGGGCTCGACCGCTGGTTCACGGAGGACAGGATCTTCAGCTCCCAGGACGTCGGGCGGGGCAAGCCGGCGCCCGACCTCTTCCTGTACGCGGCCGAGCGGATGGGCGCCGCACCCGGGCGCTGCCTGGTCATAGAGGACTCCCCGCTGGGCGTGCAGGCGGCCGTGGCGGCCGGGATGGACGTGTACGGGTTCACCGCGATGACCCCGGCGGCGCGGCTCACCGGCGCCGGTCAACTCTTCTCCACCATGGGCGAGTTGGCTGACCTGCTGGTATGACCGGCGGCACCTGCCGGTGGCTGACATTTGTCATGCGGACCTCCGGATGATCGTTCCTACCGCCGGACCCCGGCCGGCGGCGAAGCTTGGAGCATGACGAAGACCACGGGGAACCAGGACCGGACCGAGAACCAGAGCCGCGAGCAGAGCCCGAGCCGGCTGCGGACCTTCAAGCCGCTGCTGGTGGACGTCGCGTTGCCGATCGGCGCGTACTACCTCCTCAAGGAGGCCTTCGGGATGAGCACCTTCGGGGCGCTCGCCTGGAGCAGTGTGGTGCCGGCGGTGCGGACGGTGTGGGGAGTGGTCAAGGAGCGCACGACCAACGCTCTCGCCCTCCTCACCCTGGTGGTGAACGTCGTGAGCCTGGTGGCCGGTTTCGTGTCCGGCGACCCGCGGCTGATGCTCGCCAAGGACGGCGCGGTCAGCAGCACCCTGGCGATCGGGATCCTCGTCTCGGTGGCGCTCGGCAAGCCGGCGATGACCGCCGGGATGAAGCCCTTCCTCATCAAGGGTGACGCCGGCCGCGAGGCCGCCTGGCAGCGGCTCGCCTCCGGCGCGGCGGCCGGCTCGGTCGCCTTCCGGCGCAGGGAGCGGACCTTCTCGCTGGTGTGGGGCACGGCCCTGCTGCTCGAGTGCGTCGCACGGGTCGTCGGCGCCTACACCGTCCCGGTCGACACCATGGTCTGGCTGGGCACGGTCATCATCGCCGTGGTGCTCACGGTGGCGTTCGTGGTCGGCGGTGGCCTCGCGGCCGAACCGATGGCACGGCTGCTCGCCGCCGAGGCGAAGGCGGAGGCCGAGGCGGAGGCGGACATGGCCGGCCGGCGGCCCGAAATGACCGTCGCCGCCTGATCCACCGGACAGTGAAGCTGAAGGAAATTCACCTTTGGCTGGATCTACCCCCAGGTAGCCAGGGGCCCTACGCTCGCCGCCATGACTGATGTGCTGCGGCGCGGCAGGGCCTCGCTGGCGTTCAGCTTCTTCGCACAGGGCGTCGCGTTCGCTCTGCTGGTGACGCGCATCCCGGCCATCCAGGACCGCTACGGAATCTCCGACGCGCTGCTGCCGGTCTTCCTGGCCGCCGTCCCGATCCTCGCCGGAGCCGGCAGCGTGACGACCGAGCATCTGGTGAGGCGGATCCGGCCCAGCCGGCTGCTGCGCTGGTCGCAGCCGGTGGTGCTGCTGGCCCTGATCGGCGTCGGAGCCGGTGACCGGCTGGCCGGACTCGCCGTGGCGCTCGCGGTGTTCGGGCTCGCCGTGGGCGCGCTGGACGCCTCGATGAACATGCTCGGGGTGAGTCTGCAGCGGACGTACGGGCGCAGCATCATGCTGAGCTTCCACGCGGTCTACAGCCTGGGCGGGATCGTCGGCGCCTCGCTGGCCTGGGCCGGGGCGCACTGGCATCTCGCGCTGTGGGTGTCGTACCTGCCGGTGGTCGCCGTGCTGCTGCCGGCGGCGCTGGTGGGCAGCCGGTGGTACGTCGACGGGGTCGCGGAGCCCGCGGCGGACCAGGCGGCCGGGCAGGGCGGGGGCCTCGTCTTCAAGCTGCTGCTGCCGCTGTGCCTGGTGATGACGTTCGCCTACATCGGGGACTCGACCGTCTCCAACTGGAGCGCGAAGTACCTGAAGGACGTGTTGGGCAGCTCGGAGCAGCTGGCGACCGTGCCGTACAACGTGTACATGGTGACCACGCTGGTCGGTCGGTCCCTCGGGGACCTCGGGGTGCGGCGGTTCGGCGCGGCCGCGGTGGTGCGGTTCGGGGCGCTGGTGGCGGCCGCCGGATTCGCGGTGGTGTCCGTGGCACCGGACGCGTGGCTGGGGATGCTCGGATTCACCCTGCTGGGGCTGGGACTGTGTGTCCTGGTCCCGCAGACCTTCGCGGCGGCCGGCCGGCTGTTCCCGGGGGCCTCGGACGCGGCGATCGCGCGGCTCAACATCTTCAACTACGTCGGCTTCCTCGTCGGTTCGCCGCTGGTGGGTGCGCTCGGGGACGCCTGGAGCTACCGCGGGGCCATGCTGGTGCCGATGGTGTTGGTGCTGGTGACGCTCGTGTACGCCAGGTCGTTCGCGGCTCAACCGGACCGATACGGTGGCGGGCATGAGCGGCCGCGCACAGCTGATGTGGGACGAGGCAGTAACGGGCTATGACTTCGGCCCGGACCATCCGATGGATCCGGTCCGGCTGGAGCTGACCCGGAAGCTGGTGGGTGCCTTCGGGCTCGACCGGGAGCTGCCGGTCGTCGCGGCCAAACCGGCCGGGGAGTCGACGCTGCGGCTGGTCCACCGCCCGGACTACATCGACGCCGTGAAGGCCGCGTCCGCCGATCCGTCCTCGGCCCGCGGGGCGTACGGGCTCGGCACGGAGGACGATCCCGCGTTCGCCGGGATGCACGAGGTGTCCGCGCTGATCGCGGGCCAGTCGGTGGGGGCGGCGGAGGCGGTGTGGCGCGGGGACGCGCTGCACGCGGTGAACTTCGCCGGCGGGCTGCACCACGCGATGCCGGGCGGCGCCTCGGGGTTCTGCATCTACAACGACGCGGCGCTGGCCATCGCGCGGCTGCTGGAGCTGGGCGCCGAGCGGGTCGCCTACGTGGACGTCGACGTGCACCACGGGGACGGGGTGCAGGCGGCGTTCTGGGAGGACCCGCGGGTGCTGACGATCTCGCTGCACGAGCATCCCCGTACGTTGTTCCCGCAGACCGGGTGGCCGCAGGAGACCGGCGCTGGCGCGGGCGAGGGGACCGCCGTGAACGTGGCCCTGCCGGCCGGGACCGGGGACGCGGGATGGGTGCGGGCGTTCCACGCCGTGGTGCCCGAGCTGCTCGCCGAGTTCCGGCCGCAGGTACTGGTGTCGCAGCACGGGGCCGACACGCACTTCGAGGATCCGCTGGCGCACCTGGCGGTGTCGCTGGACGCGCAGCGGGCGGTGCAGGTGGCGTGCCACGAGCTGGCGCACGAGTACGCGGACGGGAAGTGGGTCGCGCTGGGGGGCGGCGGCTACGCGGTGGTCGAGGTGGTGCCGCGGTCCTGGACGCATCTGGTGGGGATCGCGGCCGGGCGTGAGGTCGACCCGGCGGCGATGATCCCCGAGGCGTGGCGGCAGGAGGTGTTCGCGCGGACCCGGCAGCTGGCGCCGCAGCGGATGACCGACGGGCGGTGGCCGGTGTCGTTCGCCTCGTGGGAGTCGGGGTACGACCCCGCCGACCGGCTGGACCAGGCCGTCCTCGCCACCCGCCGTTCGGCGTTCCCGCTGCGCGGGCTGCTGCCCTGAGCGACGGGGGCACCCACTGGGCCAACCGTGCGGTGTTCCCCCGTTCCGCCACCGCGCCGCCCCCGAGTGCGTCACCATCGCTCCCGTGTTGACCGCCGATGGCCTTCGTGCGCATCTGCTGGCCGCTCGGCTGGCCGGTGAGATCGGGACCTCCCGTGAGGCCAGTCTCCGCCGGTACCGGCTGTTCGCGGCCAGGGATCCGCGGGTGCTGATCGGAATCGACCCCGAGTCGCCGTGGGGGCAGCGGGAGTTGCTCGCCCTGATGGCGGAGAGGTGCGGGGTTTCGGCCGATCCCCGGTACACCTCCGGCCCGGATGTGATCGATCCGGAACGGACGCTGGCCGCGCTGGACGCGTTCGCGGAGCGGATCCGGAGCGTGGCCCGGCGGGGCGCGCCGGTGCTCTTCGGCACCGGGCATCCGCATCGGCTGCTCGGGTTCTACGGCGGCTTGGCGGACGCGCTGTCGGCGGCGGGGTGTGAGGTGCTCAGCCCCGCGCAGGGTCGCTGTGTCGACATATTGACCCGGTTCGGTCTACGCACGCACCACGTCGACTACGTCCGCGGGGTTGCCCTGGTGCGGGAACCGGGCGACGGGCGCCCCGGGCGTGAGCCGGGTGCGCACTGCCACTCGCCGCTCCCGGTTCGGGCCGTCCTGGCCGCCGCGGCCGAGGCCGGCGGGCCGTTGCCGGAGCTGGTGATCGGGGACCACGGGTGGGTCTGCGGCGCTGGTCAGCTGGGGTTCGAGGCGATCGGTCTGGCCGACACCGACGATCCGGCGCTGTTCGTGGGGGAGGCGGAGGGGGTCGTGTCCGTCGTCGTTCCGGTTGACGACGGCGTGCCGTCTGGTCACTATCTGCCGCTGGCCCGCTACGTACTCAATCGAGCGTGTCTGTCACAGTAGGCCGCCGATGGGTGCACCTCTTCCCCACTCGCATCACCCGCCCCTACATTGGGGAGTGAGCACGCAACGACGAAGAGTCACCGGAAGGGGAAGCCGGTGGCCGTCGAGTGCGGAAGGTTCAGGTGTGTCATGGCTGCAGCTGGCGAGAGGCCTCTGAACGAGGTTCAGTTCCTTACCGTGGCGGAGGTCGCCTCGGTGATGCGAGTGTCGAAGATGACCGTGTACCGGCTGGTGCACAGCGGTCATCTGCCCGCGATCCGGGTGGGGCGGTCCTTCCGCGTCCCCGAGCAAGCGGTACACGAGTACCTCCGCGAGAGTTATGTGGGGGTGGAGACGGCCTGACGGCGCTCGGGGAGACCCCGAGCAACCCCTCGATTACAGGCTCGGCGCTCGACCGGGTAGGCTGACCCCTCGTAGGTCGTGTGGGCCCATGGCGCCCAAACAACCGAGTGATGAGAAGTGAGCGAGGGTAGTCGTGGGCTCTGTTATCAAGAAGCGGCGCAAGCGGATGGCCAAGAAGAAGCACCGCAAGCTGCTCAAGCGCACGCGCGTTCAGCGCCGCAACAAGAAGTAAGCGGCGCCGCGAGAGCGTGTTCTGTGGCCCCCCACCTGTAGAAGGCGGGGGGCCACAGTCGTGTCCGGACCCGGCGCGATCGGCGCCTCGGCGGCGTCGGCATATTCCGACTGGGGAAATTCCGTCACTTCACGCATCGGGTGGTCATCACAGCGCAACATCCACCCGCTAAGTTTGCCGACACGGGGAACGCGGCAGGGACCAGGTCCCGTACGAGGTCGGGAAGGAAGGCGCTGATCTTGGGGAAGGTCGTGCTCGTCACCGGAGTGGCCCGGCAGCTCGGCGGCCGGTTCGTACGGCGGATCCTGCGGGACCCGGACGTGGACCGGGTGATCGCCGTGGACGCGGTGCCGCCGGCGCACCATCTGGGCGGAGCCGACTTCATCCAGGCCGACATCCGGCAGCCCGGCATCGCCCGGGTGCTCGCCGAGACGGGCGCCGACACGGTCGTCCATCTGGACGTGACCGGCACCGCGCTGGGCGGCGGCAGCCGGGCCACCGTCAAGGAGACCAACGTCATCGGCACCATGCAGTTGCTCGGCGCGTGCCAGAAGTCGCCGACCGTGCGGCGGCTGGTGGTGAAGTCCAGCACCAACGTCTACGGGTCCGCGCCGCGCGATCCCGCCGTGTTCACCGAGACGACCCCGGCCAAGTCGCTGCCCAGCGGCGGGTTCGCGAAGGACACGGTGGAGGTCGAGGGATACGTCCGGGGGTTCGCGCGGCGGCGGCCGGACGTCGCGGTGTGCGTGCTGCGGTTCGCCAACATCCTCGGGCCGGCCGCCGACACCCCGCTCGCCGAGTACTTCGCGCTGCCGGTGCTGCCCACCGTGTTCGGCTACGACCCGCGGCTGCAGTTCGTGCACGAGGACGATGTCATCGAGGTGCTGCGGCTGGCCTCGCACGAGCCGCGCCGGGGCACGCTGAACAGCGGCACCTTCAACATCGCCGGGGACGGCGTGCTGCTGCTCTCGCAGTGCTCGCGGCGACTCGGGCGGCCCACCGTCCCGCTGCTGCTGCCCGCCGTCACCTGGGCCGGTTCGCTGGTGCGTACGCTGGGGATGACGGACTTCTCACCGGAACAGATCCGGCTGCTCACCCACGGCCGGGTGGTGGCCACGGACCAGATGCGCGAGACGCTGGGCTTCCGGCCCAAATACACGACGGCGGAGACGTTCGCGGACTTCGCGAGCGGCCAGGGACCCGGCCTGCTGCCGCCGGAGGCCCTCGCAGGGGCCGTGGACCGGGTCGCCGCGCTCGCCGCGAAGAGCGGCGGGCACCTCCCGACGCAGAGCGCCAACTGAGGAGCGCAGCAACGATGGCGGACGCCAAGGTCATTCCGTTCGACGACGACCGGTCCCGCGGGAGCGCCGCCCAGCGGCCGTCGCGGCGCCGCGGCGCGGGCAACCGGCGCGGGGCGGCCGGGGAGGCCGGGCCGGTTCGCGAGGTCCAGCCCCTGCCCACCAGGGCGGCTGTGCAGGATGATGAGCCGATGACCGGGCAGGAGGGGCCGCCCGCCGAGCCGCACGACGACGGCGGTCTCGAGCGGCGCATCGCGAGCGGCCTGTCGTTCCTGCGCCGCCGGCTCACCGGGGACTACGAGGTCGACGACTTCGGCTACGACGAGGAGCTGACCGACCAGGTCCTGATGTCGCTGCTGCGGCCGGTGTACGAGAAGTACTTCCGGGTCGAGGTGAAGGGCATCGAGAACATCCCGGCCGAGGGCGGGGCGCTGATCGTCGCCAACCACTCCGGGACGCTGCCGCTGGACGGCCTCATGATGCAGGTCGCCGTGCACGACCGCCACCCGGCCGACCGGCATCTGCGGCTCCTCGCGGCCGACCTGGTGTTCGTGCTGCCGGTGGTCAACGAACTCGCCCGCAAGCTGGGCCACACCCTCGCCTGCGCGGAGGACGCCGAACGGCTCCTCGCGCAGGGCGAACTGGTCGGCGTCATGCCGGAGGGTTTCAAGGGCATCGGCAAGCCGTTCAGCGAGCGCTACAAACTCCAGCGGTTCGGCCGCGGCGGGTTCGTCTCCACGGCCCTGCGGCAAGGGGTGCCGATCATCCCGTGCTCGGTCGTGGGCGCCGAGGAGATCTACCCGATGCTCGGCAACGCCAAGACCCTGGCACGGCTGCTGGGCTTCCCGTACTTCCCGCTGACGCCGACGTTTCCGTGGCTCGGGCCGCTCGGGGCGATCCCACTGCCCACCAAGTGGACCATCCAGTTCGGTGAGCCGATCCCCACGGACGGCTATCCGCCGGAGGCGGCCGACGACCCGATGCTGATGTTCAACCTGACCGACCAGGTCCGCGAACAGATCCAGCACACGCTGTACAAGCTGTTGGTGCAGCGGCGGTCGGTGTTCTTCTGACGGCTGGTCTTCTGTCGGTTCGGTGGTACGGCGACGGGGGCGCCCCTGCTCGGAAAGGGGCGCCCCCGTCGCTGTCGTACCGCGCTAGTCCGCGTCCTGGCTGTCGATGCCCAGGCCGGGCAGCAGGCCCGGGAGGAGCGGCGGGAGGGTGACGTCCGGTGCGCTCGTCGGGGACTTGCTGGTGGTCGGGGAACCACCGTCACCGCCGATCCTCGGCGGGTCGAGCAGGCCGCCCGTACTGCCTCCGAGCAGGCCGTCACTGCTCTCGCGGGTGGCCGAGCCGGTCGGGCTGCCGGAGCCGGTGTGCCGCCCGGCCGAAGGCGTGCCGCCGGTGCTGGGCGCCGTCGGGCGGTGGCTGCCGGAGGAGCCGGTGGACGCCTCGCCGGAGCCCTGTCGCTTGCCGTCGCTCGTCGACGCGGGCGGCTGCGGCAGCAGGGACTGCAGCGGGGCGACCTCTTGGTCTATGGCGTCGAACACCGACGACACCTGCTGTTTGACGTCGCCGAGCTGCATGGGCAGCTTGTCGCTCAGCGCGCTCCAGGCCTCCCGGTGGGACTGGGAGAAGCTGGAGAGCGCCTGGATGGGCCCGAGGGAGCCGGGATCCCGCTCGTAGGCCTCGTGCAGCAGGCGGTGGCCCTCGGTGACGTCGTGCCGCATCCCGGACAGGGTGCGGCGGATCTCGCCGATGGACTCGTGGTCGAGCTGTTGGCCGCCGCGGGTGCGCTCCATCAGCCGGCGGGCCTCGCTCAGCCGGGTGGAGGCCTGGTCGAGGTACGTCTGGCCGCGCTGGTCCTCGCCGTCGCTCAGGTAGTTGAGCCTGAAGTCCTCGATGCCGCGCTTGAGGCCGTACAGCGAGTCACCGGGCAGTGCGTCGGAACTCGCGGCGGCGACTCCGCCGAAGGCCCCGGCGGCCACGCCGACGCTCAGCCCGCCGGCCGCGAGCCCCTTGGTCAGTTTGGAACGCGGCCGGAGCTTGCCCAGCGGGCTCGCCCGGTGTGCACCGCGCCCGCGGGAGCGCTGCTCGGGTACGGCTGTGTCCGCCGCCCCGCCCTCCTGGAGCATGGCCTCCATCGCGGCCACCAGCTGGGCGCGCTGGACGACCTTGACCTCGGGGTCGAGCTGCGGCCCGGGCAGTGCGCCGAGGTCCGCCGCCAGGGCCAGGAGCTCGCCCCGCTCGGACTGTTCCTCGGTGGTCGGCGGCGATCCCGCCGACGACTGCTCGGCCGCCGTGTCCCGGTCGGACTGCTCCTCCAGGGCCTGGGCGAAGGCGTTCGCCCGCCGGTGCGCCGATACGTTCGCGATCACTGGCGGCACCTCCTCTCGTCATCACGGTCGACTCCCCAGGGGGTCCTGAGGGTTGCACGCCCACGACCTTTCCACTCGATCGAGCGATGGGTCGGCCAGGACGTGACCACAGGGAGCCTGTATCCCGCACAACGAGCGGTCCGGCACTTGGGTTACGGACGGCGGATGATCGGGTCGGAAAGTCAACAGGCCGCAACTCGGAGTGAGTTGATGGTTGCTGAGCGTGTCCGGTGTCAGCGGGCGTCGTCCGGCAGGAGCCGGGCGAGCGTCCGTACGGCGCGGTACTGGAGGGTCTTGATGGCGCCCTCGTTCTTGCCCATCACCCGGGCGGTCTCGGCGACCGACAGGCCCTGCAGGAAGCGCAGGGTCACGCACTCCTGCTGCTGGGGGTTGAGCCGGCGCACGGCGTCCAGCAGAGCGGCGTTGGAGAGGGACTCCAGGACGGAGTCCTCCGGGGAGCGCTCGACCTCGTTGGCGTCGAGCATCTCGCCGGTGGTGACCTCGAGCCGGAAGCGGCTGGACTTGAAGTGGTCCGCCACCAGGTTCCGGGCGATCGTCACCAGCCAGGCGCCGAAGTCGCGGCCCTGCCAGGTGAAGGTGCCGATCCTGCGGAGCGCCCGCAGAAAGGTCTCACTCGTCAGGTCCTCGGCGGTCGCCTTGCCGCCCACCCGGTAGTAGATGTACCGGTACACCGTGTCGCTGTACTGGTCGTAGAGGCGGCCGAAGGCCTCGGCCTCGCCGGCCTGGGCGCGCTCCACGAGGTCCATCATCCGGGCGCTGTCGCTGTCCGCGGCGGGACGGCGGGCGGTGGTCGCGCCGGTGGCGCGGCCGCGTCTGCCGACCGCGGCGCTGCCCTCGGCCAGTGCGTAGCACGGGCCCAGGGGGGCGGCGGTGGCGAAGGCGGGGACGGCGTACGCGGTGGGGACGACGCCGCGCAGCGTCTCTTTGACCGCCGCGACCGTCGCGCGCAGCGTAGCCAGGCCCGAGGCGTCAACCCCGACGTGTGGGTACACGGGACTCCCAGAGGCAGAGCTTTCATCACGTGCAGTGCGGGACCGTTCACCCGTCGTAGCGACGGAGGGGTACCGGATTGCGTCTGAGGAGAATAACGCTTCGTACAGGCACTGCTACACCGAGTTGCTCAAATCATCGATTGCGTCGCTTCTGTTACCGATTGACGGTCTATCAAGCGTCGCAACGTGATCGGTTGTTGATCGGAAAAGGGCGTGTTTCGGCGAAGTGCGGGGCGTGTTGGGGGTCGGGCGGCATAATCCGGGGTTCTCCCCACCACCCAGGCGTGTCGCCGCCGGCGCGGGGCTGTCCGCGGCCGCTCCGGTCACGGCCGGCGACCGCGGGCGCCGGGTCCGGCGCTATCGCCGGCGCCGGCTCAGGGCGATGGCCGCAGCGGTGCCGCCGGCGACCGCGCCGACGCCCGCCGCCGCCGGGATGCCGACCTTCGCGGCCTTGCGGCCGGTGCGGTAGTCCCGCAGCCGCCAGTCCTGCTCGCGGGCGTGCCTGCGCAGCTTGGCGTCCGGGTTGATGGCGTACGGGTGCCCCACGAGCGACAGCATCGGGATGTCGTTGTGGCTGTCGCTGTAGGCGGCGCAGCGGTTCAGGTCCAGGCCCTCGGCCGCCGCCAGCGCCCGTACCGCCTCCGCCTTGGCCGGCCCGTGCAGGGGTTCACCCACCAGCGCGCCGGTGTAGACGCCGCCGACCGACTCCGCGACGGTGCCCAGCGCGCCGGTCAGGCCGAGCCGACGGGCGATGACCTGGGCGATCTCCACGGGGGCCGCGGTGACCAGCCACACCTTCTGGCCCGCGTCCAGGTGCGCCTGGGCCAGGGCCCGGGTGCCCGGCCAGATGCGGTCGGCCATGTACTCGTCGTAGATCTCCTCGCCGATGGTCTCCAGCTCGGCGACCCGGTGGCCCTTGACGATGGAGAGCGCCGAGTCGCGGGCCTCCTGCATGTGCTCGGGGTCCTCGACGCCGGCCAGCCGGAACCACGCCTGCTGCCAGGCGAACCTGGCCAGGTCGCGGGTCTCGAAGAACTTCCGCTTGTACAGGCCGCGCCCGAAGTGGAACAGCGCGGCGCCCTGCATCACGGTGTTGTCGAGGTCGAAGAAGGCGGCAGCCTTGTCGTCGCCGAGTACCGGGAACTCCGGTTCCCGCTCGGCGGCCTGCGGAAGTTCCCGCGAGGACTTGCGGGCGGCCTCCGCCGAGGCCTCGCCTGCCAACACGCTCCGCGCCGTGGCGGAGCGCCTACGGGGAGTGAGCCATCCGAGAGCGGCCATGGCGTGAGCATAGCCATTCCGTTCGGTGGTTCCGGAGCCACGAGGTACGAAGGGTGTGAACTCTCCATGACGCCGCCGTCGAAGAGGCGGGAGAATGGCCGGCATGAGTCCCCTCTTCCGGCGTAAGGCCGATCCCGCGGAACGGTCGGTCACGCTCATCCGCAAGCCCGGCTGTCATCTGTGCGACGACGCGCAGGCCGTGATCGAGAAGGTCTGCGGAGAACTCGGTGTCCCCTGGGAGCAGAAGGACATCACCCAGGACCGGCAGCTGCACGATCAGTACTGGGAGCAGATCCCGGTGGTCCTCGTCGACGGCAGCCAGCACACCTTCTGGCGGGTGGACGAGGTGCGGCTGCGCAAGGAGCTGACCGGCGGCCGATCCGGAAACTGACCGACCGGTACAACAGGCAAGCGGAGGTCGCTTAGGATCGTTGGAGTTTTTGTCTCGGGGGCGGGATTCACGAGGAGTGTCGACGTTTTGCCCCCACGAATGACATGCGTGACCCCGGTCACGTTGGCCGGGCAAATCGGACACCATCTTTGTGCACGCGTTCACAAAGGCATAGCCTGCTGTGGACGGGGCGGTCTGGGGACGCATGACCGCCCACAGCCCCGCTCTACCCGCAGGAGCACCGTGGCAACTGGCCGAACTCACCGACCGGCGACCCGCAGCCGAGGGATTCCCGAGGCCACCGTCGCCCGCCTTCCGCTGTACCTCCGCGCGCTGACCGCACTGTCGGAGCGCTCGGTCCCCACGGTCTCCTCCGAGGAGCTGGCCGCGGCGGCGGGGGTCAACTCCGCGAAGCTGCGCAAGGACTTCTCGTACCTGGGCTCCTACGGAACGCGCGGTGTCGGCTACGACGTGGAGTATCTCGTCTACCAGATCTCCCGTGAACTCGGCCTGACCCAGGACTGGCCGGTTGTGATCGTCGGTATCGGTAACCTCGGCGCCGCCCTCGCCAACTACGGCGGGTTCGCCTCCCGCGGTTTCCGGGTGGCCGCGCTGATCGACGCCGATCCGGCGATGGCCGGCAAGCCGGTCGCCGGCATCCCGGTGCAGCACACCGACGAGCTCGAGAAGATCATCAAGGACAACGGCGTCTCGATCGGCGTGATCGCGACCCCCGCCGGTGCCGCCCAGCAGGTCTGCGACCGGCTCGTGGCCGCCGGTGTCACCTCGATCCTGAACTTCGCGCCGACCGTGCTGACGGTCCCGGACGGGGTCGACGTGCGCAAGGTCGACCTCTCCATCGAGCTGCAGATCCTCGCCTTCCACGAGCAGCGCAAGGCCGGCGAGGAGACCGCCGCCGGTGACGGCGCGATGCCCGCGGCCACCACCCGAGACGCCTCCGGCGACCAGGGACCCGACGGGGACGTGCCCGCCGTGATGCCGGCATGAGTCTCCTCGTCGTCGGGCTGAGCCACCGCAGTGCCCCGGTCAGCGTGCTGGAGCGGGCCGCGCTGAGCGCGGACGCCCAGGTCAAGCTGGTCCAGGACACGGTCGCCGTCGAACCGGCCACCGAGGCCGCGGTGCTCGCCACCTGCAACCGCATCGAGCTGTACGCCGACGTGGACAAGTTCCACGCCGGTGTGGCCGAGCTGTCCACGCTGCTCGCCCAGCACAGCGGTGTCGGCCTCGAGGAACTGACGCCGTACCTCTACGTGCACTACGAGGACCGGGCCGTCCACCACCTGTTCTCGGTGGCCTGCGGCCTGGACTCGATGGTCGTCGGCGAGGGGCAGATCCTCGGCCAGATCAAGGACTCCCTGGCCCGCGCCCAGGAGCTGCACACCGCCGGCAAGCTGCTGAACGACCTGTTCCAGCAGGCCCTGCGGGTCGGCAAGCGCGCCCACTCCGAGACCGGCATCGACCGGGCCGGCCAGTCGCTGGTCACCTTCGGCCTGGAGCAGCTCGCCGCCGGCGGTGCCGTCGAGGAATGGGCCGCGGGACGCCGGGCGCTGGTCATCGGCGCCGGGTCGATGTCCTCGCTGGCCGCCGCGACGCTCGCCCGCGCCGGGGTCGGCGAGATCGTCGTCGCCAACCGCACCTTCGAGCGCGCCGAGCGCCTCGCCCGGATACTCACCGAGGGCGACGACACCGCGGTGTCCGCGCGCGCGGTGCGGATGGACGCCGTGCCGGGCGAGCTGACACGTGCCGACGTCGTCGTCTCCTGCACCGGGGCGACGGGCCTGGTACTGACGGCGGACTCGGTCGCGCAGGCGGTCGAGGGCCGGATCGAGGGCGCCGGTGACCCGGAGGCCGACGCCGGCGCCCGTACGGCCGTGAAGAGCGCGCCGGCGGCCACCGCCACCGGTACGGCCGGTGCCGCCGCCGAGGAGAACTGCCCGCTGGACCTGGCCGCCGTGCAGGGCTCGACCGGCTTCTCCGTACACGGCGAGGCCGCCGTGGCCGGCCTGGACGCGGCCACCCTCGAGCAGCACGGGGCCTGGGTCGCGGGCGGCACCATGGACCGCCGGGACAGCGCCCGGCGCAGCACGGAGGCCGACGCCGAGCTGATCACCGCGCTCGCCGCGACCGCCGCCACCGTCGGCCGCATCCCCGAGCTCCGCAAGCCCGAACCGGTCGCCGTGATCCCGCGCCCGGCGCCGGCCCTGTTCCTCCTCGACCTCGCCATGCCCCGCGACATCGACGCGGCCGTGCACCGGCTGGCCGGGGTGCGCCTGGTGGACATCGAGTCCCTCGCCGAGGCCTCCGCCGACGCGCCGATGGCGGCCGATGTGGACCAGGTGCGGCGTATCGTCTCCGACGAGGTCGCGGCCTTCGGCGCGGCACAGCGGGCGGCGCACATCACGCCGACCGTGGTCGCACTGCGCACCATGGCCGCCGACGTCGTCGCCGGTGAGATCGCGCGGCTCGACGGCCGCCTGCCCGACCTGGACGAACGCCAGCGCGGCGAGATCCGGCAGGCCGTGCACCGGGTCGTCGACAAGCTGCTGCACGCGCCGACCGTACGGGTGAAGCAGCTCGCGGCCGAGCCCGGCGGCGCCGGGTACGCGGACGCGCTGCGCACCCTCTTCGACCTCGACCCCGAGACGGTTGCCGCCGTCTCCCGGGCCGGGGACAGCACGGACAAGAAGGACCGACCGGCATGACACAGAAGGCTTTGAGACTGGGGACGAGGCGGAGCAAGCTCGCCATGGCCCAGTCCGGGCAGGTGGCGGACGCCGTCCGCCGGGTGACCGGGCGCCCCGTCGAGCTGGTCGAGATCACCACGCACGGCGACGTCTCCCGCGAGCACCTCACGCAGATCGGCGGTACCGGCGTGTTCGTCACGGCGCTGCGCGACGCGCTGGTCGGCGGCGAGGTGGACTTCGCGGTTCATTCGCTCAAGGACCTGCCGACCACGCAGCCCGAGGAACTGGTACTGGCCGCCGTACCGGTGCGCGAGGATCCGCGCGACGTGATCGTCGCCCGGGACGCGCTGAAGTTCACGGACCTGCCGCCCGGTGCCCGCATCGGCACCGGGGCGCCGCGCCGCATGGCGCAGCTCAACGCGTACGCCCGCGCCCACGGACTGGACATAGAGACGGTCCCGATACGCGGCAACGTCGACACCCGGATCGGTTTCGTGCGCAGCGGTGAGCTGGACGCGGTCGTCCTCGCCGCCGCCGGACTGAACCGCATCGGCCGGATCGACGAGGTGACCGACTTCCTGTCGGTCGACACGGTTCTGCCCGCCCCCGGCCAGGGGGCCCTGGCGATCGAGTGCACCGCGGACGCCGCGGACCTCGTCGCCGCGCTCGGCGAGCTCGACGACCCGTTCACCCGGGCCGCCGTGACCGCCGAACGGTCACTGCTCGCCGCCCTGGAGGCCGGTTGCAGCGCACCCGTGGGTGCGTTGGCCGACCTCGTGGCCGACGGGCAGATTGTCAAGGAAATGCGCCTGCGCGGCGTCGTCGGCACGACCGACGGCACCCGCACGGTGCAGCTGTCCACCACCGGTCCCGTGCCCCGAACGCACGACCAGGCGATGGCACTCGGCCGCGAACTCGCGACCGAGATGCTAGACCAGGGCGCGGCCGGTCTGATGGGGGAGCGAGCACATTGAGCCCCACCACCCTTCCCACCGGCCTTGAACACGGGCACGTCACCTTCCTGGGTGCCGGACCCGGGGATCCGGGGCTGCTGACTCTGCGCGCCGTGGAGGCGCTGTCGAACGCGGATGTCCTGATCGCCGAGCACGAGGTGCTCGATGTGATCCGGACGCACGCCCGGCAGGGCGTGTCCGTCGTGCCGATGGACACGGACTCCTCGGTGTCACCGCCGGGCACGGGCGCGCCGCAGCTCACGGTCGTTGACGGCGCGTCAACAACCGCTGCGGTCCCGACTCCTGCCCGGGATGCCGCTCATCTTGTCATGGAGGCCACGCGGGGCGGCAGGCGGGTCGTCCGTGCGGTGTCCGGGGACCCGGGACTTGATACGTACGCGGCCGAGGAAATGCTCGCCTGCGCCGCCGCCGGTGTGCCTTTCGAGGTCGTACCGGGCGTGGCGGCCGCCGTCGGCGTGCCCGCGTACGCCGGTGTGCCGCTGCGCGACCCGCACGGCGCGGACGTCCGGTTCGTGGACGCCCGTACCGCCTCCGACCGCTGCTGGACGGAGGTGGGGGCCTCCGACGGCACGGTGGTGGTCTCCACGACGCTGGACTCGGTGGCCGCCGCGGCCGGCGAACTGGTGTCCGCGGGCCGCAAGCCGGACACCCCACTGACCGTCACCGTCGCCGGTACGACGACCCGCCAGCGCACCTGGACGGCGACGCTCGGCACGATCGCGCAGACGCTGAAGCAGGCGAAGGTCCTGCCGTCCCCGGACGGCGGCCGGCCGGTGATAGCAGTGGTCGGCGAGCGAAGCGCGGCCGCCCAGCGCGACCAGTTGTCGTGGTTCGAGTCCAAGCCGCTGTTCGGCTGGAAGGTGCTCGTGCCGCGTACGAAGGAGCAGGCGGCTTCGCTCTCCGACCAGCTTCGGTCCTACGGCGCGGTGCCGCACGAGGTCCCGACGATCGCGGTGGAGCCCCCGCGCACCCCACAGCAGATGGAACGCGCGGTCAAGGGCCTGGTCACCGGCCGGTACGAGTGGATCGCCTTCACGTCCGTCAACGCGGTCAAGGCGGTGCGCGAGAAGTTCGAGGAGTACGGCCTCGACGCCCGTGCCTTCGCGGGCATCAAGGTCGCCGCGGTGGGCGAGCAGACGGCGAAGGCGCTGATCGCCTTCGGCGTGAAGCCCGACCTGGTGCCGAGCGGTGAGCAGTCGGCGGCCGGCCTCCTGGAGGACTGGCCTCCGTACGACCCGGTCTTCGACCCGATCGACCGTGTCTTCCTCCCCCGGGCCGACATCGCCACCGAGACCCTGGTGGCCGGTCTGATCGAGCTGGGCTGGGAGGTCGACGACGTCACGGCCTACCGGACCGTGCGGGCCTCGCCGCCCCCGGCGGAGACCCGCGAGGCCATCAAGGGCGGTGGCTTCGACGCGGTGCTGTTCACGTCGTCCTCGACGGTCCGGAACCTCGTGGGTATCGCCGGCAAGCCGCACAACGTCACGGTGATCGCCTGCATCGGTCCGGCGACGGCGAAGACGGCCGAGGAACACGGTCTGCGCGTCGATGTGATGGCCCCCGAGCCCTCGGTCCACAAACTGGCCGAGGCCCTGGCCGACTTCGGCATGAAGCGCCGGGCGGCCGCCCTGGAGTCCGGCGACCCGGTGACCCGGCCGAGCGAGCGCCGTCCGGGCGCGCGGAGGCGTCGCTCTACGACGTGAGCGCGGTGAAGCGGTGAGGTGACGGGACGTGCCCTGCGGGCGCGTCCCGTCGCTGTGTGCGGCACCCTGACCGGCGCTTCGTGTGCATGCCATGATCGGGCGCATGAGTGAGCACGCTGGGTACGCGGGGATCGTCTACTGGCGGCGGAGTCTGTGGAACGGGGCGCGGTGCGTGCCCGTGGTGCTGAGTCTGGTGCCGGATGAGCTGTGTGCCCAGGACGGGGACGGGCAGGTCGTCTTCCGGGGCGATCCCCGGAAGGCCGACGGGCGGCTGACCCGGCTCGGCACTCTGGTGATCAATGTCGAGGGGAAGCGTTACGCGCTGGTCGGACGGGGAGTGACCTCTCGCCCGCGCCGACTTCCGGGCAGCACGCGGCCGTCAGCGGCTTCCGGCCTCCGTCGGACGTGTCCGGAGGCGCGTTCGACCAGATACTGAACGGCGGCGCCATGGCTCGTATGCGCGCCTGGCACACCTGGCTCGGCGGAGCCGGCGCCCGCCTGCGCTGAGCGGCGGCACGAGGAAATCCGCCGCCTTCGGCGTCCGCCGCATCCGGCAGCGGCCGAACGGGGGAATCACTGGTGGGTTCCCCGTTCTGTGACCTTCCCCGAGGCGGGACGGGGAACCCACCCGACGCCGTGATCCACGAGCCACCCCCTCGCCGTCAACAGGCGCGAAATCCTGATGAGTTGAGTGACGAGCGGCTGTTAGGGTGCGCCGATGTCATCGATCAGGCAGATCCAGGTCACCTTCGACTGCGCGGAACCCGAGCGCGTCGCCCGCTTCTGGTGCGAGGTGCTGGGGTACGTCGTACCGCCGCCGCCGGAAGGTTTCGCCAGCTGGGACGACTACGGCCGTTCGCTGCCGCCCGAGGAGCGGGGCTCGTGGTTCGCGTGCGCCGATCCCTCGGGTGCGGGCCCGCGGCTGTACTTCCAGCGCGTTCCCGAGGGCAAGGTCGCCAAGAACCGGGTGCATCTCGACGTGCGGGCCGGCACCGGGCTCGTCGGTGAGGAGCGCCTCGCCACGCTCAAGGCCGAGTGCGCACGACTGGTCGCGCTCGGCGCGGTCTGCGTGCGTGTGCTGCTCGCCGACGAAGACAACGAGTCGTGCATCGTGATGCAGGACGTCGAGGGCAACGAGTTCTGTCTCGACTGAGCATCTCCGGGGCCCGGCCCCGGGCCCGGCGCCGACGGCCCGTCGGCAAAGGTGGCTCCGGGGCGGGCGTAGCGTAGACGGCATGACGAAGTACGGATCTTTTCCCGGTACGCGTCCCCGGCGGCTGCGGACCTCGCCCGTCATGCGACGCATGGTCGCCGAGACGCGACTGCACCCCGCCGACTTCATCCTGCCGGCCTTCATCCGCGAGGGTGTCGGCGAGCCGGTGCCGATCTCGGCCATGCCCGGAGTCGTCCAGCACACCCGCGACAGCCTGCGGAAGGCCGCGGTGGAGGCGGTGGAGGCCGGGATCTCCGGGATCATGCTGTTCGGCGTGCCGGAGGACGGCAAGAAGGACGCCCAGGGCACGGTCGGCACCGACCCGGACGGCATCCTCCAGGTCGCGCTGCGCGATGTGCGGTCCGAGGTGGGCGACGACCTGCTCGTCATGTCCGACCTGTGCCTTGACGAGTTCACCGATCACGGCCACTGCGGGGTGCTCGACGCCGAGGGGCGGGTCGACAACGACGCCACGCTCGAGCGGTACGCCGAGATGGCCCAGGTGCAGGCCGACGCGGGCGCCCACGTCGTCGGGCCCAGCGGGATGATGGACGGCCAGATCGGCGTCGTCCGGGACGCGCTCGACCAGATCGGCCGGGAGGACGTCGCGATCCTCGCCTACACCGCCAAGTACTCCTCCGCCTTCTACGGCCCCTTCCGCGAGGCCGTCGCGTCCTCGCTCCAGGGCGACCGCAAGACGTACCAGCAGGACCCCGCCAACTGGCGGGAGTCCCTGCGGGAGCTGGAGTTGGACCTCGCCGAGGGCGCCGACATGGTCATGGTCAAGCCGGCCGGACCGTACCTCGACATCGTCGCCCGGGTCGCCGACGCCGTGGACGTGCCCGTCGCTGCCTACCAGATCTCCGGCGAGTACTCGATGATCGAGGCCGCCGCGGAGAAGGGCTGGATCGACCGGGACCGCGCCATCCTGGAGACCCTGACCGGCATCAAGCGGGCCGGGGCGCGGACCATCCTCACCTACTGGGCGACCGAAGTGGCGCGAAAGCTGCGCTGAGGGACACGGTCGGAGATCGTTCCGGTACCGAAACGGCGGCGGCCCGGCTGCGGTGTGCTGTCGTTTCGGCAACGGAACGGGCTCGGTTCCGCGAACGTCCGGTGATGGTCCTGCGGACACTCCGTGATCATGGGTGTTTCTGTCCTGAAAACGATGTTTGAAGCCCGTCCGGTCGCACATATCCGCCGTGTATGACGCGCTCCTGCCAACCCCTTAATCTCTGCGCCTGGCCTGATCCATTTCCGGGATGGGCTGAACGTCGATCCCTGGGGGGATGTCATGAGCTGGTTCCTCGCCGCACTCAAGAAGTACGCCGTCTTCAGCGGGCGCGCGCGCCGCAAGGAGTTCTGGCTGTTCACGCTGTTCGCGTACCTGATCTACATCGTGCTGGGCGGCATCGGCGCCGCGACCAAGACGCTGGCCCTGCTCGCCGTCGCCGGTATCGTCGTCCTCGCGCTCCTGCTGCCGGCCTGGGGTGTCACGGTGCGCCGCCTGCACGACACGGGCCGCTCCGGCTGGTGGATCCTCTTCGGCATCGTCCCGCTCGCCGGCCCCATCACCCTGCTGGTCTTCACCTGCCTCGACAGCGAGGCCGGCGCCAACAAGTACGGCCCGAACCCGAAGGAAGCCCCGGCGCTCGTCTGACGCCCCGCCCGCGGCACCCGTGCCGCGCCTTCGGCACACGCCGTCCTGAGGCCGCCCGGCCAGCGTTGTCCGGGCGGCCTCAGGCATGTGCGGCAGAGCTCACCGGGGGACGCCGCCGGGGGTCAGTCCCACCAGAAGGTCCAGCTCGGCTCGTCGACGAGGTTCTTGGCGTAGGCGCGCAGGCCACCCGGACCGCCCTGGGTGATGTTGTCCGGGCAGAAGGCGAAGTGCTCCGCCGCCAGGGCCTCGGCGTCGGCCAGGGTGCTCGGCGGTGCGGCCACCGACAGCACCAGGACGTCGAAGCCGAGGGCTACGACGCGTATGCCGAAGCGGTCCTCCCAGGAGCGCAGGACCGCGCACAGGCGCGCCACGTCGTTCTCGTGGTTGAGGGGCCCCGCCCAGCCGATGGCGGCCGGGATGTCGGCGGAGCGCCGGGCCGGGACGAGGGCCAGGCGGGTGTCCTTGAGCCACGTCCCCTCGGCCAGGGAATCGGCCACCTGCGCGGCCCTCGTGCCCGGGTCGGCGCTGAGCACGCCGGCCGGGGCGAGGCCCGGCCACGCGGCCCCGAACGGCTCCAGCAGCGCGGCCAGTTCCTCGTCGAACCCGGCCTCCGGCTCGGCGTCGGGGTCGTCCTCGGCCCCTTCGTCGCCCCAGTACTCCGCGAGGACCTCCTCCGGGTCGTGGTCACCGGGGTAGGACATGTCACCGGGCATCAGCTCCCAGTCGTCCGGTCCGCCCTGGGTGCCGCCCAGCTCCACGAGGACCGGCAGCAGACCCGCCCGCGAGGCAGGCGCGCCCAGCGCGGCCCAGGTGCCGGGCGCGGCCTGCTTCTCCGCGTGCCACAGCAGCGGCTCGTGCCAGGGGCCGTCGGCCGTCGCGTCGACCAGCCTGCCGGGCGGGAGCCGAAGTCCGAGGGAACGTCCGCTGGGATCGGTCGCCAGAGAGGGCAGCGGGTTGGGAAGAGTCGCCATGTCAGTGACTCTAGGAGCAGCCACTGACAACGCCGCTGACCAGCAGGGTCACTTGAGAGACGAGGTGAAGGCGGCCCACGTCGCGGGGGAGAGGCGCAGCATGGGGCCGTCGGCGACGGGCCGCTGCTTGGAGTCGCGGATGTGGATCGCCAGGGGGGAGGCAGCCACTTCGAGGCACTGGCCACCCTCGCGGCTGCTGTAGGACGACTTGAACCAGGAGTAGGCGGCTTCGAGACATTGTCCGCCTTCGTCACCGCTGTACGTCGACTTGAACCACTGAAGTGCTACGGCGCTCATTGCTCTCCTAGCATGTGGTCGAGCAGACCCACCGAATCCTGGGTGGTCAGGGCCTGTGTTCGCAGCATCGCATACTTGCGCGCGAGGATGGACACCTCTTCCGGGTCGGAGACCCACTGGCTGCCGCGTTGCGACTCGGTGTATGCCACGTGCTGGTGATCAGGCGTCTCAAGGAGCGTGAACGGCCCGTTGAGCCCCGCATGGAAGGGGCTCTCCACCGACAGGATCTGAAGCGCCACGCAAGGCAGTTCAGCCATCTCACGCAGGAACCTGAGCTGCTCGCCGCGTACCTCCTCCGAGCCGATCCGCAAGCGCAGTGCGGGCTCCCAGATCACGAAGCTCAGTGTCGGCGGGCACTTGCGGCGCAGGATTTCCTGCCGGTTGATGCGCAGCCTGAGCGTCGTCTCCAACTGCTCCTCGTCGTACGCCGGGACGCGGTTCAGCAGCACCGCTCGTGCATAGGGCTCGCTCTGGAGCAGCCCCGGAACCACCAGCGCGTCGTACCACGACAACGCGATGGCCACCCGCTCCTGGTCCATGTACTCCTCGGCCCACAGTGGGAACTGGTCGACCTCGGGCAGGTTGGCCACGCCCGCGGCCAGCGTCCCCTTGGTGCCGAGGAAGTCGTCGAAGATCTCGGCGATGTCGGGCTTCAGGGTGCGCCGGCCCTGTTCGATCGACGCGATCGTCTCCTCGTTGATGTTCAGCGCGGCGCTCAGGCCGGACTGGCTCAGGCCCGCCGCCCGGCGTGCGGTGGCGAGTTGACGGCCCAGCATCCGCATGGCCGAGTGGTTCCTCCGTGTAGGCGTCATACCGCTGAACTCCCCAGGCATGGGCGTACACGACCCCGTACGAACCCGTACAAACACGTTGTACGGGATTACCCACTGAACGACACTAGTCACTCCGCGCGATCTTCGCCTTGTGAACGCACAGACCGAAGTTGCCTACCAGCGTGACCAGTTCTTCGGCCGGAGTCGCCGCTCGGTGCCCGCTGCCAGACGGTTCACCGAGTGGTCGCTGACCTACTGGGGGCTCACCGAATGGCGGCGGGCCGAAGACGTGACGCTCTGCGTGAGCGAGCTGGCGACGAACGCGCTGGTGCACGGGGTGCCGCCGGGGCGGGGCTTCCTGCTGCGGCTGCGCTACGACGGGGCGGTCGTACGGGCCGAGGCGCACGACAGCGGGGCCGGTGTGCCGCGCATCGTGGAGGAGGCCGGGGGAGACGGGCAGGAGGGCGGGCGGGGGCTGCTGCTGGTCTCCGCCCTCGCCGACAAGTGGGGCGTCGGAACGCGGGCCCCCGGGAAGCTCGTGTGGTGCGAGTTCGCCGCTCCCTAGATGGCGTAGGCCCCCGTGGCCGGCCTCCCGTGCTCCCGCGCGTGCGGGGTGAGGGCCACGAATCCCGCCCCGCGCACCTCGGTGTGCGGGCCCAGGTCGAAGGGGCTCACCCCCAGCCGCTGGGCCAGGTCCGGTGCGAGGTAGGGGGCGAGGTCCGCCCACTCCTCGCCGTCCTCCTCGCCGGCGCGGGCATCGCCCGGCACCGCGACGCCTTCCTCCGCCGCCGCGTCGCGCTCCTCCGGCAGCAGGCCGCCCAGCGCGAACCGCGCGTCGTCGTTCCTCCCGGTGGCGCTGAGGCGGCGCACGGCGTTGCCGTTCTCGGCGACGAGCCAGCCCGAACCGCCGCCCTGCTCACCGAAGCAGTAGGCCTGGGCCCGGCCGTGGCGGCGGCTCAGTTCCTCGACGATCCGCAGCACGTCGTCCGCGCGCTGCGGGTCGACGGGGTTGCACCAGGGGCCGAGCACCAGCGTCCACCCGTCCACTCGCGGGGTGACGTAGACCCTGCCGTACTCGGCGCCGTCGTGGCTGTCGTGGACACCGACGCTGCGGCCCAGCGCGAAAGTGGCGGGCCTGACCTCGAAGAGACCGAGCACCTCGGTGATCGCTCGCTGGTCGCCGCCGGGGACGGCGATCCAGGACGTGAAGCAGGTGTCCAGGGGCTGGGCCCGGTCGTCGAGCAGTTTGATGCGGATCAGCCGCTCCACTGCGGCACGGTCCACCGCCGACAGGGCCTCCTCGCCGTCGACGGCCGCGAGCACGGACAGCGCGGCCGGCCGAAGCCGTCGCGGCCCCCGGGCGCGCACGCGCCGCAGCGGATCCACCACTGCCGGGCCCAGCGTGCTCAGCACCCACCGCACCCACTCAGCCACTCCGCCGTCCGGATCGGCGAGCAGCGGAATCAGGGCGTCGATCACCCGGTCGTGGTCCACGGCCGGATCCGGCTTCCTGCCGTAGGCCACCGAGCACGCGGACTCGATGCCCCGGGCGGCGAACTCGCGTACCGGGGCGGAGGGATGCTTCAGGGCTTCGACGTAGCGGTCGACCGCACCGAACGACGAGAACGCGCGGCCGAGGCGGCGGCGCGACTCCTCGTCCGGTGCCGAGGCCAGCGCGGCCAGCACCTCGTCGTAGGCATGCTCAGGCATCTACTCGACCGGCAGCCTCTCCGCCGCACCGCGCGCTCCGGCCGGATCCGTGGGCGCCGCCGCCTTCACCGCATGCCGTTTCACCACATGCCGTCCAGGACCTCGTCGAGGAGGCGGTTCCACTCGGTGTCCTCATCGCCCAGCGGGGTGGGGTCCACGGCGGTGACGGCCTGGCGGAACTCGTGGGCGTGCTCCTCCACCTCGTCCTCGTCCTCGGCGTAGGCGTCGACCAGCCTGCGGAAGGCGCACAGCGTGAAGACGAGCGATTCGACGTCGCGGTGGAGCAACCGCCCTTCCTCTTCGCCCTCGGGGTAGGAATGGACGCTTCCCGACACCGGGTCGAGGACCACCAGACCCGTGACGAGATAACCGAGCACGACCCAGCCGCGCCGTTCCGGAGGGCATGCGCTGCCCCGCTCGTCGAAGAGGGGACCGAGTTCCGTCGGGGCGGGGGAGGCGTTCTCCGGCTCGGCGCGTGAAACGAACGTGTTGTCGGTGGGCAGGCCCACGAAGGCGAGGAACTCCGCCGTGGGCGGGTGCAGTCCGCCGTCCGTCACCAGCGGGAAGTAGTTGACGCCGTCCAGGCCGAACAGCCGGATGAGCTCTTCGCCACTCACTGCGTACTTCATGTCCGGCACGCTACCGTGACTCACTTCTTGCCGAGGAGCCGCTCCAGGTTCTGCCGGTAGGTGCGGTGCTGCTTGTCCTGCGTCGACGGGTCGCTCTGGTCGTAGTCGGCGGTGTGCGTGACATCCGTGCCGGGGAAGAACGCGTCGAGCCAGCGCTCGCAGCGGGGACTCTTCTGGCAGGGCGCTCTCTCGGTGAACGCCTCCCTGAGTCCGCCTGCGTTCCCGGTGTGCAGCAGGGGGTGCCCCAGAGCGCGCTCCGAGTGGAATCCGTTGCCGCTCCGTGCGACGAGGATCATCTCCCGGCCGCTCTGCGGGTCGATGTACCGGCCTGCCGCGTAGTTCCTGCCCTTGTAGTAGTCGTGCGCCTTGCGGGCCAGTTGAGTCGCCTGCGCCAGGTCGCTCGTGGCGGGATCGATCTTCCGCGACGTCACCTTGCCCTCGTGGCCGGAGGGGGTCTGCCACCTCTCCCGCTCGGACTTCGTGCTGGGCCGCCACACCGTGCCGTTCGGGGCGATGTTCGCGAGGTTCATCCGGTCCTCGGCGTCGTGCCCGGCGGTGCCCTTCGCCGGTATGGTGCCGTCCGGCATCAGCCGGTCCACGGAACCGTCGGCGTTCAGGACGTACATCCTGGGGTTGCCGTGCTCGTCCCGTCCCTTGTGGGTCTCGATCGCCTTGACCCGGTCCCCGATGTCCAGGTCGTTGCCCTTGTGGATGCGGGAGGTCGCCTTCACACGGTCCGGGACGGTCTCGGTGAGGTGTTTGGCGACCTTGCCGAGAGCTTTCTCGGAGCCCTTCAGGGCGCCGTGGAGCATGGAGTCGAAGACCTGGGTGAAGGGGTCGCGGCCCTTGGTGCGGTTGAAGGCGCCCTTGGCGCGGCCGAGGGGGGAGGAGCTGACCAGGTGGAGGTCGCTGCCGTGGGCGGAGAGCTTGCCGGCACCGAACTCGAACTCGTCGTGGTCGATGAAGAGGTCCGAGCCCGAACCCGAACCGCCGCCGGCCGACGCGAGTTCCATGCCGCCCGGGCCGCCCGCGGACGCGAGCTGCATGCCGCCGTGGCCGTGGCCGGGGCCGTGACCGCCCTCGTTGCCGCCGCTGCCCGGGGTGCCGGGGGCGCTGGGGGCCGGCGGCAGGGAGAAGGCGTCGTCGACCATGTTCAGGACCGCGTCCTCGATCATCGCCTCCAGCTTGGCGTTGACCGGCGCGGTGACCCGGGCGATCAGCTCGTCGACGATCCGGTCGGCCGCCTCGTCGATGATGCGCTTGATGAGCTGGCGCATGGCCGCCGTCTCCGCCGCGCCGATGACCGCGGACAGACCGCCGGTGACCACCGCCAGACCCAGGGAGATGCCCAGGGAGCCCGCCATGATGGCGAGTTCGGCCTCGGCCTTGGTCTTCATCCCGAAGATGATGTCCGCGACGACATCACAGGCGTCGGCGAACAGCCGTGCCAGTTCAGGAATTTTGTCCAGGTGGCCGGCCTTCACCTGCGCCCAGTGCTTCTGCATCGACTCGACGGCCCAGCCCTGCGACGAGGAGATGATGCGTTCCACCGTCTTGTGGGCGTCCGCCCCGTGCCCCTCGAACTTGTCGGCGAAGTCCCGCATGGCGTCGGCCATCTCGCGGTAGTCGTCCTCGTCGACGTTCGGGAAGTTGATGCCGATGAAGTCCAGGACCTCGTCGAGCCAACCCGGAATCGTGTAACCCATCCCCCGTGACGCCCCCTCATCTCGTCGTATGAGTACGAAGAGACTAACTAGTGACGGGTGTTGGGGCGCAAGGCGGCGGCGCGTTCTATGGCACGACTGTGACGGGGCGGCCCGCCACCCCGTCTCGGACAGGGCGGAGGGTCACCAGGGATTCGTCCGTGCCGATGTGCACAAGACCCGTGGGCGTCACGGCGAGCGCATGGACGGGGGGTCCGGGACGGAAGGCGCGGACCGTGCCGTCGTCCAGGTGGTGGTGTTCCACCAGGCCGTCCGCCCAGCCGATGGCCAGCACCGGCCCGGAGTCCGTCACCCCGGCCGCCAGGGCCGTCACGGGGCACGAGCGCGACCGGACGGGGGAGGGGAGGGGGTCCGCGCCCGGGCCCCAGACGCGCACCGTGCCGTCCGCGCCGCCGCTGTAGATCAGGGGGACGCCCGGGGCGCCCGGGGCATCGGTCTCCGAGGCCGGCAGGCGCAGGGCCGCCAGGGCGGTCACCGCGCCCCGGTGCGGTGCCGCGGTGTGCGACCGCGGCTCCGCCTCACCGTCCGGCTGTACGAGCGCGTGCACTTCGCCGCTGCCGTCCGCCACGGCGAGCAGCCCCCCGGCGCACGACAAGGCCGTCGACGGGCCCGGCAGTTGAGCCGCCACCGCCGTGAGCAGTCGTTCCACCGGCGTCGGGCCGTCGTCCAGCAGGGCCGTGAGGCCGGACGGGCCCGGCGCGGAGGGCGCCCGCAGGCCGCGTACGGCACCCAGCGCGTCCAGGACGAGGGCCGTTCCGTCGGGCATCGCGGCCAGGGCGCGCGGCTGCCGCACGGGTTCCGGCAGGCGGCCGGCCGGTGCGGCGTCCGCCTCGTTCAGCAGGCGGACCGTGCCCTGGTGGTCGGCGACGAGGGTCTTCCCGGCGAGTTCCCCGGGACCGGCCGCGAGGGCGCGGGCCGGGCCCGGCCACGGCGGCCGGACGTCGCCGCGCACCCGGCGCCAGACGACCTGCCAGCCGGTGCCCCCGGACAGTTGGGCGAGGCCGCCCGGAAGCCTCGGGTCGGCGTCGTCGCCAAGGGCCGACAGGAGGACCAGGGCGCGCATGGCGGGGCTCGTCCCCTCGTGCGTCAGCGAGGCCCCCGCGCGCATCCAGGCCGCACGCAGTCCGCCGTGCCCGTGCCCGGAGCGCTCGTACCGGCGGGACACCTGCCAGGGGTCGGCGGCGCAGACCGCGGCGGGGTCGTCCAGGTCGACGGGCGGGGACTGCGGTCCCGCCTCGTGCCCGGCGGGCCGGGCCGCGGGCCGCCGCGCCGCCCACACCGCGTACCGCTCCGGATCGGTCCACCGCGGCTCGTCCAGGTTCAGCACCGCCGGACGCGTGGCCGGCAGGCCGCGTGCGGGCTCGCTTCCGTCGCGCGCCTCCACGACCAGGCGGACGTGGTCCAGTTTCAGCAGCTCCAGGACGAGTTCCGTGACCGTCGCCGGGTCGTCGGCCGCGTGCAGGTCCGGCAGGACCAGCACGGTACGGCGGCCGTCGGCGGCCAGCGCGTCGACCAGTTCGCCCGGTGTGCGCGCGGCCAGCAGCAGTTGCCCGGCCAGGGTCCAGGTGGCCGTGAGCGCGCTCTCCCCGGCCAGCGGGACGAAGCCGTGCACCCGGCGTTCCGGGCGCCCGCCCGGCCGGGTGCCGTGCCCCACCAGCCAGGCCAGCAGGGTCGACTTGCCGCAGCCCGCGCCGCCGGTGACCAGGCACAGCCGCGGTGCGTCCGGGTCCGCCAGCCAGGCCAGCAGCGCGGCGGCGGCCGGTTCGCGTCCCGCCGCCGGGCGTCCCCACTTCTCCTCGGTCACGAGCCCTCCCCCGTCCGCCGCGCCGTCAGCCGCGGTCCGACCGCTCGGCGGCGTACGTGATCAGCTCCTTGAGCCCCGCCTCCCGCGACTCGGCGGTGGAACCGTAGTCGAAGCTGTGGGTGAACTCCGCGTGCGGGAAGGTCGCCTGGAGCCACATGGCGCAGTAGTGGCCCGGCATCACGCAGGGTTCCAGTTCGCAGTAGACGCGCCGCACCTGCTCCGGCGCGATCCCCTCGGCGCGCAGGCGCTGCCAGAGCAGCTCCTCGGGGTGCGCACGGCCCGGTCCGGTCGCGTCCGTGACGATCTGCTTGGCACCGGACGCGTCGACGTACTCGAAGGCCGACGAGAACGGGAAGTTGAGCGTGTGCCGCACATCGTCCAGCACCCTCGGCCACCAGCTCTCGCGGTCCTCGAAGGCGGCCGCGTCGATCTGCCTGAGTTCGGCGTTGAGTTCACGGAACGCGGCGGCGGCCACCGGCAGACCGGTCGACGCGGCGATCACCGGCAGGCGCCGGTCCAGCGCCACCAGCGAGGCGTTGAAGGCCTCCACGCCGGAGCTGACGAACATGTCGTCCTCCCCGATCTCCAGGAACACCGCCTGCACCGCGCCGTCCGGCCGCACGCACAGGTGGGCCAGCGGATCGGTGCCGACGCGCAGCCAGTTCTCCTGTCCGGCGGGCGCGCGGAGCCCCCGGTGCCCGGCGGTCATGCCCAGGGTCGGTCCGTCGGTGCTGTCCGCCGCGGTGAAGTACGGCGCCACGTGCAGCGGAACCCCGGTGGTGGCGAGGGCCGCGGCCGCCGCGTCGGGGAGCTGGATGCCGTACGAGGCGGGCACCGTGAACCGGCGCATGCCGTCCTCGCCGAAGTGGGCCGTGGCCGGACCGGGGACTCGCTCGGACATCGGGCTCCCTCGAGTCTGTGGAGATCTGTGCGGTGGAGACGGGTCTCCACAGACTCTACGGGGTGCCGGTCAGAGCTTCTTGGGCGTCCTGATACCCAGCAGGGCCATGCCCTGGTGCAGGGTGCGGGCCGTCACGTCGCACAGGAAGAGGCGGTTCTCCACCAGTTGCGGCGTCTCGGCCTTCAGCACCGGGCACTTGTCGTAGAACGACGTGTAGTGCGACGCGAGCTGGTACAGGTACGCGGCCAGCTTGTGCGGGGCGTACTCCGTGGCCGCCTCCCGCACCGTCTCCGCGAACCCGTCCACGTGCAGGCTCAGCGCGCGCTCGGCCTCCGCCAGTTCCAGCCCGGGGTGCGCGGCCGGGCGGACCTCGCCGGCCTTGCGCAGGATGGACTGGATACGGGCGTACGCGTACTGCAGGTACACGCTGGTGTCGCCGTTCAGCGAGACCATCTGGTCCAGGTCGAACTTGTAGTCCCGGATCGCCGACGTCGACAGGTCCGCGTACTTCACCGCGCCGATGCCCACCTGGGTGCCGCGCTCGGCGATCTCCCGCTCGGAGAGGTCCTGCGCCTTCTCGCGGACCACGGCCGACGCACGCTCGATCGCCTCGTCCAGCAAGTCGACCAGGCGGACCGTCTCGCCCTCACGCGTCTTGAACGGCTTGCCGTCCTTGCCGAGGACCGTGCCGAACGCGAGCTGCTGCGCCTTGACGTCCTCGTTGAGCCAGCCGGCCCGGCGGGCGGTCTCGAAGACCATCCGGAAGTGCAGCGCCTGGCGGGCGTCGACGACGTACAGCAGCGTGTCCGCCTTCAGGTTGAACACGCGGTCGCGGATCGCGGAGAGGTCGGTCGCCGCGTAGCCGTAGCCGCCGTCCGACTTCTGCACGATCAGCGGGACCGGGTTGCCGTCCGGGCCCCTGATGTCGTCGAAGAAGACGCACAGCGCGCCCTCCGAGCGGACCGCGACGCCCGACTCCTCCAGGAGCCGGCAGGTCTCGGCGAGCATGTCGTTGTAACCGGACTCGCCGACGATGTCGGCGTCGCGGATCTCCATGTCCAGCTTCTCGAAGACGGAGAAGAAGTAGATCTTCGACTCGTCCACGAACTTCTGCCACATGGCGAGGGTCTTCGGGTCGCCCGCCTGGAGGTCGACCACCCGCCGCCGGGCCCGCGTCTTGAACTCCTCGTCGGAGTCGAACAGCCTGCGCGCGGCCTTGTAGAGGCGGTCGAGGTTCGACATCGCCTCCTCGCCGGTCACCTGGGCGTCCTTGTGGTCCAGCTCGTGCGGGTGCTCCTCCAGGTACTGGATGAGCATGCCGAACTGGGTGCCCCAGTCGCCGATGTGGTGGCGCCGGACCACGTTCTCGCCCGCGAACTCCAGGAGCTGGACGACCGCGTCGCCGATCACCGCGGAACGCAGGTGACCGACGTGCATCTCCTTCGCCACGTTCGGCTGGGCGTAGTCGATCACCGTCGTGCCCGGGTTCGCGGCCTGCGGCACGCCGAGGCGGCCGGTGTCGTCCGCGTACCGCGCGGCCAGGTTCGAGATGATCGCCCGGTCGGAGACCGTGATGTTCAGGAAGCCGGGTCCGGAGACCTCGATGTCCTTGATCACGTCACCCGACTCGACCCCGGCGACGACCTGGGCCGCCAGCTCCCGCGGGTTGGCCTTGGCCTTCTTGGCGAGCGCCAGGATCCCGTTGGCCTGGAAGTCCGCCCGGTCGCTTCGTCGCAGCAGCGGGTCCGCGTCGGCGGCCTCCGGCAGGGTGGCCGAGAGGGCGGACGCGAGGCGCTGCTGGACGGAATCGCTGAGGGACGTGACCGAGGCCATAGGAAGGGGTGCCGTTCTCCTCGTGGGGATGGATAGACCCGGCCAGTATCCCATGGGGGGCAAAGGGGTTTTCCCGGTCGCGAGGCGGTCTGGGAGAATGGGACGGTCACCCCGTTCAAGAAGCGTTCAGAAAGAAGGACGTGCCGATCGTGGCTCAGAGCACCGAGACCGCCGACTGGGTCTCCCGTTTCGCGGACGACGTCATCGAGGAGTCGGAGCGACGGGCCCCCGGCAAACCGGTGGTCGTCGCGTCCGGTCTTTCCCCGTCCGGTCCGATCCACCTCGGCAACCTGCGCGAGGTCATGACCCCGCACCTGGTCGCCGACGAGATCCGCCGCCGCGGCCGCCGGGTCCGGCACCTGATCTCCTGGGACGACTACGACCGGTACCGCAAGGTCCCGGCCGGGATCGCGGGCGTCGACGAGTCCTGGGCCGAGCACATCGGCAAGCCGCTGACCTCGGTGCCGGCGCCGAAGGGGTCGGCGTACCCGAACTGGGCGGAGCACTTCAAGGCCGCGATGATCGCCTCGCTGGCCGAGCTGGGTGTGGAGTTCGACGGGATCAGCCAGACGGAGCAGTACACCTCCGGTGTCTACCGCGAGCAGATCCTGCACGCCATGAAGCACCGCGGTGACATCGACGCCATCCTCGACCAGTACCGGACGAAGAAGGCCCCCGCCAAGAAGCAGCAGCAGAAGACGGTGGACGAGGCCGAACTGGAGGCCGAGGAGGGCTCGGGCGCCGCCGCCGAGGACGACGGCAGCTCCGGCACCGCCGGCTACTTCCCGTACAAGCCGTACTGCGGCAACTGCGAGAAGGACCTGACGACCGTCACCTCCTACGACGACGACAGCACCGAGCTGGCGTACACCTGCACCGCCTGCGGCTTCACCGAGACGGTCCGGCTGAGCGAGTTCAACCGCGGCAAGCTGGTCTGGAAGGTCGACTGGCCGATGCGCTGGGCGTACGAGGGCGTCGTCTTCGAGCCGAGCGGCGTCGACCACTCGTCCCCGGGGTCCAGCTTCCAGGTGGGCGGGCAGATCGTCGGGATCTTCGGCGGCAAGCAGCCCATCGGCCCGATGTACGCCTTCGTCGGCATCTCCGGCATGGCGAAGATGTCGTCCTCGCGCGGTGGCGTGCCCACCCCGGCCGACGCCCTGCGGATCATGGAACCGCAGATCCTGCGCTGGCTGTACGCCCGGCGCCGGCCGAACCAGTCCTTCAAGATCGCCTTCGACCAGGAGATCCAGCGGCTCTACGACGAGTGGGACAAGCTCGCGGGCAAGGTCGCCGACGGTTCCGCGCTCCCCGGTGACGTCGCCGCGTACACGCGGGCCGTGGGCACGGCCGCCGCCGAGCTGCCGCGGACCGCGCGTCCGCTGCCGTACCGCACGCTCGCGTCCGTCGCCGACATCACCGCCGGGCACGAGGACCAGGCGCTGCGCATCCTCAGCGAGCTGGACCCCGAGCAGCCGCTGGGCTCGCTCGACGAGGTGCGGCCCCGGTACGACAAGGCCGAGGCGTGGATCAACACCCACGTCCCCGCCGACCAGCGCACCATCGTCCGCGCCGAGCCCGACGCCGAGCTTCTGAAGTCCCTCGACGAGGCCTCCCAGCAGTCGGTGCGGCTGCTGCTCGACGGGCTCGCCGAGCACTGGTCGCTGGACGGGCTGACCCACCTCGTCTACGGCGTGCCCAAGGTGCAGGCCGGATTCGCGGCCGACGCCACGCCCAAGGAGCTGCCGCCGGAGATCAAGACCGCCCAGCGGACGTTCTTCGCCCTGCTGTACCACCTGCTGGTCGGCCGGGACACCGGGCCGCGACTGCCCACGCTGCTGCTCGCCGTGGGCCAGGAGCGGGTGCGGGCCCTGCTCGGGGAGTAGGGGAAGCGGACACGAAGAGGGGCCCTCGTCACGAGGGCCCCTCTTCTGCGTCTTCGCGCGCCGCCGTCAGGCGATGTGGTCCTCCTCCATCTCCGCCGTGTGGCGCTGCTGGAAGCGTTCCGCGAGCTCCTTCAGGGTGCTGGGGCTCAGCGTGTTGCCGTACGTCGCCTCGATGTTGTCACCGAGCACGCGGGGCGTGGGGTAGCTGCCGTCGATCGACTGGCGGAAGACCTGGTAGTACGCGTTCTCGTCCGGCTCCGGCGGGCCACCGCCCTCGCCGAGCTCGCGGGTGCGGTTGGGGCCCACCGGGATCGGGAAGCTGCCGGTCTCCTCGGGGGAGGGCTGCTGGAACTGCTCCACCGGCTGCTCGTCGTACCAGCCCTCGTACTCCTCCTCCGGGACGTACTGGGGGTCCGGGACGGGGTTGTACGCGGGGTCGTAGCCGCCGTGGTAGTCCACCTCGCGCGGAGTGTGGAACCAGGGGCTCTCCTCGTCCACGGGGGGCTCGGGGTGCTGCTGCCCGGCAGGTCCCGCCTGCCGCGGGACGGGCGCCGGCACGGCGGCACGGCCGCCCGCCGCCGCGGCGGCGTCGGGAGCGGTCAACTGGGGCTGCGGAGCCGGCGGTATGAGCAGCGGTTCGATGCCCGCCGCCGCCAGGCCCGCCGGGGCCGTCTCCGCGAGCGGGACGCCGTAGCGGGCCAGGCGCAGCGGCATCAGCGACTCGACCGGGGCCTTGCGGCGCCAGGCGCGGCCGAACCGGGAACGCAGCCGGGCCTGGTAGACCAGGCGCTCCTGCTCCAGCTTGATCACCTGGTCGTAGGAGCGCAGCTCCCACAGCTTCATGCGGCGCCAGAGCAGGAACGTGGGCAGCGGGGAGAGCAGCCAGCGGGTGATGCGGACGCCCTCCATGTGCTTGTCCGCCGTGATGTCCGCGATCCGGCCGATGGCGTGCCGGGCCGCCTCGACCGCGACCACGAACAGGATCGGGATCACCGCGTGCATGCCCGTGCCCAGCGGATCCGGCCAGGCGGCGGCGCCGTTGAAGGCGATCGTCGCCGCCGTCAGCAGCCACGCCGTCTGACGCAGCAGCGGGAAGGGGATGCGGATCCAGGTCAGCAGCAGGTCCAGGGCGAGCAGGACGCAGATGCCCGCGTCGATGCCGATCGGGAACACGTAGGAGAAGTTCCCGAAGCCCTTCTTCAAGGCCAGTTCACGGACGGCCGCGTAGGAACCGGCGAAGCCGATGCCGGCGATGATCAGCGCGCCGGACACGACCACGCCGATGAGTATGCGGTGCATCCGAGTCAGCTGCATTGGCGCGGCCACTCGTCATCCCCTCCCATTGCGTGTTCTTGCGCGCAACAGAGTGGCACACGTGTGCGGCGCACGTGACCCGGGTCAGCCCTTCTTCGCGGCCGACTTGGACGGAGAAGCGCCGGACGAGGGCGACTTGGACGCCTGCTTCGAGGGGGACTTCGAGGCGGACGCGGACGGGGACGCGGCCCCGCCCGAGGCCGCGCCGGAACCGGAACCTCCGCCGTTGGCCGTCGAGACGGCCCCGACGGCCTCCTTGACGGCCTTCTGCGCGTCCTTCGCCAGGTCGTCCGCGCTCGGGGTCTTCTCGCCCGCGAGGCCGGCGCCGTTGTAGTCGAGCGTGACGACGACGTTCTCGATCCGGGCGACCACCGTCTGCTGCTTGAAGGTGCCCTCCTTCTTCTTCAGGTCGGAGCGCACCAGCGTCGCCTCGGCACCCGTCCCGGCGACCGGCTCCGTCCTGGTGTTCTTCGCGCCGGAGACGCTCTTGGCGTCCTCGACCTGCTGAGTGAGGTAGGCGTGCGCCTGCTTGTCGCCGGAGCCCCGGCCGGCATCCGACTCGAAGCGCAGCATGGAGACGTTCAGCCAGCGGAACTGCGAGCCCTTGACCCCGTTGTTGTCCAGGCTGTTCCAGGAGCAGGAGGAACGGGACGCGGTGTCGTCGCTGCTGCCTTCCTTGCCCGCCTTGGCGCCCTTCGGCACCAGATCGGTCAGGGTCTTCTTCGACAGCACCGAGCACGGCGCGGGGAGCTTGTGGTACGCGGCGGGCCGCACGCTCGGGGACGCGCTCGCCGTAGGCTTCGCCGAACCACTGCCGGCGGTCGGCGCCGCGCTCTCGCCGCCCTTGTCCGTGGAGCCGTCCGAGTCCGAGGAGCAGGCGGCGGTGATCAGCACCGCGGGAACGGCCGCTGCGCAGACAAGGGCGCGGCGCAGACGCTTGGCTCGCTGGTCATGGGCACGGTCGTTTCGCTGAGCTGCTCGCTGCATGGTTCCTTCACTCGTGACACTCGGTGTTCGTGCGGGTTCCTGCGGGGCCCCACGGTACGCGGTGAAGGAGCTGTGCGGTTTCCCTTCACGCGCTTTGCGGGCGGTGCCGCGCAAGGCCGCCGGGGCCGTCATCCGCCGAGCGCGTCAGCCAGTTGGGAGGCCAGCTTCCGGGCCCTGTCCTGCAGTTCCTTGCTGTCCGGGACCGTTCCCGTCGCCATCGGCTGCTCCTCGTACTCGATGGTGACGACGACGTTGGACGTGCGGAACACCACAGTCACCGTCCGCTGTTCGGCCGTCGAACCGGAGGTGTTGAGCTGGTCGTCCAGATACGCCTCGTCACCGAGATCGGGCAGCACCCGGGGCTGCAGCTCGGCCGGCGGGGCGCCGGCGGCGCCGGAGGAGGAGTCCGCGGCGGACCCGGAGGGGGACTCCGAGGCGGACGGGGAGGCGTCGTCGCCCGTGCTCGCCGTGGGGCCGGGCGTCGTGGGGGTGGCGGAGGCGGGGGCGCTCGGCTCGGGCAGGTCGGCGGCCGTCTGCTGTTCAAGGAACAGCTTCTGCGCCTGGTCGTCGTCGCTCACCGCGTTGTCGTAGGACACCACGCGCTCGAAGTCGACCGCGAGCCGGTCGGTGGCGGCACCGGACGACGCCTTCCAACGGCAGCCCACCTTGCGGTCGGTGTTGTAGGTGAGCGTCGCCTCGCCCTGGTAGGCCTTCTCCCGCTGGTCCTGGTCGGCGATCTGCCCGATGCCCGGCAGCAGGGTGTCGAGGGCGTCGTGGTCGATCGCACCGCAGGGCTCGGGGAGGCTGCGGTACTTGCCGGGCTGGGCGGCGGGCGTGGCCGTACCGGCGTTGCCGGGGTTGGCGTTGTCGGTGGGGCCGTCGTCCCCGGAACCGCTCGTGCAGCCGGCCAGCAGCGCCACGAGGAGGGCGGCGGTGCCGGTCACATACGCCTTCCGCTGCACGGTCGGGCTCCTCTCGAACGGTCTCTGCTCGCTGCGTGGTCCAGGGTCCCCGCTGGTTATTCGCTTGCCGCCGCGGGGCGCTCCCTGGAGACAATGTGTACCGCACGCACTGCCGTGAACGACGGTCCCCTGTCCTTTTTCATAGACCTTGTCGCCGCTTTTGCGTTTTGCTGTTCTTAAGTCTTTTGTTGTTGTTTCCGGGGGAATGAGGAACCCATGTCGTACGTGGAGATGCCGGGCGCGAAGGTGCCGATCCGGATGTGGACCGACCCGGCGACGGTGGAGGACGTGGCCCTGCGCCAGCTCCAGAACGTCGCCACCCTGCCGTGGATCAAGGGCCTGGCCGTGATGCCGGACGTCCACTACGGCAAGGGCGCGACCGTCGGCTCGGTCATCGCGATGCGGGGCGCCGTGTGCCCGGCCGCGGTGGGCGTGGACATCGGCTGCGGCATGTCGGCGGTACGGACCTCCCTGACCGCGAACGACCTGCCGGGCGACCTGTCCCGGCTGCGGTCGAAGATCGAGCAGGCGATTCCGGTGGGGCGGGGGATGCATGACGACCCCGTGGAGCCGGGTGAGTTCCACGGGCTGGCCACGTCGGGCTGGAGCGAGTTCTGGGGGCGGTTCGGAGGGGTCGCGGAGGCGGTGCGGTTCCGTCAGGAGCGAGCGGTCAAGCAGATGGGAACGCTCGGCGGCGGCAACCACTTTGTGGAAGTCTGTACCGACACCGACGGCGCCGTCTGGCTGATGCTGCACTCCGGCTCCCGCAACATCGGCAAGGAACTCGCCGAGCACCACATCGGCGTGGCCCAGCGGCTCCCGCACAACCAGGGCCTGGTCGACCGCGACCTCGCCGTCTTCGTCTCGGACACCCCGCAGATGGCGGCCTACCGCAACGACCTGTTCTGGGCGCAGGAGTACGCGAAGTACAACCGCACGCTGATGATGGCGCTCCTGAAGGACGTGATCCGCAAGGAGTTCAAGAAGGCGAAGCCGGTCTTCGAGCCGGAGATCTCCTGCCACCACAACTACGTGGCGGAGGAGCGGTACGAGGGCATGGACCTGCTGGTCACCCGCAAGGGCGCGATCCGGGCCGGCTCCGGTGAGTACGGGATCATCCCGGGCTCGATGGGCACCGGTTCCTACATCGTGAAGGGCCTCGGCAACGACCGGTCCTTCAACTCCGCCTCGCACGGCGCGGGCCGGCGGATGAGCCGAAACGCGGCCAAGCGCCGGTTCTCCACCAAGGACCTGGAGGACCAGACCCGGGGTGTGGAGTGCCGCAAGGACTCCGGTGTGGTGGACGAGATCCCGGGGGCCTACAAGTCGATCGACCAGGTCATCGACCAGCAGCGGGACCTCGTCGAGGTCGTGGCCAAGCTGAAGCAGGTCGTCTGCGTGAAGGGCTGACGCCCGCTCAGGAACGCGTCCGGGCCAGTGCTCCGCCGCCGGTGGCGACGGCGCCGACCGGGGTGGGGGCGGGGAACGGGGCCGTGTCCTGGTGGCAGGTCGTGCCGGGCGGGGGGAGTGTGCCGTCGATCAGGTAGCGGCTCTCGTACCTGGCGACGCAGGCGCTGGGGTTGGTCAGCGCGGTGTGGCCGTAGCCGTCGAGGGTGAGCAGCCGGGCGTCGGCCAGTTCCCCGGCCATGGCGCGTGCGCCCGCGTAGGGGGTGGCGGGGTCGTAGCGGGTGCCGACCAGCAGCAGCGGGTTGGCCGTCGGGCGGTTCCAGGGGCCGCTGTAGCGGTCGGCCGCGACGGCCGGCCAGGCGACGCAGCCCGCGGCGGCCCAGGCCCAGGCGCGTCCGGCGTCGCCCGCCCGGGCCGCCGCCCGCTCCTCCAGGGCGTGGTAGGTGCCGGGCTCGCGCGGGTTGGGGCTCTCGCCGCAGAGCACCGCGGCGGCCTGCTCGTCGCCCAGGTACGGATCCGGGTGCGGGACCGGCGGCGCGGCCGGGCGCTGTGCCTGCTCCGGGGCCCGGCCCTGCCAGAGGTGCTGCAGGGTGCCGGCGGCATCGGCCCAGCCGGGATCGACGACGTAGAGGTCGCTCACCACCTGCGCGGCGGTGCGGCCGTAGGTCCAGTCGCCCACGGGGTGCGTCCGCAGCCGCCGCATCAGCGCGTCGAACTTCTCCCGGGTGGCCCGCGCGCCGCCCGCGGAGAAGGCGCAGCGGGCGGTGGTGGTGCTCCCGCACAGGGTGAGGAACCGCTCCAGCACCTCGGCCGCGCTGCGGTCCGAACCCAGCCGCAGGAACGTCGTTTCCGGGGCGTCGCCGAGGGCGCCGTCCGCGTACGCCCGCGCGTCCACGTTGCTGTCGAGGGCCATGGCGCGGATCTTGCCGGGGAAGAGGTTGGCGTAGGTGGAGCCCAGGAACGTGCCGTAGGAGATGCCGAGGTAGGTCAGCCGCGGCTCGCCCACCGCCTGGCGGAGCAGGTCGAGGTCCCGGGCGGAGTCCGCAGTGGACACATGGCGCAGCAGTTCGGGTTCGCGCCGCTCGCAGCGCCGGGCCAGGTCGCGGTACGCGGCGATCGTGTCCGCCCGCTCCTTCGCGCCCACCGGGACGCCGGCCGGTTTGCCCTCCGTCCACGCGGTGGCCTCCTGCCGGGTGGCGAAGCAGTCGACGGCGGTGCTGCTGCCCACGCCGCGCGGGTCCCAGCTCACGATGTCGAACCGCTCCCGCACCTCGCGCGGGAAGAACTTGTAGATCTGCGGCATCTGAACGGTGCCGGGGCCGCCGGGCCCGCCGGGGTTGAAGAAGAGGGTGCCGACGCGTCGTCCGGGGCCGGTGGCCCGGTGCCGTACGACGGCCAGTTCGACGGTGCGGCCGCCGGGGTCGTCGTAGTCGAGCGGCACCGTCGCGTTCGCGCAGTCGAACCGGCCGCCGGGGACGCAGGGTTGCCAGTCCAGGCGTGGGACGGGCGTGGTGGGTGCCGGCGGTCCGCCCGCCGCCACGCGGTCCGTTCCGGTCAGGACCGTCGAACAGGCCACCATCACCGCGACGACCGCGGTCCAGCACCTGCGTCCCGGTATGACCCCGGCCATGTCCATGCCGTCTCCCTTCACGGCCGGGCGTCCCGTGCCGCTCATGCGACGGACTCCGGACGCCGGCGGCCGTCCGGCACCACGACATCGCGGGGCACGGCTGTGGGCCAGCCGGCCGCGTCCGAATGGCGGAACCGGTGCGGGGAGGGAGGCGGGCGCGGGCTACTTCGCGTGGCGCACGGCGTAGATCATGACGAACGCCACGAAGTGGATGCCGAAGAGGAAGTAGGCGAGGAAGTACCAGACCTGGCGTTCGTTCCTCGTCTCCTCGGCCAGCCGGCGCTTCTCGAGCGAGTCCTCGTCGGGCATCACGACTCCCTGTGGACCTTGGTGTTGGACGCCTGGGCGCGCGGGCGCAGCACGAGGAGGTCGACGTTGACGTGGCTGGGGCGGGTGACCGCCCAGGTGATGGTCTCCGCCACGTCGTCGGCGGTGAGGGGTTCGGCCACGCCCTCGTAGACCTTCGCCGCCCGGTCGGTGTCGCCGCCGAAGCGGGTCAGGGCGAACTCCTCGGTCTTCACCATGCCGGGCGCGATCTCCACGACGCGGACCGGCTTGCCGACGATCTCCAGGCGCAGCGTCTCGGCGAGGACGTGGGCGCCGTGCTTGGCGGCGACGTAGCCCGCGCCGCCCTCGTACGTGCCGTGGCCGGCGGTGGAGGACACCACGACCACCACTCCGTCGCCGCTCGCCTCCAGCCGGGGCAGCAGTGCCTGGGTGATGTTGAGGGTGCCGATGACGTTCGTCTCGTACATGGTGCGCCAGTCGGCCGGGTCGCCGCTGGCCACCGGGTCGGCGCCGAGGGCACCGCCGGCGTTGTTGACCAGGACGCCGATCGTCCGGAAGGCCGACGCGAACTCGTCGACGGCCGCGCGGTCGGTGACGTCGAGCTGGTAGGCGGCAGCCGAGTGTCCGGCCGTGTTCAGCTCCTCGGCCAGTGCCTCGATGCGGTCCTTGCGGCGGGCGGTGAGGACGACGCGGTAGCCGGCCCGGGCGAGCTGCCGGGCCGTGGCGGCGCCGATACCGCTGCTCGCACCGGTGACGACGGCGATGCGGGAGGCGGCGGACGGGGCTGCGGTGGCCATGGGCTGCTCCTGGGACTGCGTCGGGTCGGTTCCGTCCAGCGTAAGTGAGCCCTCAGGCGCCGTTCCGGGGCGCCCACATGATGACCGCCATCCCGGCCAGGCAGATCAGCGCGCCGGCGATGTCCCAGCGGTCGGGGCGGTAGCCGTCGGCGACCACGCCCCACAGGATCGAGCCGGCCACGAAGATCCCGCCGTAGGCGGCGAGGACGCGGCCGAAGTGGGCGTCCGGCTGGAAGGTGGCGACGAACCCGTAGGCGCCGAGGGCGAGGACCCCGCCGGTGATCCAGAGCCAGCCGCGGTGTTCGCGCACCCCCTGCCAGACCAGCCAGGCGCCGCCGATCTCGAAGAGTGCGGCGACGACGAAGAGGGCGGCGGAGCGGAGGACCGGCATGACGGCAGCTTCGCACGCGGGTGTGGTGTCACCTGTTGGAGGGCGCCTGCCGGACCGTTTCCGTGGCATACATCCGTACGGCGGACACGGACGGTGAGCGCGAGGTGGGTCGGCATGCGGATGAGGTCGTGGGTGCTGGGTGCGTGCGGTGCCCTGGTGGTGGCCGGAAGCGGGGCCGGGCCGGCCGGGGCGATGCCGGAGCCCGAGGCCGATCTGGCGCTGCACGGGAGCGCCGTCATGACCGGGGACCGGGTGGAGGTCTCCCTCGCCCCGCGCAACGACGGGCCGGCCGCGACGCCGGACGCGAGTGTGCTGCTGCGCTGGTCGGTGCCGCTGGCCGAGGTTCAGCGGCTGCCGCAGGGGTGCGCCCGCACGGACGAGCGGTCGGTGGTGTGCGGGATCGGCGCGCTGGCGGCGGACGCGACGGGGGAGCGGCTCACGGTGGCGGTGCGGCTGAAGGGGCACCCGGCCGAGGTGACGCTGGAGGTGGACACCGCCTGGCTCGGCGGCGCCGTCGACCGGGACCGGACGAACGACCGGCTGAAGGTGCTGGTCCTCGGCACCGGGGACGCATACGCCTTCTGACACCGGGAAGGCGTGCGCCTTCTGACCCCGGGGTCGCGTGCGCCTTCTGACCCCGGGGTCGCGTGCGCCTTCCGGCACCTGGAGGCGTTCGTCCTCCGGGCGTCCGGGTCCGTGGTCGTACGATCACTGCACCACGCGGACGAAGGGGAGTGCGGCATGGCCGGGAAGGGGACCGGGCGGTCCGGGCTGCTGGCGGAGCTGTCCGTGGTGTCCCGGCGGTACATGGCCTCCTACGCCCTGTTCAACCAGGCCGTGGCCGACCGGATCGGGCTGCACCCCACCGATCTGCAGTGCCTGAATCTGCTCACGCTGGAGGAGGCGCCGGTCACCACGGGCCGGGTCGCGGAGCTGACGGGGCTGACCACCGGGTCGGCGACCCGGCTGGTGGACCGCTTGGAGCGGGCGGGGTACGTGGTGCGGCGGCGGGACGAGGTGGACCGGCGGCGGGTGCTGGTGGTGACGGTGCCGGAGCGGATCGCGGAGTTCGGGCGGCTGTGGGACTCGCTGGCCGGTGACTGGTTCTCCCTCTTCGACGAGCTGGACGACACCGAGCTGGCGGTGATCGTGCGGCACATGGAGCGCACGGTGGACTTCGGCCGGGAGCAGGTCGCCCGGCTGCGCGAGGGGCGTGGCTGAGCCGGGCGGGCGGCGGCGGAGGCCGGGGGAATAGCGGCGGGCCGGGGACCGTTCCAGGGCTATAGTTGAACAGTCAACAACCTGGAGGCCGGCCATGCAGTTCGGGATCTTCACCGTCGGCGACGTCACGCAGGACCCCACCACGGGGCGGACGCCGACCGAGCGCGAGCGGATCAAGGCCATGGTGGCCATCGCGCTCAAGGCCGAGGAGGTCGGGCTCGACGTCTTCGCCACCGGCGAGCACCACAACCCGCCGTTCGTCCCCTCGTCCCCGACGACGATGCTCGGCCACATAGCCGCGAAGACCGAGCGGCTCGTCCTCTCCACCTCCACCACCCTGATCACCACCAACGACCCGGTGAAGATCGCGGAGGACTTCGCGATGCTGCAGCACCTGGCCGACGGGCGCGTGGACCTGATGATGGGGCGCGGCAACACCGGGCCGGTGTACCCGTGGTTCGGGAAGGACATCCGGCAGGGCATCGACCTCGCCATCGAGAACTACGCCCTGCTGCACCGGCTGTGGCGCGAGGACGTCGTCGACTGGGAGGGCAGGTTCCGCACCCCGCTGCAGGGGTTCACCTCCACGCCGCGGCCCCTGGACGGCGTGCCGCCGTTCGTCTGGCACGGCTCGATCCGCTCGCCGGAGATCGCCGAGCAGGCCGCGTACTACGGCGACGGCTTCTTCCACAACAACATCTTCTGGCCCGCGGACCACACCAAGCGGATGGTCGAGCTGTACCGCAAGCGGTACGCCCACTACGGGCACGGCACCCCCGAGCAGGCGATCGTCGGACTCGGCGGCCAGGTGTTCATGCGCCGCAACTCGCAGGACGCGGTACGGGAGTTCCGGCCGTACTTCGACAACGCGCCGGTGTACGGGCACGGTCCGTCGCTGGAGGACTTCACCGAGCAGACCCCGCTGACGGTGGGCTCGCCGCAGCAGGTGATCGAGAAGACGCTGTCCTTCCGCGAGTACGCCGGCGACTATCAGCGCCAGCTCTTCCTGATGGACCACGCGGGGCTGCCGCTGAAGACGGTCCTGGAGCAGCTCGACATGCTGGGCGAGGAGGTCGTGCCGGTGCTGCGCGAGGAGTTCGCGAAGGGGCGCCCGGCGGACGTGCCGGAGGCGCCGACCCATCAGACCCAGCTCGCCGCGAAGGAGGCGGCCACGGTATGAGCGACCGCCTGAAGCTCGTCGTCGTCTCGGCGGGACTGGCCGTCCCCTCGTCCACCCGGCTGCTGGCCGACCGGCTGGCGGCCGCGGTGGACCGGCGCGGGCCGGTGGACGTGCGGGTCGTCGAGGTGCGGGACCTCGCGGTCGAGATCGCGCACAACTTCACCAACGGGTTCGCCGGGAAGGCCCTGGCCGCCGCGCAGGACGCGGTGGCGGGAGCGGACGGGCTGATCGTCGTCACGCCGGTGTTCAGTGCCTCGTACAGCGGACTGTTCAAGTCCTTCTTCGACGTGCTGGACAAGGACGCGCTGACCGGCAAGCCGGTGCTGATCGCCGCCACCGGGGGCACCGGCCGGCACTCCCTGGTGCTGGAACACGCGCTGCGGCCGCTGTTCGCCTACCTGCGGGCCGTGGTGGTGCCCACCGGCGTCTACGCGGCCTCGGAGGACTGGGGGGCCGAGGGGCTGGCCGAGCGGATCGAGCGGGCCGCGGGCGAGCTGGCCGGCCTCATGGCGGGGCTGTCCGCGGCCGGGGCGGACCCCGTGGACGGGCCGCCGGTCGTGCCGTTCGAGGAGCAGCTCGCGCGGCTCGGCGCCGTCGGCGCCTGACGCGGCCCGCCGCTGTGACGGTGAGAGCGCGGTAAAAAGGGTGATCGTCGGCCCGCCCGGCCCGGCCGAACCGCCGGAGGCCTTGGCAGACTGGGGACGTGCCCCAGACTGTGCTGCTCGCCGAAGACGACCGTGCCATCCGTCATGCCCTCGAGCGTGCCCTGACGCTCGAGGGCTACGAGGTGACGGCCGTCGCCGACGGGGTCGAGGCGCTGGCCCAGGCGCACCGGACCCCGCCGGACGTCCTGGTGCTGGACGTGATGATGCCGGGCATCGACGGGCTCCAGGTCTGCCGGGTGCTGCGGGCCGAGGGCGACAGCACCCCGATCCTCATGCTCACCGCCCTGGTGGAGACCGCCGACCGGATCGCCGGCCTGGACGCCGGCGCCGACGACTACGTGGTCAAGCCGTTCGACGTGGAGGAGGTCTTCGCCCGGCTGCGGGCGCTGCTGCGCCGCACCAGCCCGGTGCCGGCGGGTGGGGCCGGCGCGACGCCCGCCGCCGACGGCGGCCGGGAGGCGCAGGCCTCCGACCGGCAGGTGGGCGCCGCGAACATCCGGATGGACCTGCAGGCCCGCCGTGCCTGGCGGGGCGGCCGCGAGCTGGAGCTGACCCGCACCGAGTTCGAGCTGCTGGAGCTGCTGGTCCGCAACGCCGGGATCGTGCTCGACCACTCCACCATCTACGACCGGATCTGGGGCTACGACTTCGGCCCCGGCTCCAAGAACCTGGCCGTCTACGTCGGCTATCTGCGCCGCAAGCTGGACGAGCCCGGCGCCCCGCAGCTGATCCACACCGTGCGGGGCGTGGGTTACGTGCTGCGGGAGGACTAGTGGGCCGCGGCAGGCGGCCCGGGGCCGGGCCCCGGCCCAGGCTGGTCTCCCTGCGCACCACCTTCGCGGTGTCCTTCGCGGCCGTCACCGCCGCCGTGACCATCCTCGTCGGCATCCTGTCCTACAGCTCCGCCGCACGCCTGGTCCGGGTCGACCAGCAGTCCGTGTTCACACAGGTCGTGTCCGACGTGCGGGACGAGGTGCGGCAGCACGAGATGGTCCCGGAGGACTTCTCCTCCTCCCGGCCCGGCCACGATCTGGTCCGGCCGGCCCGGACCGATGTGCAGGTACTGGGCGCGCGGGGGGAGATCGTCGACCACGGCAGCCCGGTGCTGCCGGTCACCGCCCGGGACCGGGCCGTGTCCGGGGCGCGCACGGCCGGCCGGGTGGTGGAGCACAAGGACGTCCGGGTCGGCGAGGACCTGTTCCGCATCGCCACCGTCTCGCTCGGCGACGGCAAGGGCGCGGTGCAGGTCGCCCAGGAGTTCAGTGACACCGAGGACCTGCTGCGGGCGCTCCAGCAGCGCACGCTGATCCTGATGTCGGCGGTCGTGGTCGCCGCGGGCCTGTTCGGCTGGTGGCTGGCCCGCCGGATCACCCGGCGCCTGGTCGTCCTCACCTCCGCCGCCGAGGACGTGGCCCGCACCCGCCGGCTGGGCATCGAGGTGCCCGTCGCCGGGCTGGACGAGGTGGGCCGGCTCGGCCGCGCCTTCGACCGCATGCTGGGCCGCCTCGCCCAGTCCGAGGAGGACCAGCGGCGGCTGGTCCAGGACGCGGGGCACGAGCTGCGGACGCCGCTCACCTCACTGCGTACGAACATCTCGCTGCTGCGCAGGATCGACGAACTGCCGCCCGACAGCCGGGAGGAACTCGTCGCCGACCTCAGCCAGGAGGCCCGGGAACTGACCGACCTGGTCAACGAGCTGGTCGACCTCGCGGCCGGGCAGTCCGACAGCGAGCCGCCGCAGCAGGTGGACCTGGCCGACATCGCCGAGGACGTGCTGGGGCTGGCCAAGCGCCGTACCGGCCGGGAGATCGTGCTGCGCGCCAGCGGTGACACGCGTACCGACGGGCGGCCCGGGATGCTCCAGCGGGCGCTGTCCAACCTGGTCGAGAACGCGGCCAAGTTCGACCGGGGCGGCCAGGAGCCGATCGAGATCGCCGTCACCGGTCCGGCGCGCCCGGGAACGGTCCGGGTCGAGGTGCTCGACCGGGGGCCCGGTATCGCCGAGGGCGACCTCATCCGTATCTTCGACCGCTTCTACCGGGCCGCCGACGCGCGGTCCCTGCCGGGCTCGGGCCTGGGCCTGTCCATCGTCCGCGAGGTCGCCATGGCCCACGGTGGGGCGCCGTTCGCCTACCGGCGGGAGGGCGGCGGGGCGGTCATCGGGTTCACGGTCGGGGGCGGGATCGTGGGGGACGCGGGTGCGTGAGGGCGCTCCCCGGCGGCGCCGCCCCGCGGTACGGCCCCGGCGGCGTACGGGTCGCGCACAGCGCTCGCGCGTGCGTGTCCCCGCGTGAAACGGGCGAGGAAGCACGGCAGTTGGTTCCGGGGTGGTGAGTGCGGCCGCCGGACGGCTCCCGCGGGCGTGCGATACGTTGCCCGTCATGCCTGAACTCAGCTCCGCGGCCTGGCCACCCGCTCCGATCAGGACCGAGCGGCTCGTGCTCCGCGAGCCCGAGGCGCGGGACCGGGCGGCGGTTATCGAGCTCTTCACCTCGCCGGAGGTGGGCGTCTACATCGGTGGCCCGCGACCGCGTGACGAGGTCGAGCGCCAGTTGCCCGAGACGCCCGAGAGGCGCCCCGGCCGTTTCGTGGTCGAGCTCGACGGAGCGCTGATCGGCACCATCGAGCTCAACCGACCTGACGCGGAGCACCGGAGTCGTGTCCGCCCGGATGCCGGGGAGGTGGAACTCGGCTACCTGTTCCTGCCGCGGGCATGGGGCCGCGGCTACGCCGCCGAGGCGTGCGCGGCGGTGCTCGGCTGGTTCGCCGCCGCGCTTCCCGGCGAGCCGGTGGTGCTCTGCACCCAGACCGCCAACGACCGCTCGATGCGCCTCGCGGTGAAGCTGGGGTTCACCGAGGTGCGGCGGTTCGAGGAGTGGGGCGCCGAGCAGTGGATGGGCGTGTGGTGGCCGGGTGACGGGCCCGGCGCTACGACCGGCCCCTCAGCACCGGCAGGGTGAGGAAGCCCTCCGCGCGGGCGCTGGCCAGGCCGATGCGGGGGATGTCGCTGCTCTTGGCGAACAGCAGGAAGCGGGGTTCCCACAGCGGGCGGTACTTGGCGTTGGCGCGGTAGAGGGACTCGATCTGCCACCAGCGCGAGAAGAAGGTGAGGACCGAGCGCCACAGGCGCAGCACCGGGCCGGCGCCGAGGCGGGAGCCGCGTTCGAAGACCGAGCGGAACATGGCGAAGTTCAGGGACACCCGCTGGATGTCCGACTCCTCGGCGCGCAGCAGGAGTTCCACCACCATGAACTCCATCAGGCCGTTCTCGCAGGCGCGGTCCCGGCGCATCAGGTCCAGCGACAGGCCGTGCTCGCCCCAGGGGACGAAGCTGAGCAGGGCCCGGGGGACACCGTCCGCGTCACGGCACTCCAGCATCACGCAGCGGCCGTCGCCGGGGTCGCCGAGGCGGCCCAGGGCCATGGAGAAGCCGCGCTCGGTGGCGCCGTCGCGCCAGTGGTCGGCGCGGTCGACGAGGAGGGCCATCTCGTCGTCGGGGATGTCCTCGTGACGGCGGACGCGGACGGTGTAACCGGCCCGGCGGACCCGTTTGTGGGCCTGGCGGACCGCCCGCATGGCGCGGCCCTCCAGGGTGAAGTCGGCCAGCTCGACGATCGCCTCGTCACCCAGTTCGAGGGCGTCCATGCCGTGCCGGGAGTAGACGGTGCCGGCGTCCTCGCTCGCGCCCATGACGGCCGGGGTCCAGGCGTGACGGCGGGCCTCGGCGAGCCAGGCGTCGATAGCGCCGGGCCAGGCCTCGGGGTCGCCGATGGGGTCGCCGGAGGCCAGACTGACCCCGCCGACGACGCGGTAGGTGACGGCCGCCTTGCCGCTCGGCGAGAAGATGGCGGCCTTGTCCCGGCGCAGCGCGAAGTAGCCGAGGGAGTCGCGCTCGCCGTGCCTGCCGAGCAGCTCGCGCAGCCGCCGCTCGTCCTCCGCGCCGAGCAGGCACGCGCCGCGCGGGGCGCGGAAGCAGGCGTAGAGGACGAGGAGGAAGGTCGCGGCCATCAGCAGGTTGACGGTCATGTCCGCCCAGCGGGGCGCGTCCACGGTGTCGACGCGGTCGGCGAGCGGGCCGACGCTGATGCCGCGCAGCAGGGTGTAGGAGATCTCGTCCTTGAGGGTGGCGCCGGGGATCCGGTTGGTCTCCCGCACCAGCAGCGTGCCCAGGGTGGCGCTGACCAGGGCGCCGCCGGTGCCGACGGCGAGGGCGAGGCGCGGGTTGGAGCGGTCGCCGATGGCGTCGAACTCGCGCCGGCCGAGCAGCAGGGCGGCCACGAACAGGCCGGTGAGGGCGGCGGAGAGCCAGTTGAAGACGTGTTCGCGGTACGGGGCGCGGGTGAGCGCGAGGACGTAGAGGCCGAAGAGCGGGCCGGCGAGTAGGAGGTTGAAGACCCAGGCGGCTCGTTTGCGGCGGCGCATCACCACGGCGAGGAAGAGGGCGAGGAACGCCGAGACCAGGCCGGCGGTGGCCAGGTAGGGCGTGAAGAAGGAGCCGACGTTGTGCTCGTGCACCTCCTCGCGGAAGGGCAGGGAGAGCACCGCGAGGATGTTGAGCGCGGCCTGCAGCCGCAGATACCAGACGGTGGACGCCGCCGCCCGCTCGCTCAGCCGACCGTCACGGGCCGGCAAGGCGGGGGCACTGGGACGGGGGGCGCGCTGGGCGGGAGCCGGTGGGGAGGCCGGGCTCGGCTGTCGTGCGGGCATGGTGACGGGCACCTTGGGGGAGGGGACGGGGCGACGCCGACCCTACAGTTCGTAGGGTAACGCGCGTGCAAAGGTGCGCACATCCGGTGCACAGGTTCTCATCCGGAGTCGTCCGCGCCGCGCCGGGCCGCCGCCAGCGTCCAGGCGAGGTTGCCCACCGCGGCCCCGGCCGCCACCGCGGCGACGATCACCCCGCCGGTGGCGAGGCCGTCGCTGAACAGGTGCGGACGCCGGTCGAGGCTGTGCAGGCCGAAACCGCACAGCTCGTAGACGCCGACGGCGGCGACGACGAGGCTGACGACCAGCACGGTCAGCGTCGGGGCGAGTCCGCGTACGGCGAGCGGCGCGGCCGGGGCCGGCTCCGTGTGTGTGTCCCGCATGGTGTCCCCCGATGAGCGGATGTGTGGCCGTTGGTGTTCGGGCATCCACGATATGGCCGGGGGCGCGGCCGCTGTCGCACCGCGCATGTCGGCTATGTCACCGGCTTCGTGCTGACCGCCGCCGGCCTGCCCACCGTCTACGTCAGCGGCGACAACGCCTCACTGGAGCCGGTCCAGGCGATCGCCGACCGGTACGCCCCCGTCGACACCGCGGTGCTGTTCGCCGGCGCCCCCCGGCTGCCCGTCCTCGGCGACGCCCTCCTCGTCCCCGACGGCGCCGGAACCGCGACCGCGGCCCGCCTCCTCGGCGCCCGGCGGGTGTCCCGGCCCACTGCGACAGCTGGGTCCACTTCACCGAGGGCCGCGAGGAGGTCGTCGCCGCGTTCGAGCGGGCGGGCCTGGCGGACCGCCTGGGACTGGACTGAGCCCGGCCGCTCGTGCGGGCCCGACGTCAGTACCGCAGCGCCGCGTTGACCACGGCGTGCACCTCGCCGGTCAGCTTGCGGTGGCTCCGGGCGGTGGCGTCGCCGGTGGAGCCGGCCGCCACGTCCTTGACCGTCACCACGGTCACGTCCAGCAGATCGCCGTTCTTGTCGGTGAAGTTGACCTGGACGGCGAAGGACTTGGCCGCGGACGCCGTGTTCTTGGCGCTCACCTTGACGGTGGCCTTGCCGTCGCTTCCGACGGCCGGGGTGCCGAGCGTGACGTCGCCCTTGGCCTGCACCCCGTTCTTGACGCCGTTGAGCTTCTGCCGGGCCTCCGCCGAGGCCGAGGCCAGCGCGTCGCCCCCCTTCGAGGCGAGGGAGGAGGCGGCGGAGGAGGCCGCCGAGGCCGCCTTGCTGGCGGCGTCCGAGGCGTTCCCGGAGTTGTCGTCGGAGCAGCCCGCCGCCGCGACCGCGACGATCCCGGCGAGGATCGCGCCCGCCGCTCCCCGTGTCCATCTGCCAGCCATGGTCCGCCTCCAGAGAGTCCCCGAAACGGGCTTTCCTCCCAGTGAAGGGGCCGTCACCGCGAACTGCATCCCGAACGGGAACCGCGAGGACCCCGGGCCCCGGCGGCTCCGGGAGTGCGGGGCCCGCGGCCGGGTGCTGCAATGGCTGGAGGGAGGGGGCGCCACCGGGCACGGTCCCGTGAGCGCGACATTCCCGGCCGATACGGGAGGAACGGTGTCGTGACGCCGCCGGACCCGTCCACCGCCCGCGCCGCCGGCACCCAGCCGGAAGAGGCCGACCGGCTGCGCGAGTTGCTGCGCTCCCGCCCCTACCAGCACGCGCTCCTGCTGTCGGCGCTCATCGGCGTCCCGGTCTCGCTGGCCGCCTTCTTCTTCCTCGCCGGGCTCCACGAACTCGAACACCTGCTGTGGGCCGCACTGCCGGCCGAGTTCGGCTGGAGCGTCCCCCCGTGGTGGTGGCCGCTGCCGCTGCTCACGGTCGCCGGTCTCGCCGTGGGCCTCGTCGTCACGCGTCTGCCGGGCGCCGGCGGACACATCCCCGCCGGGGGCCTGCACACGGCGGGGATGGCCCCGGCCGCCCTGCCCGGGGTGATCCTCGCGGCGCTGGCGAGCCTGCCGCTCGGCGCCACCCTCGGCCCCGAGGCCCCGCTGATCGCGCTCGGCGGCTGCCTGGCGCTGTACTTCAGGAACCTCGCCCGGACCGCGGACACACCGCAGGGCACGGCACTCCTCGGCGCGGCCGGCGCCGCCGCCGCCCTGTCCACGATCTTCGGCAACCCGCTGGTCGCCGCCGTCATCCTGATCGAGGTGGCCGGGGTGGGCGGCCCGCAGCTCTTCGCGGTCATGCTGCCGGCGCTGCTGTCCAGCGGGATCGGGTCGCTGGTGTTCACCGGCTTCGGCCACTGGACCGGCCTCGCCACCGGCACCCTCTCGGTGAAGGTGGGCGTCCCCTTTCCCCGGCTCGACGCCGGGGACGTGCTCTGGTCGGTGCTGATGGCCGTCGCCGTCGCCGCCGCCGTCCACCTGACACTGTCCGCCGGACGCCGGGCCGCGGTCTTCGTCGCGGGCCGGCCGGTCGTCCACACCGCACTGTGCGCCCTCGCCGCCGGAGCGTGTGCCGCGGTGTACGCGCTGGCCGTCGACCAGTCACCGGCCGACGTGGCCTCCTCCGGCCAGGCCACCCTGGCCCGGCTGGCCGCCGACCCGCACGCCTGGGGCGTCGGCGCCCTGGTCGCCGTACTGCTGTGCAAGGGCACGGCCTACGCGCTGTGCCTCGGCAGCCTGCGCGGCGGACCCATCTTCCCGTCACTGTTCCTCGGCGCCGCCCTGGGCGTGCTGCTCGCCCCGCTGCCCGGCCTCGGCGTCGTACCCGGGATGGCGGCGGGCATGGCGGCCGCGTCGGCGGCCGCGCTGCGGCTGCCGGTCAGCAGCGTGCTCCTGGTCGTCCTGGTGCTCGGCAGCGCCGCGATGATCCCCGTGGTGATCCTCGCCGCCGTGGTCGCCTTCGTGACGGCCGAGCTGCTGCCGCCCGGCCGCCCCGTGCCGCCGGTCGGCAGGCCGGCCGGCCCACCGGACGCCCGGCCCGCCGCCACCTGGGACGACGACGCCGAGCGCGCTGCCGGGCCGCCGAAGAGGAGTTCGCGATGACGTCGCACGAGCACCCCGCCCCCGCGCCCCGGGCGGTACCGGGCACGCTGACCGAAGCGGCCTTCCGGGGCCTGTACCGCCGGCTGCGGGAGCGGGCCCGGGAGGCGGCGCTGCGGGGGCAGGGCGCACTGGACCGGCTCACCCCCGAGCGGGTGGTGGCGGCCGCCGCCGGGGTGCGGTCCGGGCGTACCGTGTCGCTGGCCGCGCCCGTCGAGACCGCGACCGCCGCGGACAGCCCGGAGCCCGCGACCCACCGGATGACCGCGCCGGACCGGCAGGAGCGGGACGAACCCGGGCTGCACTTCGCCCGCGACCGGTTCGCCATGAACGTGCACGGTGACGTCGACAGCCACCTCGACGCGCTGTGCCACGTGATCTTCGACGGAGAGCTGTACGGCGGTGTCCCGGCGAGCACCGTCACCCCGGACGGCGCCGGAGCGCTCACCCTCGACCTGGCGCGCGACGGCCTGGTAGGCCGCGGTGTCCTGCTGGACATCCCCCGCCTGCGCGGCGTGCCGTGGCTCGAACCGGGCGAGCGGGTGACCGCCGAGGACCTCGCCGCGGCCGAGACCGCCCAGGCGGCACGGGCCGGGCCGGGCGACCTGCTGCTGGTCCGGGTGGGCCACCGGCTGCGCCGCCGCCGTCTCGGCCCCTGGGACGTGACCCGGGCCAGGGCCGGCCTGCACCCGGACGCCATGAACTTCGTGGCCGAGCGGCAGGTGTCCGTCCTGGGCTCGGACGGCAACAGCGACGCGGCACCCGGCGCGGTGACCGGGGTCCTCTTCCCCGTGCACGTCCTCGCCGTCAACGCCATGGGACTGCATCTGCTCGACTATCTCGACCTCGAGGAACTGGCCACGGCGTGCGAGGAGACCGGCCGCCCGCACTTCCTGTGCGTGGTCGCCCCGCTCCGGCTCCCCGCGGCGACCGGCTCACCGGTGAACCCGATCGCCGTGCTCTGACCGGCCGCCCGGTGCGTGTCCGCTCCGGGTGCCTCGCCACCGTATGGCGCGTACGTTCGAAGAGGTGAAGCCCGCAACGGCCGCGGACCGAACGGACAAGGACGGTGGTTGCCGTGGACACCCACAACTCCTACGACGTCATCGTCATCGGCACCGGTGCCGGCGGCGGCACGATCGCCCACCGTCTCGCCCCCTCCGGCAAACGCGTGCTCATCCTCGAACGCGGTGGCTACCTGCGGCGCGAGCGCGACAACTGGGACTCCACGGCCGTGTTCGTCAAGGCCAAGTACCGGGCCCCGGAGTTCTGGCTCGACCGGCACGGCGACGAGTTCCCGCCCGAGGTGAACTACTACGTCGGCGGCAACACCAAGTTCTACGGCGCCGCCCTCTTCCGGCTGCGCCCCCAGGACTTCGGCGCACTGCGCCACCACGACGGCCTCTCGCCCGCCTGGCCCCTCGGCTACGACGACCTGGAGCCGTACTACACCCAGGCCGAGCACCTCTACCTGGTGCACGGCCGGCACGGCGAGGACCCCTTCGAAGGGCCGAGCAGCGCCCAGTACGCCCATCCGCCGGTCGAACACGAGCCGCGCATCGAGCAGTTGAGCCACGACCTGGAGAAGCAGGGACTGCACCCCTTCCACCTGCCGATCGGGGTCGACCTCACCCAGGACGAGTACGGCCGCGCCACGCACGGCAGCGCCTGCATCCGCTGCGACCGGGTGGACGGCTTCCCCTGCCTGGTGCGCGGCAAGTCCGACGCCCAGGTGATCTGCGTGGAGCCGGCTCTCACCCACCCCAACGTCGAGATGGTGACCAACGCCCGGGTGACCAGGCTGGAGACGGACCCCACCGGACGCAGCGTCACCACCGTCGTCGCCGCGCTGCCCGGCGGCGAGCAGGCCCGGTTCTCGGCCGACCTGGTGGTCGTGGCCTGCGGGGCCGTCAACTCCGCCGCCCTGCTGCTCGCCTCGGCGAACGACCGGCATCCGCGCGGCCTGGCGAACAGCTCGGACGTGGTCGGCCGGTACTACATGCGCCACAACAACCTGGCGCTGATGGCCATCTCCAAGGAACCCAACGACACCCGGTTCCAGAAGACCCTCGCGCTGCACGACTGGTACCTGGGCGCGGACGACTTCGAGTTCCCGCTGGGCGGGATCCAGATGCTCGGCAAGTCCGACGCCGAGCAGATCCACGGCCAGGCCCCGCGCTGGGCCGGGGCGGTGTCGCCGGACATGCCCTTCGAGGTGCTGGCCCATCACGCCGTCGACTTCTGGCTGTGCGGCGAGGACCTGCCGCAGCCGGACAACCGGGTCACCCTGGAGAGCGACGGCCAGATCCGGCTCACGCTCGACGAGTCCAACAACGTCGCCGGCCTGAAGCACCTGCGGCACAAGCTGCAGCACATGCTGGGCCGGCTCGGCATGCACGAGCACAAGCTGCTGTCCCGCAGCATCTACCTGCACAAGGGCATGCCGATCGGGGCCACCGCCCACCAGGCCGGCACGGTGCGCTTCGGCACCGACCCGGCGTCCTCGGCGCTGGACCTGAACTGCAGGGCCCACGACCTGGACAACCTGTACGTCGTCGACACGAGCTTCTTCCCGAGCATCGGCGCGGTCAACCCGTCCCTGACGGCCATGGCGAACGCCCTCCGGGTGGGCGACCACCTGCTGGAGCGGCTGGGCTGACCCACCGCCCGGGCGGGCGTCCGACCGGGCTAAGAACCTCAGCCGCGCAGCGCAACGCGGTCCGCCCCGGCATGCCGGTCGTGCGCCCCGGTGCTTGGCTGACGGAGAACCTCCGGGCCCACGGCCCGGCCGCGGTCAGGGCACGCAGGCAAGGAGCAGGGCATCGTGAGTTCCACCGAGGGCGCACCGCGGGGCGTGATCCCCGCACATCTGCTGAAGGGTCAGAAGGCGCTGGTCACCGGCGCGAACTCCGGGATCGGCAGGGCGACGGCCGTCGCCATGGGCCGGGCCGGGGCCGACGTCGTGGTGAACTACGTGGCCGGCCGCGAGGAGGCCGAGCAGGTGGTCGAGGAGATCACCGCCTTCGGGGTCAAGGCCGCCGCCTACGAGGCGGATGTCTCCAAGGAGGACCAGGTCGTCGCCATGGTGGACCGGATGGTCCAGGAGTTCGGCACGATCGACATCCTGGTCGCCAACGCGGGACTGCAACGGGACGCCACCCTCACCGACATGACCCTCGCCCAGTGGCAGAAGGTCCTCGACGTCAACCTCACCGGGCAGTTCCTCTGCGCCCGCGAGGCGACCAGGGAGTTCCTGCGCCGCGGAGTGGTCCCCGAGGTCTCCCGGGCGGCCGGGAAGATCATCTGCATGAGTTCGGTGCACCAGCTCATCCCGTGGTCCGGGCACGTGAACTACGCCTCCTCCAAGGGCGGCGTGCAGATGATGATGGCGACCCTCGCGCAGGAACTCGCCCCGAAGAAGATCCGGGTGAACGCGGTCGCCCCCGGGGCCATCAAGACCCCCATCAACCGCGGCGCCTGGGAGACCCCCGAGGCGGAACGGGACCTCCTGCGGCTGATCCCCTACGGCCGGGTCGGCGACCCCGAGGACATCGCCAACGCCGTCGTGGGCCTCTCCTCCGACCTCATGGACTACGTCGTCGGGACCACGCTGTACGTCGACGGCGGCATGACCCTGTTCCCCGGCTTCGCCACCGGCGGCTGACCCGACCCGCCCGCGTCGGCTCCCGGAAAGGCGCCCATGCACACGGTCCTGTCCCTGGCGGACGTGCCCCCGCAGACCCTCCCGGCCCGCTCGATGATGGCCTTCACCCTGGCCTCCCACATCATCCTGGTGCCGCTGGGCGTCGCACTCCCGCTGATCACGCTCATCATGCACGGCTACGGGCTGCGCCGGAACGACGCGACCGCGCTGCTGCTGGCCCGGCGCTGGTCGGCCGTCATGGCGGTGCAGTTCGCCATCGGGGTCGTCACCGGCACCGTGCTGTCCTTCGAGTTCGGGCTGCTCTGGCCGGGCATGCTGGGCCGGTGGGGCGATGTCTTCGGCATCGGGTTCGGCGTGGAGGCCTGGGCCTTCTTCCTGGAGGCCGTGCTCATCGCGGTCTACCTGTACGGCTGGCGCAGGCTGCCCTCCCGCACCCACTTCCTGCTCGGTCTGCCGCTGCCCTTCGCCGCCCTGCTCGGCGCCTTCGGCATCTTGGCCGCGAACTCCTGGATGAACACCCCGCGCGGCTTCACCCTCGACGCAGCCGGCAACCCCGTGGACGTGAGCATCTGGAAGGCGATCTTCACGCCCATGTTCGGCCCGCAGTACTGGCACTTCGTCGTCGCGATGTTCGTGACGGCCGGCTACGTCGTGGCCGGTGTCTACGCGACCGGATGGCTCCGCGGCCGCCGGGACCGCTACCACCGGCTCGGCTTCACCGTCCCCTTCACGCTCGCCGCGGTCTTCACGCCGGTGCAGTTCGTGCTCGGCGACTCCATCGCCCGGCAGGTCTTCCACAAGCAGCCGGTGAAGTTCGCCGCCATGGAGATCGTCTGGAACACCGACACGCATCAGCCGGAGTACCTCTACGGCCGGCTGCACCCCGACGGGAGCATCTCCGGCGGTATCAGGATCCCCCAGCTCGACTCGATCCTCGCCGGCTTCCGGCCGGACACGAAGGTCACCGGCCTCACGTCGGTGCCGGCCAGTGACCGGCCGACGGCCCGCGAGGCCACCATCGCCCACTTCGCCTTCGACACCATGGTGTTCATCGGGTCGCTGCTGATCCTGCTCGCCCTCTGGTACGCCGTCGTGTGGCTGCGCCGCCGCCGGCTGCCGGCCTCCCCGTGGTTCTACCGCGTCGCCGCGTGCGCGGGCGTGGCCTCCGTGGCCGCGGTCGAGTGCGGCTGGATCACCACCGAGGTGGGTCGCCAGCCATGGATCGTGTACCAGAACATGCGCGTCGCCGAGGCGGTGACGTCGACCCGCGCCGGCGGCCTGTGGCTCATGTTCGCCCTGGTGATCGTGGTGTACGTGTTCGTCTTCGGATCGTTCCTGGCGGTCCTGCTGAAGATGCGCTCCCGCTGGCGCGGGGCGGACGCCACGGGCGGGCCGGCGCCGGAGACACCGGAGACCGACACACCGTACGGGCCGCGTTCCGCCGGGAGGTTCCTGTGATCGCCGGGGTCATGGCCGTCGTCCTGCTGCTCGCCGTGGCGGCCTACGCCTGCGGCGGCGGCACCGACTACGGCGCCGGCTTCTGGGACCTGACGGCGGGCGGGGCCGAGCGCGGTGAGCGCCCGCGCCGGCTGATCGACCACGCGATGGCCCCCGTCTGGGAGGTCAACAACGTCTGGCTGATCTTCGTGCTGGTCATCATGTGGACGGGGTTCCCCGTCCTCTTCCAGCAGGTGTTCGTCACGATGTGGCTGCCGCTGGCGCTGGCCGCCGTCGGCACCGTGCTGCGCGGGGCCGGCTTCGCCCTGCGCAAGCCGGTCCGCAGGCTGGCCGGGCGGCGCCTGTACGGGGCCATGTTCGCCGTCGCCTCGCTCCTGACGCCGTTCTTCCTGGGCGCCGCCGTCGGGGGAGTCGCCTCGGGCCGGGTGACCTCGACGACGACCGCGTCGACGGACGCCTGGGCCAACCCCACCTCACTGCTGTTCGGGCTGCTCGCCATCGCGGCCACGGCGTCGCTCGGCGCCGTCTTCCTCGCCGCGGACGCCCGGCGCTTCGCCGCGCCGGACCTGGACGCCTACTTCCGGCGGCGGGCACTGGGCGCCCTGGCCGCCCTCGCGGTGCTCGCCGTGATCACCCTGGTCGTCACCCACGGGGACGCCCCGCACGTGTGGCACGGGCTCACGCACGGCGTCGGCCTGTTCTTCGTCGTCGTCGCGGCCGTGGGCACCGCGGCCACCGGATGGCTGCTGACGCGTCCGTCCGGGGCCTGGTCGCGGGTGACGGCGGTCGGCACGGTCGCCTCGGCCATCCTCGCCTGGGGCATGGCGCAGCGCCCCTATCTCGTACCGACCTCGCTGACCGTCGCCGAGGGCGCGGGCGCGCACACCACACTGCGCTGGCTGGGCCTCGTCACCCTCGTCGCCCTCGTGCTCGTCGTCCCCGCGGTCGCCCTGCTGTACTGGCTGGACACCCACGGCGAGCTGGAGGGTCTCACCGACGCGGACCTGCGCGCCTCCGGCACCGGTACCGGCACCGGTGGCGAGGGCTGACCCGGTGGCCGGCCCGCACCCGGGGACGGGAGCCGGGTGAGCGAGGACGACATCCTGCTGGGCCTCGGACTGACCGTGGCCCTGGCCGTCGGATGCCAGATCCTCGCGAGCCGGCTGCGGATCCCGGCCCTGATCCTGCTGCTGCCCGTCGGCTTCGCCGCCGGGGCCCTGACCGACGACATCCACCCCGACCTGCTCCTGGGCCCGGCGTTCTCCCCGCTCGTCTCCCTGTCCGTGGCGATCATCCTGTACGACGCCGGGCTGAGCCTCGACCTGCGCCATCTCAAGGGCGCGACCCGCTCCGTCGTCGTCCGGCTGATGGTGCTCGGGGTGGTGCTCACCTGGGGGACCGTCCTGGGCACGGCGCCGGCCCTGTTCGGGGTGCCGGTGGCCGTGGCCAGCATGATCGGGGTCATCCTCGTGGTGTCCGGGCCGACCGTCGTCGGGCCCCTGCTGGAGCACGTCCGGCCGTCGGACGGGGTGCGCCGCGTCCTGATGTGGGAAGGCTCGCTGATCGACCCCGTCGGCGGCATCCTCGGCGCGGTCGTCTTCCACTCCATCGTCTCCGGCGGACTGCGCAGCGGGCACTTCCGCTTCGGCGAGTTCTTCGCCGGAATCACCCTCGGCCTCGTGGGCGGGGCGGTCGGCGCCGCACTGCTCTGGTTCACCCTCCGGCGGCTGCGACTGGGCGAGACGCTGGGCACGCTGGCCCAGCTCGCCACGGTCGTCGCGGTGGCCGCGGGCTGCGACATGGCCTACGACGACACCGGGCTCATCGCCGCGATCGTCACCGGGCTGACCGTCGCGAACCTGCCCGGCCTCGACATGCCCGCCCGCCGGCCGTTCTTCGAGACCCTCGTGCAGCTCATCATCGGCCTGCTGTTCATCTCCATCTCGGCCACCGTGACGCCGAGGTCCGTCGTCCCGGTGCTGCTGCCCACGCTCGCGCTCATCGCCCTGCTCGTGCTCGTGGTCAGGCCGCTGGTGGCCCTGCTGTCCACGGTCCGGACGGAACTCCGCGCGGGCGAACGCGCCTTCACCGGCTGGATGGCCCCGCGCGGCATCGTGGCCGCGTCCACCGCCACCACCTTCTCCGCCTCGCTCACCGCCGCGGGACTGCGCGGCGCGGGGAAGATCCTCCCCGTCACCTTCCTGGTGATCGTGGGAACCGTCCTGGTCTACGCGCTCACCGCGAAGCCCGTCGCCCGCAGGCTCGGTGTCAGCCGGACCGCCCGCGCGCGACCGCTGCTGGTGGGCGGCGATCCGTGGGTCGTCGATCTCGCCCGGACGCTGCGCGCCGCCGGTGCCGACGTGCTGATGTGGGCGGGCGGCACGCGGGAGCGCGAGCGGATCGAGGCGGCGGGGATCGAACTGGTCACCGGGGAGCTGATGGCCACGGCCACCGATCCGCGGGCCCGGCTGGAGGGCGTCACCTCGGTCTTCCTGCTCACGGCCGACGACGACTTCAACGCGCTCGCCTCGGTCGTCATGGAGGACAGCGTCGAGGGCCCGGTCTACCGGGTCGGTCCGCCGCCCGGCAGCGAGGGCGTGGTCGCTCCCTACACGGCGGGTCACACCCTGTTCGGCGGGCGGCTGGTCCGGCACGCCGTCGCGGACCGCCACGAGCGGGGCGCCCACTTCCACGTCCAGCCGGCGTCCGCGCCCCGCCCGCCCGGGTACGACACCCTGTTCGTCGTACGGCCGGGCGGGGAGCTGGAACCCGTCACCGGAGCCGTACCGCTCGCCGGCGCCGCACCGGACGACACCCTCGTGCTCCTCGGCCCCGCGCCACCGCCGGGCTGATCCCGCGCCCGGCTACCGGGACGTCAGGGCGTCGTTCAGGGTCAGCGCCGCGTCGATGAGGGCGAGATGGGTGAACGCCTGCGGGAAGTTGCCGAGTTGACGGCCCGTCGGGTCGATCTCCTCCGAGTACAGGCCCAGATGGTTGGCGTAGCCCATCATCTTCTCGAACACCAGCCGGGCCCGGTTGGTGCGTCCGGCCCGCGCCAGCGCGTCGACGTACATGAAGGTGCACAGCGAGAACGTGCCCTCCGAACCGCGCAGGCCGTCCGGCGAGGCCTCGGGGTTGTAGCGGTAGACCAGGCTGTCGCTGACCAGTTCCTGCTCCATCGCGTCGAGCGCCGACGTCCACAGCGGATCCTCGGGGGTGATGAACCCGACCGTCGACATGCGCAGCAGCGAGGAGTCCAGCACGTCGCTGCCGTAATGCTGCACGAAGGCCCGGCGTTTCCCGCTCCATCCCCGGCTCATGACCTGCTCGTAGATCGCGTCGCGTTCGCTGCGCCAGCGTGCGGTCGGACCCGGCCGGCCGTGCGACTCGGCGAGCCGCAGGGCGCGGTCGAACGCCACCCAGGACATGACACGGCCGTAGGTGAAGTTCTGGCGGCCGCCGCGGGTCTCCCACAGGCCCTCTCCCGCCTGGTCCCAGTGGTCGACCAGCCACTCCAGGTTGGTCAGCAGCGAGAGCCAGCCCTGGTGCCCCAGCCTGATCCCGTGCCGGTGCGCGAAGTGGATGCTGTCCAGGGCCTCGCCGTAGATGTCGAGCTGGAGCTGGGTCGCGGCGCCGTTGCCGATCCGCACCGGGGCGGAACGGGCGTAGCCCTCCCAGTGCTCGAGCAACTCCTCCTTCAGGTCGGAGGACCCGTCGACCCGGTACATGATGTTGAGCGGGCCCGAGTCCCCCTCGCTGCCGGCCCGTTCGCGTACCCGGTCGCCCAGCCAGTTGATGAACGCCCTCGCCTCCTCGGTGAACCCCAGCCCCAGCAGGGCGTACACGGAGAAGGAGGCGTCCCGGATCCAGGTGAACCGGTAGTCCCAGTTGCGTTCGCCGCCCAGTTGCTCGGGGAGCGCCGCCGTCGGGGCGGCCACCAGGGCACCGCTCGGTGCGTACGTCATGAGCTTCAGCGTGATCGCCGACCGCTCCACCGTCTCCCGCCAGCGCCCCGAGTACCGCGACTGGCCCAGCCAGGAGCGCCAGAACCTGATGGTCTCCTCGAACAGCTCCTGGTACTGCGCGAGCCGGATCTGCCGCGGCGGCCCGTCGGCGGCCGACTCCAGCATCAGACCGCGCTGCTGGCCCGCCTCCAGGGACAGTGTGAAGTGCAGGTCGTTCCCACGGTCCGTCAGGACGTCCACCAGCCGCTCGTCCTCCGGTTCCCGGATGGGATGCACGGTGAGCACCGCGCCGTCCTCCGCCGCGAACAGGGCGCCGTGCTCGGTGATGTGCAGCCGGTGGGCCGTCCGGCCGTAGTCGAACCGCGGAGCGATCTCGACGTCGAACGTCATGGCACCGCGCACACAGCGCACCAGGCGGACCAGCCGGTGGCAGTCCGTGGCCGCCCTCCCGGTCACCGGCATGAAGTCCACCACCTCGCCCGCGCCGGCCTCGGTCATGAACCGGGTCACCAGGACCGCCGTGTCGGGCAGGTAGAGCTGCTTGGTCGCGTACATCGCGTGCGCCGGCCGCACCGTGCAGTGGCCGCCCTTGTGCTTGTCGAGCAGGGCGCCGAAGACGCTGGGCGAGTCGAACCGGGGGAGGCAGAGCCAGTCGACCGTGCCGTCCGTGGTCACCAGGGCCGCCGTCTGCAGGTCGCCGAGCAGGCCGTGATTCTCGATCAGGGGATAGTCGTCCATCGGGGCACCCCTTCCGGCAAAGCGATTCACCCGAACGGCCCCCCTCGATCAGCCTAGGACGGGCCACCCGCACCCGCGCTCCGGTCGGCGGCGGCCCGGCGGGCCGCGCGGCGCCACACCCGGCGCTGCAGGCGCAGGGTGAGGACGCCGACGATCACCAGGACGACCACGTTGACCAGCAACTGCAGCAGCGAGCCCCGGGCCTGGCCCCAGTCGGCGAAGGCCAGCGAGACGGCGATGTCCGAGGCCGCGGGGATCGTGGTCACGGAGATGAACACACCGAGCAGGGCGCTGCCGCGTGCCTCGGTGAGCGAGACGATGCCGACGACGCCCGCGAGCACGGCCACGGCGACGGAGAAGAAGTCCGGTGTGTCGATGAGGTGGGAGACGGGCCGCAGCCCGAGCTCGAAGGCGGCCGACTGCAGGCCGAACGCCCGCGCCAGCGCGGCGAACCCCAGCGTGACGACGACGGCCAGCAGAAACCCGGCCGTCAGGGCCCGCGTTCCGTCCCGGACCCGGTGGCGGTTACGGCGGTCGAGCCCGAGGGCGATGCTGGTGATCGCGTTGTACTCGGGGCCGACCACCATGGCCGCCACGATCAGGATCTGCGAGTTCGTCATGATGCCGACCGAGCCGATGATCCCGGCGATGACCAGGAACAGGTAGAAGGACGGGGGATAGGTCCCGCCCGCCCGGATGTGGGCCTCCACCGACGCCCACAGCGGCGCCTGGACGAGTGCGCCCGGCTGCTCGGCCTCCAGCCGGTCGGCGTGGTGCGAGAACATCATGTCGACGTCGTCGACGGCGATCGACCCCGCGCGGTCCACGCCCAGCCGGCGCAGGTCCGCCAGCACGCCGTTGGCGGCGCCCTTCACCACGTCGCACTCGACCGCGTCACCGTCCGGAACCCGCGCAGCCCTCACCACCACGAGGTTGAGGACGCGGTCGTGCGCGGCGAGCAGGCCGACGACCGGCTCGGTGAGCGACGGCGGCATCACCATGCGGAAGTGGATCAGGTCCATCCGAACCCTCCTGGGAGGCGTCCGCTAGCGGTCGGCACCGCACACCGAACGCAGCGCGGCCCGCACGACCTGGGCCGCGCCGCCGGAGGCGTCGATGGTGACGCCCGGCTCGTCGGCGTGCAGCGGATCGAGGGTGGCGTACTGGCTGTCGAGCAGTGCCGGCGGCATGAAGTGCCCCTTGCGGCGCGCGATGCGCTGCGCGGCCACCTCGCGGTCGAGCGCCAGGTACACGAACCACAGGTCCGCTCCGGTACGCCGGAACTGGTCGCGGTAGGCGCGCTTGAGCGCGGAACAGGAGGCGACACCGCCGTGCCCGCTCGAGGCGGTCACGCGGATCCACTCCGTGAGCGCCGCCAGCCAGGGCCGCCGGTCGGCGTCGTCGAGGGGGTGCCCCGACGCCATCTTGGCCCGGTTCGCGGCGGGGTGGAGGTCGTCGCCCTCCAGGAACGGCACGCCGAGCCGTCGCGCGAGCCGCGCTCCGACGGTGGACTTGCCGGACGCGGACACGCCCATCACGACCACCACCCGCGAACCGCCGTCCGGTCCGGCCAACGGGGCCTCCTCCGGGGCGTGGTGCGGAACTGCCCGTACCTCACCACTATCGCCCGGCACCGGTCGAAGTGCCGCGTGCGCGCCCCCGAGCGGCCCCACGTCCGGCACCGCCGCACTCGCCGGGCGGGCCCGCCCGCTCTGGCGGATAGTGGTGGTGGGGCGGGACCACATTCCAGCCGGCTCTCCGTACACGCTCTCCGTACACACTGGAGGACCGATGCGTGTTTCACGTCCGCTGGCCGCGCTCGCCTGCGTCGCGTTGTCCGGAGTGGGGCTGGCAGCCTGCCAGGATCAGGCGGCCGGCACGATCACGGCGCACAACGGCGTCAGACCGGTGCAGTCCTTCACGAACCCGTCGATCGAGGGGTGCCACCGTTTCAGGGCGGACGTCACCCGTGTCGACAACTTCACGCAGAACAGCATCCTGCTGTACAAGACGCCCGACTGCACCACGCCGAAGGGCAAGGAGAGCATCTACCTGAACATGCAGGGCTCGGACGTGGTGGTCAGGTCCACCGGGCCGTGGCGCAGCTTCTCCTTCGCCCCCGAGTGACCCCGGCCGGCGCCCGGGCGTACCCGGCACACCGCGTTCATCGGTCCCGCATCCCCTCGTCGTCCCGCAGCCTGCGCCAGATGTGGGTGCGGTGCAGCACGTACAGCGCTCCGCCCAGCACCGCCACCTGCAGGGCCACGGCGAGCAGCCAGAACACGGCCCGGCTCTCCATCTCGTCCGTGAGGTAGCTGAAGTTCATCCCGAAGTAGCCGGTCAGGAACGTCAGCGGCAGGAAGATCGTGGACACGATGGCGAGCCGGTTGATCACCCCGTTCTGCTCGCCCGACACCAGCGAGGAGTAGCTGGCGAAGGCGCGCCGGGTGGCCTCCTGCAGGGACTCGATGTCGGTGAGCACCAGCCGGCCGGTGTGCTGGAACTCCCGGGCGAGATGCCGGCGCTCCTCGGGGAAGTCGCGGCTGAGCATCCTGCGCATGATCACCTCGTCCGTCGTCTGGAGGTAGGGCAGCAGGAAGTGGTGCAGGAGCGCGGCGCGCCGCCGCAGCCGTGCCAGCCGGTAGACCTGGTCCGGGCGCCGCCGGTCGAACATCTCGTCCTCGAGGTCCTCCACCACCAGCAGGTCCGCCACCGCGGCCCGGCGGAACGTGTCCAGGGCCTCCTCGAGCAGCAGGAACAGCACGGCCACGGTGTCGGGCGGGTTCTCCTCGCCGAGCCGCGCGAGAAGGGTCTCCACCGTCCGGGCCGGTCCCCGGTGCAGGGTGACCAGGTGCCGTTCGGTGGCCATGACATGGACGTGGACGACCCGGCCGCCCTGGACGACGGGTACGACGAGGCCGGCCCGGTCGCCGAGGAACTGGGCCCGCACCGGCTCGTCCGCCCTGCCGAACCAGGGCGGGCACTCGGACTCCAGGCCGAGCCCGCCGACGACCCCGGCGCCCTCGGCCGCCGGCTCGTCCGTGAGCTGGACGTCGACCAGCAGGAAGGCGGAGGCGGCCAGGAGCTCACGTGCCTCCGCCAGGCCCGTACGCGTGGTGGCCCCTCCGGGCATCGACACCACCGATACGATCATCTGTCCTCACCGTGATCCCAGTTCCGTGGGTCCCACGGTGCGCACACTCAGCCGCCGCCGGTCGCGGACACACGCGGGCGCGGCGGCGGGTACCCCGGACGGGTGAGCCGGTGAGGTCCTCCGTCCGGCCGGTGCCGGCCAGTGGCTGCCGGCGAGTTCCCCGCTGAGCGTCTCGTGGATCCGGGAACCGGGCTCGTTCAGACCGACGATCTCGACGGTCTTGCCGCGCTGGGCGCGGCCGCCCCGCCGGACGGGCGCTAGCCGGCCTGAGGCCGGGCCAGGCCGTGGTCGTAGGCGAAGATCACCGCCTGGATGCGGTCCCGGGCGCCGATCTTGGACAGGACACGGCCGACGTGCGTCTTCACCGTGGACTCCGACAGCACGAAACGCGCCGCGATCTCACTGTTGGTCCAGCCCTGGCCGATGGCGACGAGGATCTCGCGCTCGCGGTCGGTGAGGGCACCGAGGCGCGGATCCCCGTCGGAGCCGTCGCCGCCGGGTGGCACGAGACGGGCGAACTCGTGCAGCAGGCGGCGGGTCAGCGCGGGCGCGATCACCGCGTCGCCGGCGGCCACGGCACGGATGCCCGCGAGGAGTTCCTCGGGACGGGCGTCCTTGAGCAGGAAGCCGCTGGCCCCGGCGCGCAGGGCCGCGTGGACGTACTCGTCGAGATCGAAGGTGGTCAGGACGAGGACCCGGGACCGGCCGCCCGTGGCGACGATACGGCGCGTGGCCTCGATGCCGTCCATGCCCGGCATGCGTACGTCCATCAGGACCACGTCCGGGCGCAGTTCGGCGGCCTTGCGCACGGCCTCGGTCCCGTGCGCGGCCTCGCCGACCACCTCCGTCCCGGGCACGGAGTCCAGCAGCATCCGGAAGCCGTACCGCTGGAGCGGCTGGTCGTCCACGACGAGCACGGTGGTCACCCGGCGGCACCACCCTGGGGAGCGAGGTCGAGGGCGGCGCGCACCGCCCAGCCCGTGCCCAGCGGACCCGCGCTGACGTGTCCGCCGTAGAGAGCCGCCCGTTCCCGCATGCCCACCAGTCCGTGTCCCTCCTCGTTCGCCGCGCCGGGACGGCCGGCCGCGGCGGGCGGGCCGGAGTCCTGGACGGCGATCGTCAGCCGCGCGTCCTCCACGGCGATCGCCAGATGCGCGCGGGCACCGGCCCCGGCGTGCTTCAGGGTGTTCGTCAGGGCCTCCTGCACGATGCGGTAGACCGTGAGCTGCACCCCGCTGTCCAGGGCGTCGACGTCACCGGCCGTACGGTAGACGACCTCCAGGCCCGCGGCGCGTACCCCCTGGCACAGCGCGTCGATGTCCGCGAGACCCGGCTGCGGGCTCAGCTCGGGCCCGGCCCGCGGGCCGTCCCCCTCGCGCAGCACGCCGAGCACCCGGCGCAGTTCGCTCAGGGCCTGGCGGCCGGTGTCACCGATGAGGCGCAGGGCCTCCTCCCCCCGCTCCGGGGCGGCGGCGGTGGCGTAGGCACCCGCGTCGGCGAGTGTGATGATGACGGACAGGTTGTGGCCGACGATGTCGTGCATCTCTCGGGCCACCCGCGCCCGTTCGGCCGCGACGGCCAGCCTGCCGCGCTGGTCGCGTTCGGTCTCCAGCCGGGTCGCGCGGTCCCGCAGCCCGGCCAGCTGGGCCCGCCGGATGCGGATCATCAGGCCCAGCGCGAGGGCCGCGGTGGCCGTGCTGAGCAGGAAGAAGAGCGCGTCCGAGACCGGCACCGCCGCCGAGACCCGCGCCGCGACCAGGCCCAGCGCACCCGCCAGGACCGCACACGCCCAGGGCAGCTGCCGCAGCCGCCCGTGCAGGGCCAGGCTGTACAGGGCGACGAACAGCGCGACGTCCGCACGGAGCGCGGCGCCGAGCGACCACTGGAGGACGAACACGGCCGTGACGGCGCCGAAGGCGACGGCGGGTGCCCGGCGTCGCCACAGCAGCGGCAGCACGAGCCCGGCCTGCAGAGCGGCCATGCCCGCCACGGGCAGCCGGGTGAAAGCAAGGCGGAACCGGCGCGGTCCGTCGCCGTCCCCGCCGATCGCGTGCAGCAGGTCCGGCAGGCAGAACAGCGAGAGCACCAGGCACACCACGGCGGCGTCCAGCACCCACGGACGGGCCCGGTCGGCGTGCCGGAGCCGCTGGCCGGCCCGGCCGAGCCGGGCGACCAGCGGCCCCATCCCGCTGAGGTCCTCGGCGGTCACGGAGGTCATCGGCCCATGATGCGGCCGGCCGCCGCTCACACGTCGCTGCGCAACAGCCGGTACGCCGCTCCGGCCAGCGCCAGGACCGTCCAGCCGAGGAAGACCAGCAGTCCGGCGCCCGGCGACAGGGTGGTCGAGTCGTGGGTCAGGGCGAACAGCGACTGGCCGGCGTGGCTCGGCAGACAGGGGTTGATGTCGCCCTGCCACGAGCTGGGCAGCAGGGAGACCAGTCCGGGGACGAGCAGGAAGGCGGCCACGAGCACCGAGATGCCGCCCGCCACCGACCGCAGCAGCGCGCCCAGGGCGGTGCCGATCACGCCGACCAGGCCGAGGTAGAGCCCGGCGCCCAGCAGACTGCGTACGACACCGGCGTGGCCGAGGCTCACGGCGGCCGGCGTGCCGGAGACGATCCGGCCGTCGACGAGGAAGGCGGCGAACGCGCCCACGGTCGCGACCACCAGTGCGACCAGTCCGTACACCGCCGCCTTGGACCACAGCACGGGCAGCCTGCGCGGCACCGCGGCCATGGTCGAGCGGATCATCCCGGTGGAGTACTCGCCCGCCGTGACCAGCACGCCGAGCACGCCGAGGGCCAACTGGGCGAAGTTCGTGCCGAACAGCGACAGGCTGACGGCCGTCGCGTCGGCGAAGTCGCGTTCCGCGGGCCGGCCCGAGCCGAGCCCCGACCTGTAGTGGCTCGCGGCGATGACGCCGAAGGCGACGAGGAACAGCAGGCCCAGGCCGAGGGTGATCCAGGTGGAGCGCAGGGACCAGAGCTTGGCCCACTCGGAGGACAGCACGCGCCGGCCGGTCACCCGGTAGGCGGGCCGGCCCTGGGCGGCCGGTGCCGTCCCCCGGGACCCGGGTGTCCCGGGGGTCTCGGGTGTCCCGGGTGTCGCCGTGAGGGTGCTCATGCCGGGCTCCCGGACGTCTCGGTGCCGGTCGTGGCGCCGTGGTACTCCACGGCGTCCCGGGTCAGTTCCATGAACGCCTCCTCCAGCGACACCGCCTTCGAGGTCAGTTCGAACAGGGGGATCCCGTGCTCGGCCGCCTTCAGCCCGATCTCGCGCGCGGACACCCCGGTCACCTGAAGTTCCTCGGAGCCGATGCGGCCGGTGATCTCCACGCCGGGGCCGGCCAGCACGTCCCGCAGCCGGGTGGGGTCGCCCGTCGCGACCTGCACGCTGTCGCCGCCCGCCGCGCGGACCAGGTCCCGCACGGTCGTGTCGGCCAGCAGCCGGCCGCGGCCGACGATGATCAGGTGGTCCGCCACCAGCGACACCTCGCTCATCAGGTGCGAGGAGACGAAGACGGTGCGCCCCTCGGCCGCGAGGGAGGTGAGCAGGTTCCGGATCCAGCGCACACCCTCGGGGTCCAGCCCGTTGACGGGCTCGTCCAGCATCACCGTCTGCGGGTCGCCCAGCAGCGCGGCGGCGATGCCCAGCCGCTGTCCCATGCCGAGGGAGAAGGCGCCGGCCCGCTTCTTCGCGACGCTGCCGAGACCGGCCAGTTCGACGACCTCGTCGACCCGGCGGCGCGGAATGCCATGGGTGAGCGCGAGGGCCCTGAGATGGCCGCGGGCCGAGCGCCCCGGATGGACCGACTTCGCCTCCAGCAGCGCCCCGACCTCCTGCAGCGGTGCCCGGTGGCGGGCGTAGCGCCGTCCGTTCACCGTGACGGACCCGCTCGTCGGCGCGTCGAGCCCGACGACCATGCGCATCGTCGTGGACTTGCCCGCGCCGTTGGGCCCCAGGAAGCCGGTGACCGTCCCCGGTCGCACGGTGAAGCCCAGCCCGTCGACGGCCGTCTTCTCCCCGTACCTCTTGGTGAGCTGCTCTGCGTCGATCATTCGCGTTCTCCCTCGTTCGGAGGCCGGGGCGTCAGGCCGGCCCGACGCCTCCTCCGCAACGCTAGGACCGACATGTCCGGATTCCGTGGTACCGGGGACCGAAGCCCGTGCGACGGGTGGTACCGCGGTACTACGACCCGGCGGTGTGGCGCGTGGAGCGACGGGGGGGGAGGCGCGGTGCGCGGTCAGGATGCGTTCAGGCGTCCGGTGGCACGGTCGGTGGCCATGACCCACGAAACGTCCGAGACATCCGCGCTCTCCCGGCCCGGCGGGCCCGCCGCTCCCGGGCGGCACCGGCCGCGCCGGAACAAGGTGCCCGAGGTCACCGCCTACTTCTGGATCATCAAGGTGCTGTGCACGACGGTCGGGGAGACCGCGGCCGATCTGCTGAACGAGAAGGCCGGCCTGGGCCTGACCGGTGTGTCGGTGCTGATGAGCGCACTGCTCGCCGTGGTCCTGGTGGCGCAGTTGCGCACGGCGGCGTACCGGGCCGGCGTGTACTGGCTCGCCGTGGCCCTGATCAGCGTCGTCGGCACCCTGATCAGCGACAACCTCACCGACAACATGGGCGTGCCGCTGGAGACGAGCACGGCCGTGTTCGCCGTCGTCCTCGCCGTCGTGTTCGTCGTCTGGTACCGGCGTGAGGGGACGCTGTCCATCCACAGCGTCGACACCACCGGCCGCGAGTCCTTCTACTGGCTCGCGGTGCTGTTCACGTTCGCCCTGGGGACCGCGGCCGGCGACCTGGTCTCCGAACGCATGGATCTCGGCTACTGGCTGTCCGCCGCCCTGTTCGCCGCGGCCATCGCCGCCGTCGCCGTCGCCCGCTTCGCGCTGGGGCTGGACGCGGTGTGGAGCTTCTGGATCGCCTACATACTCACCCGCCCCCTCGGCGCCTCGGTCGGCGACTACCTCGCCCAGCCCGCCGGGGACGGCGGCCTCGGTCTGGGCACGGTGATCACCAGCGTGCTGTTCCTGGCGGTGATCCTCGGCCTGGTCGTGTATCTGGGCGTGACGCGCAAGGACGTCACCGAGCCGGGTCACGCCACCCGGCACGTGGCCTGAGCTGCCGCGCGGCAGGCGTTCAGGATGCGTTCAGGTCCTCCGTGCCACGGTCGGGGACGACGGCCGCCGCCGGCGGCCGGCTCGATCTCACAGGGCGCTCGTCCCGTTTCCCGGGGCGAGCGCCCTGTCGTTTCGACCGGACAGGAGAGCTGAATTGGAGCAACCGGAGGTCCTCACCGACCTCGGCGCGGCGAGCGCGCCGAACACGACCAGGTCGGTGATGAAGAAGCTGCCCGAGGTCACCCTGGCGTTCTGGATCATGAAGATCGCCGCGACGACCCTGGGCGAGACGGCGGGCGACCTCTTCGCACAGACCCTGAAGCTGGGCTACTTCCTCACGACGATCGCGCTGTTCCTGGTCTTCGTGGTGACGCTGGTGGTCCAGCTCAAGTCCAGCCGCTACAACCCGTTCTTCTACTGGGCCGTGATCCTGTCGACCAGCATGGCCGGCACCACGATGTCCGACTTCATGAACCGCGACGCCAGCGCCAAGTACCTCTCGGCCGGCGCGACCGAACTCGGCCGGGGCCCCCAGGGTCTCGGTCTGGGCTACCCCGCCGGGGCCGCCATCCTGATCTCGATCCTGCTGGCGATCTTCGCCGTCTGGAAGCTGAGCGGGATGACGTTCCGGATCCGCGACATCGTCACCTTCCGGGGCGAGGCCCTGTTCTGGTCGGCGATCCTCGTGTCGAACACCCTCGGCACCTCCATGGGCGACTTCCTCTCGGACAGCTCCGGCCTCGGCTACGCCGGTGGCGCACTGCTCGTGACCGGGCTGCTCGGCGTGCTCCTGGCGCTGATGAAGGTGCCCGCGGTGCCGAACGTCCTGCTGTTCTGGATCGCCTTCGTCCTCACCCGCCCGCTGGGCGCCACCGCGGGCGACTTCCTCACCAAGCCGGTCGCCAAGGGCGGCCTCGACCTGGGCACGGCGGGCTCCTCCGCCGTTCTCCTCGCCATGCTGTTCGCGCTGATGGCGTACGCCCATACGCGTGAACGCCGCTCCGCCGCCCGGTCGGCGGGAGAAGAGCGGGAGCCGGTCACCCGGCGGGCAGGCTGACCGTGAACCTGGCCCCGGGCCGGTGCCCGGGGTCGTGGGACACCTCACCGCCGACGGCGCGGGCCAGGCGCCGCGCGAGCGGCAGCCCCAGGCCCGCGCCGTCGTGCCCGTCGCCGGGGTCGGCGCGCCGGCCGGGCTGGAACAGCTCGTCCCCGAACGTCTCCGGCACACCGGGACCGTCGTCGACGACGTCGATCCGCACGCCACCGGGGACGCCCCACGCGGACACGGTCACCCGCGAGCGGGCGTAGCGGGCGGCGTTGCTGAGCAGCGGGCTGAGGATGCGTTCGAGCAGGGCGGGGGCGACTCCCGCCTCCAGCACCGGCGTACGCGTCTCCAGCGCCGGTCTCACCCGGCCCGGTGTGCCGAGGCGCCGGAGCAGGCCGTCCAGTACGGGCACGACGTCGGTCGTTCCGGGGGCCGTCGCGGGGGTCAGCGCGTTCTCGCGGGCGTCGTCCAGGAGCGTGTCGCAGATCGTGCGCATGGACCGGGCGGCCTCGGCGATCGTCTCCTGGGCGGCGCTGGTCTCTGCCTCCGTGCGGGGGCGCGCCCGCCACCAGTCGAGTTCCATGACGATGCGGGTGAGCGGTGTGCGCAGTTCGTGGGACAGCTCTCCGGTGAGCTGCCGTTCGTGGCGCAGGACGGTACGTATGCGGTCCAGGAGCGCGTCCAGGGAGGCACCCAGGCGGGCGAGTTCGGCCGGGTGGTCCGCCGTGCCGAAGCGTTCGTCCGAGCCCACCGCGCTCCACTGCGCGGCCTGGTCGGTCATCGTCCGCACCGGGCGCAGGGCCCGGCCGACGGACAGGCGGGTGAGCACGTACGTGCAGCCCAGCATCACCACGTCCAGCAGGAGCGACCCCACCAGCAGGGTGTCGGCCGAACTGCGGTACGGGGTCAGGTCCAGGGCGGTGACGACGGTGGCGCCGGCGCGACGGCCGGGGACGGACCGGGAGCACAGCCGGACGGGCCGGCGGCCGTGGTCCCGGACGGTCGCGCAACCGTCCCCGCCCCGGGCGGCCAGCCGGCCGGCGGCCCGGGCCGGCGGGCTGCCCGCGGTGGCGGACGGCGGCTTCTCCAGCAGACGGGTGCCGGCGTAGATCCACACGTTCGTGTCGAGAAGGCGGTCGTTGACGGTTTCCAGGACGCGTACCCGGCGTCCGCTGGTGTCGACGGTGGTGGCGACGGCCGCCGCCCGGTTGCGCAGTTCGTCGTCCGCCTGGTGCCGCAGGTGCCGGTCCATCACGGCGTTGAACAGCACGGTCAGGATCGTCATCAGCAGGGCGGCGGTGGTCAGCGCCACCAGTGAGAGGCGGCCGCGGAGAGTGCGCGAGGCGAGGCGCCGCAGGACACGCGAGGCACGGTTCATGACAGGCGGTGCCCGATGCCGCGTGCCGTGCCGATCGTCCGGCCGCTGCCGGCCTCCCGCAGTTTGCGGCGCAGCCGGCTCACGTACTGGTCCAGGGTGTTGTCGCTGACCTGCGCGCCCTCGGGCCAGCCGGTCCGCACCAGGTCACGGCGGCGTACGAGGGCGCCGTCCGCCGCGACGAGCGTGGCCAGCAGCCGGAACTCGGTGGGGGACAGGGCGATACGGGTACCGCGCACGATCACCAGGTGATTCACCGCGTCGAGGACCAGGTCACCGGCCGGGGCCGGCTCCCGCGCGGGGACCCTTTTGAGAACCGCTCTCAGCCGGGCGGCGAGTTCGGCGAGGTGGAAGGGCTTGGGCAGGTAGTCGTCGCCTCCCGCGGAGAAACCCGCCAGGCGATCGGTGAGCCGGTGACGGGCGGTCAGGAAGATCACGGGCGCGAGGCAGCCGTTGGCCCGCATCGCCTGGCACACGTCCCGTCCGTCCGCGTCCGGCAGGCCGACGTCCAGGACGGCCGCCGCGATACCGGTGGTGGCCAGCCGAAGGGCGGTCGCGCCGTCGGCGGCCGGGACCGGGTCGAAGTCCTCCTCGTACAGGCCGCGGCGCAGGACGTCACGCAGGGCGTGATCGTCCTCGACCACCAGGATCCTGGGGCGCATGGTCCTCCGTGGGCCTCGCGGCCGGGTCGGTCGGGCGGGTGAGGAAGGAGGCGGGCAGCAGGTGGGCGGCCGCGCACAGGCACGCCCCCAGCCAGCCGGCGGCGAACAGCCAGCCGCCCATGACGTCGGTGAGCCAGTGCACGCCGAGAAAGCAGCGGGTCAGTCCCACGAGCAGGCCCCAGCAGCCGACGGCGATCCGCAGTGCCGTGCCCCCGCGCGGGGCCCGCAGGGTCAGCGCGACGATCAGTATTCCGGCGGTGAGAGCGGCCGTGGTGCTGTGCCCGGACGGGAACGCCCAGCCGCTCGCGTGCGTCGCCCAGTCCCCGTACGGCGGGCGGGGCCGGTGGACCAGCTCCATCACGCCGTACCGCAGAGTCTGCCCCAGTCCGAGGCAGCCCAGGCAGAGGGCGGCCGCGAGCAGCCGCTGCCGCGCGGTGCGTCCCGCCACGGCGCCGGCCACGGCCGCGAGGACGTAGGGAACGACACCCGTACCGGTGCTGGTCACGCCCCGTGCCACCGCCACGGCCACCTCGGGGCGGTGGCCCACCGCCCAGGTGAGGAAGCCGTCGTCCAGCCACAGCGGTGAACCGCCCCGGCCGACGACGACCATGGTCAGCACGGCGAACGCCACCCACGCGCCGAGGCCGGCGCTGCCGGCCAGTTCGGCGGTGTCCTCGCGGTTCACGAGACCGACAGCAGGGGACGGAGCGGAGCCGCCGAGGCCATCAGCCGGGCCAGCGCCTCGGACCGGCGCCGGACCAGGGGCATCGCGGCGAGCGCGACGAGCCCGCCGACCACCAGCCCGGTCACGACGTCGTGCGGATAGTGCACGCCGATCCAGACCCGGGAGACCGCCATGGCGACCGCCGCCCCGCAGGCGACGGCGCCCGGCCGCCGGGAGACGAACAGCAGCGCCATCGCGGCGGCCGCCGCGATCGCCGCGTGATTGCTGGGGAAGGACCAGTCACCGTGCGGCGGACACGCCTCCAGGGTTCTCACCGGCAGGCTCCGGCACGGCCGGTCCTCGTGCACGGCCGACTTCAGCGCGGCGTTGACGCCGTACGCCAGGACCACGACCACCGGAACGGCCAGCGCGGTGACCGCCGCGGCCGCCCCGGACCGCCGGGCCCGCCACCAGGCGAGGAGCATGAGCAGGGCGAACACCGCGAGCCCGTAGTCCGACCACACCGTCACCGCGGTGTCCAGCCAGCCCGGCGAGTGCCGCGCGAGATCCGTCACGTCCCGGTAGGCGGAGCCGTCGATCGACGCCCCGCCGAATGCCAGGATCATCCGCGGACCTCCTTCTCCCCGGCACGCCCGCGGCCGCGGTACAGCTCGGCGGCGAGCGGGATCAGCGACACCACGACGATCAGCGCGACCAGCGGGAGCAGATAGCGGTCAACGTTCGGGATCGAGGAGCCCAGCGCGTAGCCCGCCAGGGTCAGGCCGAGGCTCCACACCAGGCCGCCGGCCACCTGCCACACGGCGAACGTCCGGGCGGGCACCTCCAGCGCGCCCGCCAGCGGGTTGAGCACGGTCCGCACCACCGGCACGAATCTCGCCAGGAAGATGGCCTTGGCGTGCCCGTAGCGCCCGAGCAGCTCCTCCGCCCGCTCCGCGCCCTCACGCAGCCGCGCCGAGCGGCTGCGCGCCAGCAGGGCACCTCCCGCCCGGCGCCCGATCAGGTAGCCGCACTGGGCGCCTGCCAGCGCGCCGAACGCCGCGGCGGCCAGCAGCGGCCCCAGCGACAGGTGTACGCCGTGCCGCCCGGAGCCGGTGCACAGCAGGCCGGCCGTGAACAGCAGGGAGTCGCCCGGCAGGAAGAAGCCGATCAGCAGGCCGGTCTCGGCGAACATCACCACGCCGACCCCCAGTACGCCGAAAGCGGCCAGCAGCGACTGCGCGTCGAGCGGATTCACCGCGAGCTGCGACGACAGAACCACGGGTGTGGTCATCGGCATGAGTCCTCTCCGGGCGCACGGCACCCCAGCCGTCTACAATTCCGTAGACTGTCTACGGTACTGTAGACGACCGTGCGGCGCGGATCGTTCCCCCGGGCCAGGAACGACGAAGGCGGGGTCGGAAGACCCCGCCAAGGAGAGAACCAGGAACAGTGAGACGCCGGCTCAGGGCCAGACCAGGCAGTACGGCTGGTGCCCCGCCTCGTGCAACCGGTGCGAGAAGTCCTGCCATTCGTGCAGCAGCTGGTACACGTTGAACGCGTCCCGGGGGCCGCCGCGGTCCGGGACCGTCGACCAGATGAACGCCGCCGCGCCCACCGCCTCCTCGCCGATGCCGCGGAGCGGGTCGACGACCGTCATGGGGAGCTTGACGACGGCGTAGTCGGGGTGCAGGACGACCAGCTCCAGCGGCGGCACCTTGTGCAGGGGGACGCCCTCGATGCCGGTCAGCACCATGGCGGCCATCGTCTCCGGCTTGATCTTGGTGAACATGCCGTTCATGCCCAGCTCGTCGCCGCCGAGTTCCTCGGGACGCATCGAGATGGGGACGCGGGCCGCCGTCGCGCCGTCCGGCGCGCCGAAGTATTTGTACGTCACCCCCACCCGACCACCATTTCTGCTTCCCGCCCGCGACCGGTCGATCCGCCGGTCGTTCCGCTCGGACTCACCCGGAACATCCTGTGTCTGACGTGCGTCGGCCTGACGTGCCTCGGTCGTCTCCTCCACCTCGCGCCGGTGCCTTCCCCGCCGGGCGCGCCGAGGACCCAGGTCGTCAGTCCCCTCGCCCAGTCCGCCACCGCGATGCATATCTCCACCCGACTGCTTTTCTAGGACGCGTGGCCCCCGCCGCGCAACCCGATCATCGTGTCAGTGACCTCCCCCACGGCCGCCCGCCGAAACGTGCGGTGAAACACCAGTCCGCGGGATCAACCCGGTCACTGATCACTACGTGCCGTATGAGCTGTGTGTATCAGCTCTCAGTCTCGCAGATGGCGCGGCCGTGACCCGGAGGTCGGCCGCTCGATGCCCGGGTCGCGGCCTACCCTGAGGTGGTCACCACCCGAACCGGAGTCCGAGAGGCCGGAGAAGCCGCACGTCATGAGTGCCATGAGCGAACTGCCCTATCCCTACGAAGCGCCCGCGTCGCAGGCGCTCTTCGACCGTGCGTCGGCCGTCACGCCGGGCGGCGTGAACTCCCCGGTGCGCGCCTTCCGCGCCGTGGGCGGCACGCCCCGGTTCATGGTCTCCGGCAAGGGGCCGTACCTGACCGACGCCGACGGGCGGGAGTACGTCGACCTGGTGTGCTCCTGGGGGCCGATGATCCTCGGCCACTCGCACCCCGAGGTGATCGCCGCCGTGCAGGAGGCCGTCGCCCGCGGCACGTCGTTCGGCACCCCGGGCGAGGGCGAGGTCGCCCTCGCCGAGGAGATCGTCGCGCGGGTGGAGCCCGTGGAGGAGGTGCGGCTGGTCAGCAGCGGCACCGAGGCGACCATGTCGGCGATCCGGCTCGCCCGGGGCTTCACCCAGCGCGCCAAGGTCATCAAGTTCGCCGGCTGCTACCACGGCCACGTGGACTCCCTGCTGGCCGCCGCCGGGTCCGGTGTCGCCACCTTCGCGCTGCCCGACACGCCCGGTGTCACCGGCGCCCAGGCCGGCGACACGATCGTGCTGCCGTACAACGACCTGGAGGCCGTGCAGGAGGCCTTCCACCGCCACCCGGGCGAGATCGCCTGTGTCATCACCGAGGCCTCGCCGGGCAACATGGGCGTCGTCCCGCCGGCCCCCGGCTTCAACCAGGGACTCAAGGACGCCTGCCGGAAGAACGGCGCCCTCTACATCTCCGACGAGGTGATGACGGGCTTCCGGACCAGCCGCGCCGGGTGGTACGGCGTCGACGGGGTCAAGCCCGACCTGATGACCTTCGGAAAGGTCATGGGCGGCGGCTTCCCCGCCGCCGCGTTCGGCGGCCGGGCCGACGTCATGGCCCACCTCGCGCCCGCCGGGCCCGTCTACCAGGCCGGCACCCTCTCCGGTAACCCCGTCGCCACCGCCGCCGGGCTCGCCCAGCTCCGGCTGCTCGACGACGCGGCGTACGAGACGGTCGACGCGGTCTCCACGCAGATCCAGAACCTCGTCACCGAGGCGCTGAGCAAGGAGGGCGTCGCGCACCGGCTGCAGACCGCCTCCAACATGTTCTCCGTGTTCTTCACCGACCGGCAGGTGCGGGACTACGAGGACGCCAAGCGGCAGGAATCGTTCCGCTTCACCGCCTTCTTCCACTCGCTGCTGTCGAACGGCGTCTACCTGCCGCCGTCGTCCTTCGAGTCCTGGTTCGTGTCCACGGCCCACGACGAGCGGGCCATCCAGAAGATCGCCGACGCCCTCCCGGCGGCGGCCCGAGCGGCCGCGGAGGCCACGGCAGCATGAGCAGCAACGGCAGCGAGAAGGACATCACCGTCGTCCACGTCATGCGGCACGGCGAGGTCGAGAACCCGGACGGCATCCTCTACGGGCGGCTGCCCGGCTACCACCTGTCCGAGCTGGGCCGGAAGATGGCCGACCGGGTCGCCGAGCACCTCTCCACCCGGGACGTCACCCACGTCTGCGCCTCCCCGCTGGAGCGCGCGCAGGAGACCGCCACCCCGATCGCCAAGGCGCACGGTCTCGACCTGGCCACCGACGCACGACTCATCGAGGCCGGCAACGTCTTCCAGGGCAAGACCTTCGGGGTCGGGGACGGCGCGCTGCGCAAGCCCGACAACTGGAAGCACCTCTTCAACCCGTTCCGGCCGTCCTGGGGCGAGCCGTACATCGACCAGGTCGTGCGCATGATGGGCGCGCTGTACGCGGCCAGGGACCGGGCGCGCGGGCACGAGGCGGTGCTGGTCAGCCACCAGCTCCCGATCTGGACGCTGCGGTCGTACGTCGAGAGGCGGCGGCTGTGGCACGACCCGCGCAAGCGGCAGTGCACGCTCGCCTCACTGACGACCTTCACCTTCCAGGGCGACGGGATCGTCTCCGTCGGCTACTCCGAGCCCGCCATCGACCTGGTCCCGGTCCATCTCCGGGCCGGCGCCAAGCCCCAGAAGGGCAAGGGAACGGCTCAGGGCAAGGCCTTCGGAGCCTGATCCACCCTTTTGCCTGGCCTGTTACGTAAAGCATAAAGAAGTATCGGAACCTCCCCGATCGTCACGCCCTCTGAGTGGGTGACCACCAGCAGGCGCGATGAATCGGGGATATCCATGCGCACCTTCTCCCGGACCGACCGGATGCTCTCCCGCAGGGGAGCGCTGGGCCTCGGCGCGGGGGCGGCCGCCGCCGCCTCGCTCGCCGGCTGCGGGACCCTCAAGTCCTCGGACGAGAGCGGGCGCCCGTCCGGTTCCGGCCACGCGGACGGCGGTAAGGGCGGGGCGGGCAAGGACGGGGGCACGGCGCGTCCGGCCCGGCCCATCGGGGACGGCTCCACCTCGTTCACCGGCCGGCAGCCGCACCAGCCCGCGAAGCCCGAGCCGCTGGAGCCGGGCCAGACCCCTCCGCAGTTCGTGATCTTCTCCTGGGACGGCGCCGGCGAGGTCGGCAACGGCCTCTTCCCACGCTTCCTCGACCTGGCCGAGGAGCACGGCGCGAGCATGACCTTCTTCCTCTCGGGGCTGTATCTGCTGCCCGAGTCGAAGAAGCGGCTGTACGAGCCCCCGAACAACCCGCGCGGCGCCTCCGACATCGGCTACCTCAGCGACCCCCACGTCAGGTCGACCCTGGCCAACGTGCGCCGGGCCTGGCTGGAGGGGCACGAGATCGGCACCCACTTCAACGGGCACTTCTGCGCCGGTTCCGGCTCGGTCGGCAACTGGACCCCGCAGCAGTGGCGCAGCGAGATACGGCAGGCCAAGGCCTTCGTGAAGGAGTGGCGGACCAACACCGGCTGGACCGACCTGCCGTCGCTGCCGTTCGACTACGACAAGGAACTGGTCGGCGGCCGCACCCCCTGTCTGCTCGGCCAGAACAACCTGCTGCCCACCGCCCGCGAGCTGGGCTGGCGCTACGACGCCTCCTCGCCGGGCGGCCGCCAGGTGTGGCCGCTGAAGCGGATGGGGATCTGGGACCTGCCGCTCCAGCAGATACCTTTCCCCGGACGTTCCTTCGAGGTCCTGTCCATGGACTACAACATGCTGGCCAACCAGTCCGTCAACTCGACCAACGCGCCCGCCTACCACCACCCGGCCTGGCGGACCCAGTCCGCCCAGGCCTACATCCAGGGATTCCAGCGGGCCTACGAGACGAACCGGGCGCCCTTCTTCATCGGCAACCACTTCGAGCAGTGGAACGGCGGCATCTACATGGACGCCGTCGAGCAGGCCTTCAAGCACATGGCGCGCGAGAAGGAGAAGGGCGGGGACGTGCGGCTGGTCTCGTTCCGGCAGTTCGTGGACTGGATGGACGCGCAGAAGCCCGAGGTGCTCGCCCGGCTGCGCACCCTGGAGGTGGGGCAGCGGCCGGCCGGGGGCTGGAAGGAGTTCCTGCGGGACGCCAAGTCGGCCGCGGGGAACGCCGCGTGAGCACCACGTGAGGATCTGCCCGGAATGTCCCGTGTAAATAGCTCCTGAAATGCGGTTTTCCGCCCGCCAGGGGGGTGCGCGAGATCGTCGGAACAGGCATGCGAAACTTTTCACATGAGTACCCGTAGCCGCGCCGTCCTGCTCAGCGCCATGGCCGCCGTCACGGCCCTGACCCTGTCCGCGTGCGGCAACGGCGGCACCTCCGGCGGAGGCGGCAACACCAACTTCGTCACCGGCAACAACGGCATCGACACCGCCGCCAAGGGCGAGCGCGCCGCCGCGCCCGACCTGTCCGGCAGGACCATCGACGGCAAGAGCCTCGACATCGCCGACTACAAGGGCAAGGTCGTGGTCGTCAACGTCTGGGGCTCCTGGTGCGGGCCGTGCCGGGAGGAGGCCCAGTACTTCGCCAAGGTCTCCAAGGCGTACGAGGGCAAGGGCGTGCAGTTCGTCGGCATCAACACCCGGGACACCAGCACCACCCCCGCGCTCGCCTTCGAGGAGGAGCACGGGATCGGCTACCCGAGCCTGTACGACCCGACGGGCAAGCTGATGCTCCGCTTCAAGAAGGGCACGCTCAACCCGCAGCTGATCCCCTCCACGCTCGTCATCGACAAGGACGGCAGGGTCGCCGCGCGAGCGCTGGAGGCGCTCGACGACACGGCGCTGCTGAAGATGCTCAAGCCCGTCCTCGCGGAGAAGTGACGTGAGCGCGACTCTCCTGCTGGCGGCCGCCGGAACGGGCCCGAACGACACCGTGCTGAACGGCGCCCTGCTGGTCGCCCTGCCGATCGCCCTGCTCGGCGGCCTCGTGTCCTTCTTCTCGCCCTGCGTGCTGCCGCTCGTCCCCGGCTACCTCTCCTACGTCACCGGGATCGCCGGCACCGACCTCGCCGAGGCCAGACGGGGCCGCATGGTCGCCGGTGCCTCGCTGTTCGTCCTCGGCTTCAGCGCCGTGTTCATCTCCAGCGGGGCGCTGTTCGGCTACTTCGGCTGGACCCTCCAGGACAACAAGGGCACCCTGTCCCGCGTGCTCGGCGTGCTCATGATCCTGCTGGGCGTCTTCTTCATGGGGCTGATGCCCTGGTTCACCCAGCGCGAGTTCCGCTTCCACCGGCGGCCGACCGCGGGCCTGGTCGGCGCGCCCCTGCTGGGCGCCCTGTTCGGTGTCGGCTGGACGCCCTGCATCGGGCCGACCCTCGCCGCGGTGAACTTCCTCTCCTGGCACGAGTCGAGCGCCGGACGCGGGGCGGTGCTGATGATCGCCTACTGCCTGGGCCTCGGTGTTCCCTTCGTCCTCACCGCGGTCGCCTTCCGCAAGGCGCTCGGTGCCTTCGGCTGGGTCAAGCGCCACTATGTCTGGGTGATGCGCGCCGGCGGCACGATGATGATCGTGACCGGTGTGCTGCTGCTGACCGGGGCCTGGGACCACCTGGTGAACGAGATGCAGAGCTGGTCCGACGGCTTCACTGTGGGGATCTGATCGATGAGCGCAACCGAAACCGACAAGGGCCGCGAGCAGGACGAGCTGGGAGCCGCCGGCTCCCGGCTGTCCACCGCCCCGCAGGAAGAGGCCGTGAGCCTGCCGGGCCTCGGCGTCATCGGCTGGGCCCGCTGGTTCTGGCGGCAGCTCACCTCCATGCGGGTGGCGCTGCTGCTGCTCCTGCTGCTCTCGCTCGGCGCGATCCCCGGTTCGCTGATCCCGCAGACCGGCGCCGACGCCACCAAGGTCGACGACTTCCGCGCGGCCCACACCACACTCGCGCCGGTCTACGACAGGCTCGGCCTCTTCCACGTCTACAGCTCGGTGTGGTTCTCCGCGATCTACATCCTGCTGTTCGTCTCCCTCATCGGCTGCATCGTCCCGCGCACCTGGCAGTTCGTCGGCCAGCTCCGCGGCCGTCCGCCGGGCGCGCCCAGGCGTCTGGACCGGCTGCCCGCCTACACCACCTGGCGCACCGAGGCCGAGCCCGAGCAGGTCCGCGAGGCCGCGCTCGCGCTCATGCGCGGCCGCCGCTTCCGGGCCCACGCCGCCGGTGACGCCGTCGCCGCCGAGAAGGGCTATACGCGCGAGGTGGGCAACCTGGTCTTCCACATCGCGCTGATCGTGCTGCTGGTCGCCTTCGCCTCCGGCCAGATGTACAAGTCGGACGGCACCAAGCTGATGGTCGAGGGCGACGGCTTCTCCAACGCCCTGCCGATGTACGACGACTTCAAGTCCGGCAGCATGTTCACCACCGACGACCTGTCGCCGTTCAGCTTCGACCTGAAGGACTTCACGGGCACCTACGAGCTGACCGGCCCCAACCGCGGCACCCCGCGCACCTACCAGGCGAAGGTCACCTACAGCGAGGGCGCGGACGGCAAGGACCGGACGACCGACATCAAGGTCAACGAGCCGCTGAAGATCGGCGACGCCAAGGTCTACCTCGTCAGCCACGGCTACGCGCCCGTCATCACCGTCCGCGACGGCAAGGGCAAGGTCGTCTACCAGGACGCCGTGCCGCTGCTGCCGCTCGACGGCAACGTCACCTCACAGGGCGTGATCAAGGTGATGGACGGTTACCGCGACGCCAAGGGGGGCAAGGACCAGCTCGGCGTCCGGGCCTTCTTCCTGCCGACCTACGGCGGCGGCTCTTCGGTGCTCTCCCAGTTCCCGGCGCTGCTGAACCCCGTGCTGAACCTGGAGCCGTACCACGGCGACCTCGGCGTCGACTCGGGCATCCCGCAGAGCGTGTACCAGCTCGACAAGACCCACATGAAGGGCTTCAAGGACACCAAGGGGCAGCAGCTCAGGGGGAACCTCAAGCCGGGGCAGACCCTGAAGCTCCCGGACGGCGCCGGCTCGATCACGCTCGAGAAGGACATCAAGGAATGGGCCGGCTTCGAGATCGTCCAGGAGCCGGGCGGGGGCTGGGCGCTCGTCGGCGCGCTCGGCGCGATCTTCGGCCTGGCCGCCTCCCTGTTCATCCAGCGCCGCCGCGTCTGGGTGCGCGCGGTGCGCGGCGCCGACGGTGTCACCGTGGTCGAGATGGCCGGGCTCGGCCGCAGCGAATCGGCCAAGGTGCCCGAGGAGCTGGGTGACCTCGCCGCGACCCTCTACGACCAGGCGCCGGGGGCACCCGACCCCGACGACGACTCCACCCCATCCCCCGCTGGACCTGCCGAAGGGGCCGAGAAGTGACTCTCGCCGCCGCAACCGAGCTCGCCGCCGCGACCAACGAACACCTGGCGAGCATCAGCAACACGCTGATCTACTCGTCCATGGCCGTCTACACGCTGGCCTTCTTCGCGTACATCGCCGAGTGGCTGTTCGGCAGCCGCAGCAAGGTCGGCCGTACGGCCGCCGCGCTGACCGCCGGCGCCGAGAGCCGGGCGGGCGCGCCCGCCGTCACGGTCAAGAGCGCCGGCGGGACCGCCGTACTGGAGCGGCCGAAGGTCGTCGTGCGCTCCGCGTCCGGCGCACGGGACGTGCCGGACGGCCCCGGCGCGCACGGCGGTGACGAGCAGGGCGACATGTACGGCCGGATCGCCATCTCGCTCACCGTGCTCGCCTTCCTCGTGGAGCTCGCCGGCGTCGTCGCGCGCGCGGCCTCCGTTGAGCGGGCGCCGTGGGGCAACATGTACGAGTTCAACATCACCTTCTCCACGGTCGCCGTCGGCGTGTACCTCGCGCTGCTGGCGCTGCGGAAGAACGTGCGCTGGCTCGGCCTGTTCCTGGTCACCACGGTCCTGCTCGACCTCGGTCTGGCCGTGACCGTGCTCTACACCGCCAGCGACCAGCTCGTACCGGCACTGCACTCGTACTGGCTGTACATCCACGTCTCCACCGCGATCTTCTGCGGCGCGGTGTTCTACGTCGGCGCGGTCGCCACGATCCTCTACCTGTTCAAGGACTCCTACGAGAACAAGCTGGAGTCCGGCGGCAAGCCCGGCGGCTTCGCGCGCTCGGTGCTGGAGCGGCTGCCCGCCTCGGCCTCGCTGGACAAGTTCGCCTACCGCGTCAACGCGGCCGTCTTCCCGTTGTGGACGTTCACGATCATCGCGGGCGCGATCTGGGCGGGCGACGCCTGGGGCCGCTACTGGAACTGGGACCCCAAGGAGACCTGGTCCTTCATCACCTGGATCGCCTACGCCTGCTACCTGCACGCGCGGGCCACGGCCGGCTGGAAGGGCCGCAAGGCCGCCTACCTGGCGCTGATCGCGTTCGGCTGCTGGCTGTTCAACTATTACGGCGTCAACATCTTCGTCACCGGCAAGCACTCGTACGCGGGCGTGTGACCGCCCGGTCGGTGACACTGGTGCCATGAGCGGTTCCATCGAAGAGGGCATCAGCCAGACGCACGGGAACACGCACATACTCCACTTCCTGGTGCGGCTCCCGAGAACCATGGAAGAGGTCTGGACGGCGGTGGCCACGCCCGCGGGACTCGCGGGCTGGTTCACCGCCGTCGACGTTCTCGAGCCCAGACTCGACGGCCAGGTCGCCTTCCGGGACCTGGGCGCCGGCCGGGTCACCGCCTGGGACGTGGACCGGGTCGCCGAGTACGCCGTGGCGGACGGCCGGATGCGGTTCCATCTGGAGCGTGAACGGCAGGGCGGGTGCGTGCTGCGCTTCACCCACGAGTTCCAGGGCGAGGGCGAGTCGGAGACGGCCTGGCGCACCAGGTTCGAACGGTTGATCGAGAATCTGGGTTCCCCGTCCCCGCCGCCCGATCAGGAGGCGTCGGAGCCGCTTCCGGGGCAGTACACCTGACACCGCCGGGCGCCCGGACCGGCGCCCGGCCGCGTCTGCGCCCGGTTACGCCCCCACGCGCAGCAGCAGCTTGCCCGTGCTCGTGCGGGTGCCCATCAGGCGGTGCGCGTCCGCCGCGTCCTCCAGTGCGAATTCGGCCGTCACCGGCAGGGACACCGTGCCGTCGGCCACCTTCGCGAAGGCCGCTTCGGTCAGGCTGCGCAGTTCGGCCGGGGCCGTGCTCGCGAGGCTCAGGATCGAGAACCCGGAGACGGAGACGCCGAGCGGGTACAGCTCGGGCCGGCCGACGGACCACGGCTCGGCCGAACTCGCGTTGCCGAAGGAGACCAGCCGGCCGAAGACGGCCAGGGAGGCCAGGCCCTCGCGCAGGGTGTCACCGCCGACCGGGTCCAGCACCAGGTCGGCGCCCCGGCCGCCGGTCGCCTCCCGCACCCGCTGCCGGAAGTCGCCGGTGAACACCTCGTCGTAGCCGTGCGCCCGGGCGTGGGCCGCCTTCGCCGCCGAGGACACCACCCCGTACACCGCGCCGGCGCCCGCCGCCCGCGCCAACTGCCCCACCGCCGTGCCGACTCCGCCGGCCGCGCCCTGGACGAGCACCGTCTCGCCGGGCTGGAGCCGGCCCACGGAGTGCAGCAGGGCGTAGGCCGTCGGCACGACCGTAGGGAGGGCCGCCGCCGTGCGCAGGTCCACGCCGGCCGGGAGCGGGAAGACGGTCGCCGCCTCGGCCACCGCCACCTCCGCGTACGCCCCGTGCTCGGTCAGGGCCGCCACCTCCTGGCCGACGGCCAGACCCGTGGCACCCGCGCCGAGCGCCCGGATCCGGCCCGAGACCTCGAGGCCGGGGACGCACGGCAGCCGCGGTACCCGATAGCCCTCCGAACGCGCCTTCAGATCGGCGAAGTTGACGCCCGCCCAGGCCACGTCGACGCTCACCTGCCCGGGCCCCGGCTCGGGCGCCTCGGCCGTCACCGCCGTCAGCACCTCGGGACCGCCGTACCGCTGGAACTCGATCGCACGCATGCCGGACTCCCCGTTCGGCTCAGTGTTCAATGAAAAGCGAACACTCGTGAGTGTATGGTTTTCATCGAACACTCGGCAAGCGGGATCAGCGCGGGCCGGCACCGCGGCGAGGAGGACGGCATGGCCACGAGCAGTCACCGGGCCGCCCCGGAGCACACCCACCCCGACGAGGTGCCCGTGCTCACCGCGCTCGCCGCGCTGGCCGACCCGGTGCGCCTCACGCTCGTCCGGGAACTGGCCGGCTCCGCCGACTGGTCCCGCAGTTGCGGCAGTTTCGACGTACCGGTCGGCAAGGCGGCCCTGAGCCACCACTTCACGGTGCTGCGCGGCGCCGGTCTGGTGGAGCAGCGAGACGAGGGCCCGAAGCGGGTGAACCGGCTGCGGCGGACGGAGTTCGACGCCCGCTTCCCCGGACTGCTCGGCCTGGTGCTCCGCGGCGACTGACCGCCGCACCCCCGGCGGCCTGCGCGCATCGGCGGTGCCGATGGCCCCATCGGCAGGACGCCCCAGCGGCTCGTGGACCGGTCCCGGCGGCCGTCCGTAGCGTCGGCGCCATGACCTCAGAGCACACGGGCACGGCCCAGCTGACCACCGCGATGATGCTGTCCGGCACCCTCGGCGTCTTCGTCGTCGAGTCCGGTGCCCCGCCCTTCGACGTCGTCTTCTTCCGCGTCCTGTTCGGCGCCCTGGCCCTCGGCGGCTACGTGCTGGCCCGCGGATGGCTGCGCGGCCACGGCTTCACCCCGCGCACCCTCGGCCTCGCGGTCCTCGGCGGCGTGTTCATCGTCTTCAACTGGGTGCTGCTGTTCCAGTCGTACGAGAACACGTCCATCTCGGTGGCCACCGTGGTCTACCACACGCAGCCCTTCTACGTGGTGCTGCTCGGCGCCCTGCTGTTCCGCGAGCGGCTCACCGCCGCCCGGGTCGGCTGGATCGGCGCCGCCTTCGCCGGACTCGTCCTCGTCTCCGGGGTGACCCCCGCCGACTTCACCGGCGGCGGCGCGTACCTCACCGGTATCGGCCAGGCCCTGCTCGCCGCCCTGCTGTACGGGCTGTCCACCCTGGTCACCAAGCGGATCACCGGCGTGCGCCCGCACCTGATCGCCCTCGTCCAGGTCCTGGTCGGCATCCCCCTGCTGCTGCCCTTCGCCGACTTCGGCGCCATGCGGGGCACCGGCTGGGACTGGGGCTGGCTGGCCGGCCTCGGACTGCTGCACACCGGTGTGATGTACGTCCTCATGTACGCCGCCTACGCCAAGCTGCCCACGGCCAAGATCGCCGTACTCGCCTTCGTCTACCCGGCCGTCGCGATGGTCATGGACTGGGCGGTGTACGGCCACCACATCGGACTGGTGCAGGCCCTCGGCGTCCCGCTCATCGTCACCGCGAGCCTCAAGGTCACCCTTGCTCGGAAACCAGCCTCCGCGCCTGCTCCACGAACAGCCGGGCATGCGCCGGAAGCCGCTTCCCGGACCGCCACGCCAGCTGCGTGCGAAGCGTGAACGGCGGCTCCCAGGCCAGCCGCACAAGCGTGCCCGCCGCGAGTTCGGCGGCGACCGTCACCTCGGGCAGCAGCGCCGTCCCGAGGCCGGCCGCCGCCGCGCGCTTGGTGGCCTCGATGGTGCCGAACTCCATGAACTCCACCGGCCCCAGCGCCGCCAGCTCCCGCTCGAACAGGTCCCGGTAGGCGCAGCCCGGCTCGGTGGCCAGCAGCGGTCGGCCGGTGAGGTCGGCGGTCGCGACGGGCTTCCCGGCCAGTTCGTGCCCCGGTGCCGCCACCAGCGCCAGCGGCTCCACCGCCAGCACCGTGCTCTGAAGGCCCGGGTGTTCGGTCTCCGCCTCCATCAGGAACCCGACGTCGTAGGTGCCCTGACGCAGCGCCTGCCGGGTCTCGTCGCCGATGGTGGTGCGCAGCGCGAGCCGAACCGCGGGGTGGCGGTGGTGGAAGAACTCCAGCAGCGGGGGCAGCCGGTAGGAGGTCAGGGACTCCATGGTGCCGACGGTGAGGGTGCCGGCCGGCTCCCCGGCGCCGGTGACCGCGGCCCGTGCCTCCTCCGCCAGTTCGGCGATGCGCCGGGCGTAGGGCAGCAGCCGCTCGCCCGCCTCGGTGAGCCGGATCCGGCCGCCGAGCCGGTCGAAGAGCTCGGTACCCAGCGAGGACTCCAGGGCCCGGATCTGACTGGTCACACTGGACTGCGCGTACGACAGCTCGGCCGCGGCCCGCGTGAAGCTCAGGACGGTGGCGACCTTCTCGAAGGTGACGAGCAGCCTCAGTTCCACGGGATCAGTCGTTCCCGGGGTCGTCCCGCTCGAGGGACTTCAGGAACTCGGGGTTGTCGTCGGGCGCGACCCAGCCCGAGCCCGGGTGCCGCTCGGCGGGCGTGCCGCTGTTCGCGGCGGCCGGCTGCCGGACCCTGCCGGTGATCAGCCAGGCGACCGGGCCCACCAGCACCCAGCCGAAGACCAGGACGATGAGCAGCCACACGCCCTTCGGCAGGTGGCGCACCTCTTCCTCGGGGGTGTTGAGGCAGTCGACGAAGGCGTAGATCCACAGCGCCAGCACCAGCAGGACGGGCAGATACCTGAGCATGTCGTGCGATCTCCCGAAGGTGTGGGACGGCCCCGGTGACGAGCCCAGGTTATCGGGTGACGGATACTGAGAGGCATGGCTTACGACGATCTTCGCTCCCTGCTCAGGGCGCTGGAGCGCGAGGGAGACCTCAAGCGCATCAAGGCCGAGGTCGACCCGTACCTGGAGGTCGGGGAGATCGTCGACCGGGTCCAGAAGGCGGGCGGCCCCGCGCTGCTGTTCGAGAACGTGAAGGGCTCCGCGATGCCCCTCGCGATGAACGTCTTCGGCACCGACCGGCGGCTGCTGAAGGCGCTCGGCCTGAAGTCGTACGGGGAGATCTCCGAGAAGATCGGCGGGCTGCTGCGGCCCGAGCTGCCGCACGGGTTCGTGGGCGTGCGCGAGGCGTTCGGGAAGCTCGGCGCCATGGCGCACGTGCCGCCGAAGAAGGTGAAGCCCGACCACGCGCCGGTGCAGGAGGTCGTGCTGCACGGCGACGAGGTGGACCTCGACCGGCTCCCGGCGCTGTTCACCTGGCCCGAGGACGGCGGGTCCTTCTTCAACCTGGGCCTGACCCACACCAAGGACCCCGAGAGCGGCATCCGCAACCTCGGCCTGTACCGCCTGCAGCGGCACGACAAGCGCACCATCGGCATGCACTGGCAGATCCACAAGGACAGCCGGAACCACTACCAGGTGGCGGCCCGGCGCGGCGAACGGCTGCCCGTCGCCATCGCCTTCGGCTGCCCGCCCGCCGTGACCTACGCCTCGACGGCGCCGCTGCCCGGCGACATCGACGAGTACCTGTTCGCCGGGTTCGTCGCGGGCAAGCGGATCGAGATGGTCGACTGCAAGACGGTCCCGCTCCAGGTCCCCGCCAATGCCGAGGTCGTGCTGGAGGGCTGGCTGGAGCCCGGCGAGATGCTCCCGGAGGGCCCCTTCGGCGACCACACCGGCTTCTACACCCCGCAGGAGCCGTTCCCGGCGCTGACCATCGACTGCGTGACGATGCGCAAGCGGCCACTGCTGCAGTCGATCGTGGTCGGCAGGCCGCCCACCGAGGACGGCCCCCTCGGCCGCGCCACGGAACGCTTCTTCCTGCCGCTGCTGAAGATCATCGTCCCGGACATCGTGGACTACCACCTGCCCGAGGCCGGCGGCTTCCACAACTGCGCGATCGTCTCGATCGACAAGAAGTACCCCAAGCACGCGCAGAAGGTGATGCACGCGGTCTGGGGGGCACACATGATGTCCCTGACCAAACTGATCGTGGTCGTGGACGCCGACTGCGACGTGCACGACCTGCACGAGGTCGCCTGGCGCGCCCTCGGCAACACGGACTACGCCCGCGACCTCACCGTCGTGGAGGGCCCCGTCGACCACCTGGACCACGCCTCCTACCAGCAGTTCTGGGGCGGCAAGGCGGGCATCGACGCGACGAGGAAATGGCCCGAGGAGGGTTACACGAGGGACGGCGGATGGCCGGAGATGGTCCTGTCGGACCCGGATACGGCGGCCCTGGTGGACCGCCGCTGGAAGGAGTACGGCCTGTGAGCAGCGCCTCCGCGGCACTACCGCGGCCGGGACGTACCAAGGCGTTCCTGCGCCTGGTGATGATCGAGCACTCGGTCTTCGCGCTCCCCTTCGCCTACATCGCGGCCCTCACCGCGATGTTCCAGCTCGACCGGAACGTCCACTGGGTCCGGCTCCTGCTCGTCACGGTCTGCATGGTGGGCCTGCGCACCTTCGCGATGGCGGTCAACCGGATCATCGACCGCGAGATCGACGCCCGCAACCCGCGCACGGCCCAGCGCGAGCTGGTCACCGGCGCGATGTCGGTGCGGCACGCCTGGACCGGCGCGCTGGTCGCGCTCGTGGTCTTCCTGGGCGCCGCGGCCCTGCTGAACCCGCTGTGCCTGGCCCTGGCCCCCATCGCGGTGATCCCGATGGTGGTCTACCCCTACGGCAAGCGGTTCACGAACTTCCCGCAGGCCATCCTGGGCCTGGCCCAGGCGATGGGCCCGGTCGGCGGCTGGCTGGCGATCACCGGCGAGTGGTCCTGGAACGCGGTGATCCTCGGCCTCGCCGTCGGCATCTGGATCGGCGGCTTCGACCTGATCTACGCCTGCCAGGACGTCGAGACCGACCGCCGGATCGGCGTCAGGTCGGTCCCGGCCCGTTTCGGCATCCCGGCCGCCATCTGGGGCGCCCGTATCTGCCACACCGTCACCACGGCCCTGTTCGTCTGGTACGCCCTCGCCACCCACGCCGGCGCGTTCTTCTGGCTGGGCCTGGTCGTCGTCGCGGGAGCCTTCGGTTACGAGCACACCATCGTCCGCCCGCACGACCTGTCCCGCGTGAACAGGGCGTTCTTCAGCGTCAACGGTTTCATCGGGATCGCTCTGTTCGTGTGCGCGCTGCTGGACCTGCTGGTGCGGGGTCTGACGGTCTGAGCGGGGGGCGTCGCCGCGGTCGGGCCGACCCGTCCTGAACGCGGTTCGGTCCGCCGGTACGCTCAAGGTGTGAACGCAGGAGAAACGCAGCGCGCGCCTTGGATCGTGGGGGTGTCCGGTGCTTCCGGTACGCCGTATGCGGCAGCCGTGCTGCGGGCGCTGCTCGCCGCCGGCGAGGCGGTCGACCTGGTGGTCAGCCGGGCCTCGCGGCTGACGCTGCTGGACGAGACGGGGATCTCGTTCCGGGACGCGCACTGGCAGGAGGACCTGCGGGAATGGCTGGCCAGGGGAGCCGACGGCAAGCCCGGGACGTTCGAGGTGGACGTCAGCGGGGTGCGGTACTGGGGCGCGGGGGACCTCGCGGCGGGACCGTCCTCGGGGTCGTACCCCGCGCGGGGGATGCTGATCGTCCCGGCGTCCACGGCCTGTGTCGCCGGTGTCGCCCTCGGCCTCTCCAAGGACCTGCTGCAGCGCGCGGCGAGCGTCACACTGAAGGAGCGCAGGCCGCTCGTCGTGGCCGTACGGGAGACCCCGCTGAACGGCCAGACCCTGCGGCACATGGTCGCGCTGGACGACGCCGGCGCGAGCGTGGTGCCGGCCTCGCCCGCCTTCTACGCGGGCGCCACCCACATCCAGGATCTGGTGGACTTCGTCGCCGGGCGGGTGCTGGACGCGGCGGGCGTCGGGCACGGCCTGTACCGGCGCTGGAAGGGCGAACTGGGCGGCGGCGCAGCGGGCCGGTAGCGGAGCAAGTCGCAGTACCTCTCATCACTTCGGGAAATCTTCAGCGGAAGGCTTCGATCGCATGGACGCGGTGGACAGGCAGCTCATCCAGGCCCTGAGGGAGAACGGCCGGGCCTCCTACGCGGAGCTGGGGCGCCTCGTCGGCCTGTCGGGACCCAGCGTCACCGACCGCATCAACCGGCTGGAGGCGGCCGGTGTCATCACCGGGTACCGCGCCACCGTGGACTCGGCCTCCCTCGGCCTCGGCGTGATCGCGCTGATCGGCATCTCGCTGTCCGACGCCGCCGACCACGAGGACGTGGCCCAGCGGCTGCGGGACCTGACGGAGATCGAGGACTGCTGGTTCATCGCCGGCGACGACTCGTTCATGCTCAAGGTGCGCTCCACGGACGTGGACGGCCTGGAGAAGACGATCCGGCGGCTGAGCGGCACCAAGGGCGTCTCCCGGACCCGTACCACGGTCGTGCTGTCCACGAAGTGGGAGAACCGGGTCGGGGAGCTGCCCGAAGAGGTCTAGGGATACCGTTGGTCGGGCTGTCGGAGAAAGGTGTTGGCATGGACGTCGGGCTCAAGCGCGAGCTGGAGGAGAAGGTGAGGGCGGGCGTCCGCCTGTCCCGCGAGGACGGCATCGCGCTGTACGAGTCGGACGACCTGGCCTGGCTGGGCGGGCTCGCGCACGAGGTGCGCACCCGCAAGAACGGTGACGTGGTCCACTTCAACGTCAACCGGCACCTCAACATGACCAACGTGTGCACGGCCTCCTGCGCCTACTGCTCCTTCCAGCGCAAGCCGGGGGAGAAGGACGCGTACACGATGCGCATCGAGGAGGCCGTCAAGCTCGCCAAGGCGATGGAGTCGGAGAACCTCACCGAGCTGCACATCGTCAACGGCCTGCACCCGAACCTGCCGTGGCGGTACTACCCGCGTTCGCTGCGCGAGCTGAAGGCCGCCCTGCCGGACGTGTCGCTGAAGGCCTTCACGGCGACGGAGATCCACCACTTCGAGACCATCTCCGGGCTGAGCGCCTCCGAGATCCTCGACGAGCTGATCGACGCCGGCCTGGAGTCCCTCACCGGCGGCGGCGCCGAGATCTTCGACTGGGAGGTCCGGCAGCACATCGTGGACCACCGCACCCACTGGGAGGACTGGTCCCGCATCCACCGGCTGGCGCACGAGAAGGGCCTGAAGACCCCGTGCACCATGCTCTACGGCCACATCGAGGAGCCCCGGCACCGCGTCGACCACGTGCTGCGGCTGCGTGAACTGCAGGACGAGACCGCCGGGTTCCAGGTCTTCATCCCGCTGCGCTACCAGCACGACTTCGTGGACATGAAGGACGGCAAGGTCCGCAACCGGCTCCAGGCGCGCACGCAGATGGCGACCGGCGCCGAGGCGCTGAAGACGTTCGCCGTCTCCCGGCTGCTGTTCGACAACGTCCCGCACGTGAAGGTGTTCTGGGTGATGCACGGGGTGCAGACCGCCCAACTCGCCCTCCAGCACGGCGCCGACGACATGGACGGCTCGGTGGTCGAGTACAAGATCACCCACGACGCCGACAACTACGGCACCCCGAACAAGCTGACCCGCGAGGACCTGCTGGACCTGATCCGGGACGCCGGCTTCCGCCCGGTGGAGCGCAACACCCGCTACGAGATCATCCGCGAGTACGACGGCCCCGACCCCCTGCGCCGGGAGTCCCCGCAGCCGATGCGGGTCTGAAGCACCTCCGGCCCCCGGGGTACCCGGGGGCCATGAGCCCGAGCGGCAGCGGCCCCGAGGACCGCTACACCGCCGCCCCCTTCGTCCCGGCGGGGGCCGGCCTCGACGGGCTGCGCCGGGCCGCGGCCGACTGCCGAGGCTGCCCCCTGCACCGGGACGCCACCCGGACCGTCTTCGGGGCCGGCAGTGCCGATGCCCGGGTGATGCTCGTCGGGGAGCAGCCGGGCGACCAGGAGGACCGGGAGGGCAGGCCGTTCGTCGGGCCCGCCGGCCGGCTGCTGGACCGCGCGCTGGCGGAAGCCGGCCTCGACCCGGCGGACGCCTACGTCACCAACGCCGTCAAGCACTTCAAGTTCACCCGGGCCGAACCGCGCAAGCGGCGGATCCACAAGGCGCCCAGCCTGCGGGAGACGACGGCGTGCTGGCCGTGGCTCGCGGCCGAGCTGGCCCTCGTACGGCCCGAGCTGATCGTGGTGCTCGGCGCCACGGCCGGCAAGGCGCTGCTCGGATCGTCGTTCCGGGTGGGCGAGGTGCGCGGCACCGTGCTGGAGCGGGAGATCCACGGGCGGTCGGAACGGCTGGTCCCGACGGTGCATCCGTCGTCGGTGCTGCGGGCGCGGGACGAGGACCGCGAGGCGGCGTACGAGGGCCTGGTGGCCGATCTGGGAATCGCCGCACACGTACTCGGGTAATAGATACACTCGCCCCATGCCCCTTACCTTCACGCTCGACCCGGCGATCACCCCTGCCCTCCACCAGGGCGTCCTCACGCTGTGGACGGACGTGACCAACGCGGGCGGGGCCGTCGGGTTCGTGCCCCCGGTGACACGGGAGGACATACGCCCGGTACTGGTCAAGCAGCTCGCGGCGCTGGCCGGCGGCGGCATGCGGCTGCTCGTCGGGCACGACGAGGCGGGCGAGGTGGCCGCCACCGCCTTCGTCTCCTTCAACACGCACCGGCTGCAGACGCACTGGGTCTGGCTCTACACGGTGATGGTCCACCCGGCACACCAGGGCAAGGGGTACGGCCGCGAGCTGATGGCGGCCGCCGAGGGCGCGGTCCGCGGCTTCGGCGGCATCGACGCGATCCGGCTCGGCTGCCGGGGCGGCCACGGCCTGGAGCACTTCTACGCCTCCTGCGGCTACAAGGAGGTCGGCCGGGTGCCCGGCGCCATCCGCGTCGCCCCCGGCGACCACCGCGACGACATCACCATGCTGCTCCCGCTGACCTGAGGCGCCGGTGGCCCCCGCGACCCCCCGCGAAGATCGCCCGTCGGGCGTGCTTCACTGGACGATGCACCCGATGGGATTTCGGACCGTACGACACGGAAGAGTGGATTGAGATGCTCCGCTACACGCTGATGCGCCTCGGCATCTTCGCCGGCTGCCTCGTGGTCGTCTGGGGAGCCGTCTACTCCGGCATCTTCCCGCGCGGCTTCGGCAACTCGAACTTCCTGTGGGTGCTGCTGCTCGCGCTGGTGCTGTCGGCGCCGATCAGCTGGGTGGTGCTGCGCCGGGAGCGGGAGCGGGCCTCGGTGCGGATCGTGGACCGGGTGGACCGGATGAAGGCCAACCTGGACTCCAACCGCAACCAGGAGGACGGGGCGGACGACATCTCCCGGGCGCGGAGCCAGGCCTCCTGACCCCCTCGGCCGGCCGATACGCGCCGGCCGCCCCGGCGGCACAACTAGGCTTCTCCCCATGGGTGCCGTGAAGACCAAGCGGATGCCGCGTGCGGTGCGGGAGCAGCAGATGCTCGACGCCGCCGTACGGATCTTCGGCCGGCGCGGGTACATGGCCGCGTCGATGGACGAGATCGCCGAACTGGCGGGCGTCTCGAAGCCGCTGGTGTACCTCTATCTGAACTCCAAGGAAGACCTCTTCACGGCGTGCATCCGCCGGGAGGCCCGGGCCCTGTCGGAGGCGGTCCGCACCGGCGTGCGCGCTGATCTGCCCGCCGACCGCCGGCTCTGGGACGGGCTCCGGGCGTTCTTCGCGCACACCGCCGAGCACCCCGACGGCTGGGCCGTGCTGCACCTGCAGGCCCGTACCCACGGCGAGCTGTTCGCCGCCGAGGTCACCGCGATGCGCGAGGAGATCGTCGCGTTCGTGACCCGGCTGATCGCCGTCGCGGCCCGTGAGGCCCACCGTGATCCGGACCTCGCCGAGCGTGAGGTCGCCGGGCTCGCCGAAGCCCTGGTCGGCGCCGCCGAGTCCCTCGCCGCCTGGGCCAACGCCACCCCGGGCACCACGGCACGGCAGGCGGCGGCCACCCTGATGAACTTCGCCTGGGCGGGCCTGGGCGACCTGATGCAGGGCCGGCCCTGGAGCCCGCCGCGCTTCGAGGACTGAGGCACTGAGCCCGGACGGCGGGCCCTACGGCTCCAGTTGTGGCGTCAGCGCCCGTACCTCGCCGGTCAGGTGCGGGCGGTCCCCGGCCCCGCGCAGTTCGAAACGGCCGGTGCCGTCCGTGCCGTAGGTCACCGTTCCCGGCAGCGGCACCGGCGCCCGGAAGCTGGCCTCGATCCGGGCCGCCTCGGGCGTGCCGTGGGCGGCCAGGCAGCGGGCCACCGTCCACATGCCGTGCGCGATGGCGCGCGGGAAGCCGAAGAGGCGCGCGGTCAGCGGGTGCAGATGGATGGGGTTGCGGTCCCCGGAGGCGGCGCCGTACCGGCGGCCGAGGTCGTCGGGGAGCCGCCACTCGGCGGCCGCCGGAAGCGGTGGCCGCCGCTCCTCGTCGGGCCCCGGCGCCGCACCGGCCCCGGCGCCGGCCCGGTGCCGGGCGAGGTAGGTGCTCCGCGACTCCCATACGGCGTCCCCGCCGGCCCGCAGCTCGGTGACCACCGTGGCCTCGGTGCCGCGCCGGTGCGGGGCGAGACCGGCGATGTGGACGGCGAGTTCGTACTCCCCGGTGGCCGGCAGGCCGGTGCGGCGGACGATCCCGATCGAGGTGTGCACCAGGCCGAGCAGCGGCAGCGGGAAGTCCCGGCCGCTCATCAGGCGCATGGCCAGCGGGAAGCCGAGGACGTGCGGGTAGGTGACGGGCAGCGCGTCCGCGTCGTCGGCGCCGGGCGCGAAGCCGCAGACCCGTTCGTAGGCGGCCAGCCGGGCCAGGTCGACGCGCAGGCCGGGCAGGACCAGCCGGTCGCGCGGGAAGTCCGCCTCCGGGGACGGGCGTTTGAAGGGCGAGCGCAGCGCGCCGCGGGCGAGCAGCGGGGCCAGCGCGGGGGCGGCGGACAGGGTCACGGCGGTCATCTCAGGCTCCCAGCAGGCTCTGGCCGCACACGCGGACGACCTGGCCGTTGACCGCGCCGGAGGCCGGGTGGGCGAGCCAGGCGATGGTCTCGGCGACGTCGGCCGGCAGGCCCCCCTGCGCTAGGGAGTTCATCCGGCGGCCGGCCTCCCGGATGAACAGCGGGATCGCGGCCGTCATCCGGGTCTCGACGAACCCGGGCGCGACCGCGTTCACGGTCACCCCGTGCTCCGCGAGCGCGCGCGGCGCGAGGGACCGTACGAGGCCCACGACACCCGCCTTGCTCGCGCCGTAGTTGGTCTGCCCGGCGTTGCCCGCGAGCCCGGCGATGGAGGCGGTGGCCACGATCCGGCCGTCGGAGCGCAGCGCGCCCTTGGCGAGCAGGGCGTCGGTGGTGCGCAGTACGCCGGCCAGGTTCACCTCCAGTACCGAACTCCAGCGGTCCGCAGGCATGTTGACCAGCCGGCGGTCCCGGGTGATGCCCGCGTTGTGGATCAGGGCGTCCAGTCCGCCGGGGAGGGCGTCCGCGATGCGCTCGCCCGCGTCGTCGGCGGTGATGTCGAGGGTGAGGGCGGTGCCGCCGAGCCGCTCGGCGACCCGGCGGGCGTCCGCCTCGGCGGCGGGCACGTCGAGCACGACGACATGGGCGCCGTCCCGGGCCAGCGTCCCGGCGACGGCCTCGCCGATCCCGCGCGCGGCGCCGGTGACCAGCGCGGTCCGCCCGGCGAGCGGCATCGCCCAGTCGGCCGGGGCGGTGGCCGGCCCGGCGCCGACCTCGACCACCTGGCCGCTGACGTAGGCCGACTTGGGGGAGAGCAGGAAGCGCAGGGTGGACTCGGCGGCGGCCGCGTCGGTCAGCCGGACCAGGTTGACGGTCCTGCCCCGGCCGATCTCCTTGCCGAGCGAGCGGGTGAGACCCTCCAGCGCCTGCTGGGCGGCGGCCTGGTGGTGGTCGGCGGGGTCGAGCGGGGCGCCGAGGACCAGGACCCGGCCGCTCGGCGCGACGGACCGTACGACGGGATGCAGGGCCGCGTGCACCTCGGCGAGCGTCCCGACGTCCCGTACGCCGGTGGCGTCCAGGACGACGGCGGCCGGGTCCCGGTCACCGGCGGTGAGGCCGGTGCGGGCGAGGACGGGGGCCGGGTCGAGGTCGGAGTCCCCGGCCGTGAGATGCAGCAACGGGCCGTCCAGTGACGGGTGTTCGGCCGACCAGCGGCGCAGCTCGGCCGGCTGGGGCAGACCCAGGCGCCGGGTGAGGAAGCGGCCCGGCGCCGTGCCGGTGAAGCTCAGGTAGCGGTCGGCCATGTCCAACTCCCGTGGGACTCGGTCAGAAATGCTTACTCTGGAGTAAGGTTACCGGAGGTAAGCCTACGTCACGGCTGAGGAGCAGGTCGAGATGAGTCCCCTCGCAACCCCGTCCGAACAGCCCCGGGCGCGACGCGTCGCGGTGATCGGCGGCACCCGCCTGCCCTTCGCCCGCTCCGACGGGCCCTACGCCACCGCCTCCAACCAGCGGATGCTCACCGCGGCCCTCGACGGGCTGGCCGAGCGGTACGGCCTCGACCGGCCGGGCGGCGTGGGCGAGTTCGTGGCCGGCGCCGTCCTCAAGCACAGCCGGGACTTCAACCTGGCCCGCGAGACCGTGCTCGGCTCCCGGCTGGACCCGCGCACCCCCGCCTACGACATCCAGCAGGCCTGCGGCACCGGACTCCAGGCCGTCGTCGCCGCCGCCAACAAGATCGCCCTCGGCCAGACCGAGTCGGCGGTCGCGGGCGGCGCCGACACCGCGAGCGACGCGCCCCTCGGCGTCAACGACCGGCTGCGCCGCATCCTGCTGGAGGCCCGCCGGGCGAGGACCGCGGGCGCCCGGCTGAGAGCCCTCGCCGGGATCCGCCCGGGACACCTGGTCCCCGACATCCCGCGCAACGCCGAGCCGCGCACCGGGCTCTCGATGGGCGAACACGCGGCGGTGACCGCACGCGCCTTCGGCATCACCCGGGAGGCGCAGGACGAACTGGCCGCCACCAGTCACCGGCGGCTGGCGGCGGCGTACGACCGGGGCTTCTTCGACGACCTGGTCGTTCCCTTCCGCGGCCTGGACCGCGACCAGAACCTGCGTCCGGGCTCCACCCCGGAGAAACTCGCCGCTCTGAAGCCGGTGTTCGGCCTGAACGACCCCGGGCCCACCATGACCGCCGGCAACTCGACCCCGCTCACCGACGGCGCGGCGCTCGTCCTGCTGGCGAGCGAGGAGTGGGCCGAGGCGCGCGGCTTCCAGCCCCTCGCCTTCCTCACCGCGCACGAGACGGCCGCCGTCGACTTCGCGCACGGTGACGTGGCGGGCGGCGAGGACGGCCTGCTGATGGCCCCGGCGTACGCGGTGCCGCGCCTGCTGGAGCGCACCGGTCTCGGCCTGGACGACTTCGACCTGATCGAGGTCCACGAGGCCTTCGCCTCCCAGGTGCTGGCCACGCTCGCCGCCTGGGAGAAGCGGGGGCTGCCCGCGGTGGACCGGGCCCGGCTGAACGTGGCCGGGTCGTCGCTGGCCACCGGGCATCCGTTCGCGGCGACCGGGGCGAGGATCGTCGCGACCCTGGCGAAGCTGCTCGCGGAGCGGGACGGTCCCGGCAGGGGCCTGATCTCGGTCTGCGCGGCGGGCGGCCAGGGCGTGACCGCGATCCTGGAACGCCCGTGAAATCACCGGTCGATGGGGTGGGACGACGAGTGTGAGCCAGGGAACATGAACGCCTCTCACATGATCTCCGAGGATGCACACCCCCGTTCCCGGACCATTCCCGAACTCGCACAATCCCCCCACAGCCGACCCGTACGATCACCAGCCTGACCGCCGGTAACTCCTTACTGCGGGACAGCCACCGGTGAACGCCTCGCCGCCCGAGGCACGTACGTCAGGCAGCAAGCAGTTCTCCGCTGCACGCCCGAGGAGCCGCCCCGTGTCCACCCCGTACCCGAGCGCCCCGGTCTCCTCCGGCGCCCCCGTCCAGGCCACCGACTACGACGGCCTGCCGGTCCTGGTGGAACCCGAGACCCGGCGGCTGGACGGTGTCGTACGGGAGGCGTACGTCCCACCGTTCGCGCCGCCGGTGCGGCACGGCTCGCTCGCGGAACTGCCGTTCGAGAACGCCGAGGCCGACCCCGGCGCCGTTGTGCTCAGCCGCAGGACGGACGGCGGCCGCTGGACGGACGTGACGGCGGCGCAGTTCGCCGCGCAGGTGCTCGCGGTGGCCAAGGGCCTGATCGCGTCGGGGCTGACACCGGGCGACCGGATCGCCGTGATGGCCCGGACCCGGTACGAGTGGACGCTGCTCGACTTCGCCGCCTGGGCGGCCGGCCTGGTCACGGTCCCGGTCTACCCCACGTCCTCCGTCTTCCAGACCCGCTGGATCCTGCACGACTCCGGCGCGGTCGCCCTGGTCACCGAGACCGGCGCCCAGGCCTCAGCGATGGGCCCCGAACTGGAGCGGCTGCCGGACCTCGGGCACGTGTGGGTGATGGAGCAGGGGCACGTGGACCGGCTCGCGGAGCTGGGCGCCGAGGTACCGGACGGCGAAGTGGCCGTACGGCGGGGCATGCTGAGCCCCGAAACCCTCGCCACGCTCATCTACACCTCCGGCACCACCGGCCGTCCCAAGGGCTGCGCCCTCTCGCACGGCAACTTCTTCGCCGAGGTCGACAACGCCGTCCAGCTCCTCCACCCGGTCTTCCGGACCGGCTCGGCCGAGGAGGCGTCGGTCCTGCTGTTCCTGCCGATGTCCCACGTCTTCGGGCGGATGGTGGCGATCGCCTGCGTACGCGCCCGGGTCAGGCTCGGGCACGCGCCGAGCCTGAAGGCCGAGGACCTGCTGCCCGACCTCGCCGCCTTCCGGCCGACCTGCCTGCTGACCATCCCGTACATGCTGGAGAAGATCTTCAACTCCGCGCGGGCCAAGGCGGAGGAGGGCGGCCGGGCCGCCGCCTTCGACCGGGCGACCACGGTGGCCGTGCGGTACGGCGAGGCGCTCGAGGCCCGGCAGACCGGCACCGGAAGCGGCCCCAACCGGGCGCTGCGCACGACCCGTTCCTTCTACGACCCGCTCGTCTACCGGCGCATCCGCAACGCCATGGGCGGCCGGGTCAAGTTCGTCATCTGCGGCGGCTCACCGCTCGGCCGGCGTCTGGCCGCGTTCTACGCCGGCGCCGGGATCGAGGTCTTCGAGGGATACGGCCTGACCGAGACCGCCGGCGCCTCCACGGTCACCCCGCCGCTCAAGCCCCGGCTGGGCACGGTCGGCTGGCCGCTGCCCGGCACCCGGGTGCGGATAGCGGCGGACGGGGAGATCCTGCTCGCCGGCGACCACGTGCTGCGCGGCTACTGGGACCCGCAGGCCGGCGGAGTCGTTCCCGCCACCCGGGACGGCTGGCTGCCCACCGGCGACATAGGCGAGCTGGACGACGAGGGCTACCTGACCATCACCGGCCGCAAGAAGGAACTGCTGATCACGGCCGGCGGCAAGTCGGTGGCCCCGGCGCCGCTGGAGAACTGGCTGCGCCAGCACCCGCTGATCTCCCAGGTCATGCTCGTCGGCGACGGCCGGCCGTACGTCGCCGCGCTCATCACCCTCGACCCCGACGGCATCACCCACTGGCGCCAGATGAACGGCAGGCATCCGGTGCCGCCGGAACTCCTGGTCGGCGACGCCGAGCTGGAAGCCGTCCTGCAGCGGGCCCTGGACGAGGCCAACAAGCTGGTGTCCCGCCCCGAGTCGATCCGCAGGTTCGCCGTGCTGCCCGTGGACTTCACCGAGGAGGCGGGTCAGCTGACACCCTCGATGAAGCTGCGCAGGGAACGGATCATGCAGGACTTCGCCCAGGAGGTCGAGGGCCTCTACGCACGCTGACGCGTTCGGCGCGCGAAGCGGGGAAACGGCCGGACAGAGGCGCTAACCGGCTGCTCTGTCCTTGCCGGGAAACCGCCCCCGGCAAGTGCCCGGGAACCGGTAGCGTACAAGGCGGGTCCTGTGGTGCCCACGGTTCGTCAACCCCCCTCAGAAGTACCCGTTCCGGGCACTCGCACCACCTCGGGAACCGGCCGGGACCGGATCGGTATCGGCCGCTCGTAGCCTGCCTTTCCACCCCCGCCTACTCCGTCCCCCCGAGCAGAGGCATGAAAGAACACAACGACGTACGCCGGATCTTCCTGCTGAACCCGGACCAGCGCCTCGTCCGCCAGGCCGCGCGCGCGGGAGTCCAAGTGCGCTCCATACGGGCCGACGCCACGGACGAGGCCGCGCTGCGCGCACCCCTCGCCGAGGCCGCCGAGGCCGGGCTGTGCGTCAACCCGGCCCGTGCCCTCGTCATGCTGTCCGACCCGGCCGCCGTGCAGCGCCTCGTCCGCGACAACCGGCTCTCGCCCGGCGGCACCGAGGTGGCCCCCGGCGACCTGCGGCTGACCGTGGAGACGCTGAGCGTGCACGGCATGCACCAGGCCGCCGCGATCGTCGCCCGCACGCCCTACGGCCTGCTCCACCCCGCGCCCCTCACGGCCGACACCGCCGCCGAGGTACGCGCGGTGGTCACCGCGCTGCTGGACCTGACCGGATACCAGTTCGGTCCGGCCCACTCCAGCGTCGTCCTCACCCCGCGCGGCCCGGTGATCACCGGCTGCCGGGCGGGTCTCGGCGACGACCCGGTGCCGGAACTGGTCAAGGCGGCCGGCGGGCTGGACCTGGCGGCCGGGGCGGTGGAGGTGCTGGCCGGGCGGCTGGTCGACGCGGTGCGGCCCAACCGCTTCGCCGCCGCCGCGCTGATCAGCCCGCCGTGGCGGCTGGCGGAGGCGGAGGTGGGCGGCCTGCCGCACGTCCGCTACGTCTCACCGCCCGCGGCGCCGCACCCCGGTCACCTCGTCGTCGGCGCCGACTCGCCCGATGTGGCGGCCCGGCGGGTGGCCTCACTACGGGCGCTGGTCGTCGGTGACGACACCCGGCCGGGAACGGACCGGTAACGATCCGGTAGCCGCGCCGCGCACTGTTGATACGTCGCCGGAAGAAGGACGACGACGCCAGCGACATCAACGGGAGGCGGAGTCAGGATGCTGAAGTTCTCGATCCTCGGGGCCCTGCAGATCCGTACCGTGTCCGGCCCCGCGGAGATCTCCGGCGACCTGCAGCGCACCCTGGTGCAGACCCTGCTGATCAGCGAGGGCCAGCCGGTTTCCGGGGAGAGCCTGGTCGAGGAGATGTGGGGGGACGCGGTACCCGACAACCAGGCCAACGCCCTGCAGGCGCACGTCAGCCGGCTGCGCCGCAAGCTGCGCGGCCTGGAGCCCGGCCGGGGGGGTTCCAGGGTGACCATCCACCCCTCGGGCTACCGGCTCGTCGTGGGGGACGGCGAGCTGGACGCCGCCGAGTTCGTCCGGGCCGTACGGCACGCCGAGTCGTCCCGCGGGGGCGACCCGGCGTACACCGCCCGGCTGCTCGGCGACGCGCTCGCGCTGTGGCGCGGCCCGGTCTTCGGCGGGTTCGCCTGCGGCACCCTGTGCCAGCTGGCGGGCGCCCGCTACGACGAGTACCGGATGCGCGCCATGGAACTGCGCTTCGACGCCGAGCTGCGGCTCGGCCGGCACGCGGCGGTCCTCGCCGAGCTGACCGAGGCGCACACCAACCACCCGCTGCGGGAGCGGTTCTGTGAACAGCTCATGATCGCCCTGTACTGCTCGGGACGGCAGGCCGACGCCCTCGACGTCTTCCGCCGCATGCGCCGCCACCTCGACGACGAACTCGGCATCCAGCCGTCGCCCGCCCTGCGCCAGGTGGAGAGCGCCATCCTGTGCCACGACCCGGCGTTGGCCGGCGATACGCGGACCGTTATCCCGCAGCTCGCCTGAAGATGGCCTGGCTTTTGGCGCAAACCAAGGGATAACCCTTGTAACGTGAAGTCGTCTTCCGGCGTGACAGGTTCGGGGTACAACCTAGGATTGTCCCGAACATGCGGGGGCTGAGCAGTACAACGGGGTGGGGGGACGGGTTACGTGGAGTCGGCGGCATCCGGTCTGCCTCTCGTGCGCTTCAACATCCTCGGTTCGCTGGAAGGGTGGCACGGCGACCGGCGGCTGAGGCTCGGCAGCCCCACCCAGGAACGGGTGCTGGTCACGCTGTTACTGGAGCCGGGACGCATGGTGCCCATGCCCCGGCTGGTGACCGCCGCCTGGGAGGACGAGCCGCCGCAGACCGCCGGCCACCAGATCCGCAAGGCCGTCGCCGCGCTCCGCACCCGCATCCCCGGTGGCTCCTCGCTGATCGTCACCGACGGCGCCGGGTACCGGGCCGTGCTCGAAGAGGAGCAACTGGACCTGCACGAGTTCGGCCGGCGCGCGCGCGAGGCGCGGCAGGCGGTGGCCGCCGGACGGCCCGCCGAGGCGGTCGGTCATCTGCGGGCCTGCCTGGACCTGTGGCGCGGCCCGGTCATGGCGGGCGCGGGCGGCCCGGTGATCTCCGCGGCCTCCGCCGCCCTCGAGGAACGGCACATGGCGGTCGCCGAGCAGTACTTCGAGCTGCAGCTCGAACTCGGCGAGTCCGGCGACCTCGTCGGGCCGCTGCGCGAGCTGGTCACCGCGCACCCGCTCCGGGAGACCCTGCGCGGACGGCTGATGCTCGCCCTGTACCGGGCAGGGCGGCAGGCTGAGGCGCTGGAGGAGTTCGGCCGGATGCGCGAACTCCTCGTGGAGGAGCTGGGCATCGACCCGGGCGCCGAACTGACCCGGCTGTACGAGGCCATCCTGCGCGACAGCCCCGAAGTGGCCCCCCGGGTGCCCCAGTCGGTGGCCGACCGCGCCGCCCTGCTCGTACCGGCCCCGCCCGCCCAGCCGTCCGGGTCCGAGCCGGCGCCCTGCACCCTGCCCTACGACCTGCCGGACTTCACCGGCCGGGACGAGGAGCTGGCCCGGCTGCTGAAGGTGGGCCGGGCCTCGGCCGCCGAACGCACCCGGATCGTCGGTGTGGACGGCATGGGCGGCAGCGGCAAGACCGCGCTCGCGGTGCACGCCGCCCACCAGCTCGCCGCCGACTACCCCGACGGCCAGCTCTTCATCGACCTGCGCGGATTCAGCCCCGGCGAGAAGGCCCAGGAGCCGGGCACCGTGCTGCACTCGCTGCTGCGCACCCTCGGCGTACCGGACGACCGCATTCCCGACGACCTGGAGAGACGCACCGCCCTCTGGCGAAGCGTTTCCGCACAGCGGAAGCTGCTGCTCCTGCTGGACAACGCCGCCGACGCCGCACAGATCCGGCCACTGCTGCCCGCCTCCGAGGACTCCCTGGCGATCCTCACCGGCCGGGTGCGCATGCTCGACCTCGACGCCGCCGAGTGGCTCTCCCTCGGGCAGCTCTCCGCCGACGACAGCACCACGCTGCTCAACCGGATGCTCGGCGACGAGCGCACCGCCGCCGAACCCGACGCCGTCGCCCTGCTGGCCGACCTGTGCGGCGGTCTGCCCCTCGCCCTGCGCATCACCACCGCCCGGCTGCGCAACCGGCCCCGCTGGACCGTCCGGTACCTGGTCGACCGGCTCGCCGACGAGACCCGGCGGCTGCGCGAGCTGAGTGCCGGGGAACGCAGCGTCGAGGCCACGCTCAGGCTGTCGTACCAGGCGATGGAGGAGGACCAGCGCGTCGCGTTCCGGCTGCTCGGGCTGCATCCGGGCAGCACCATCGACGTCCACTCCGCCGCCGCGCTGCTCGGCACCGGCGTCCATGACGCGGAGGACGCCCTCGAACTGCTGCTCGACGCGCATCTGCTGGAGCAGCACGAGGCGGGGCTGTACGGCTTCCACGACCTGGTGCGCACCTACGCGATGAGTGTGCGGGAGGCCGAGGACGACGAGGAGGCCTCGGTCGAGCGGCTGGTGTCGTACTACACGCTCGCCACCGACGTGGCCTGCGAGACGCTCTTCCCCGGCCGCAGCCGCTACGGCGACCCGCCCGCCTCCGGCGGCCCCGAGCTGCCCCGGCTGGACGGTGACGAGGGGGCGCTGCGCTGGTTCGACCGCGAGTACGACGCACTGCTCGCGGTCGCCACCCAGGCGGGCACCCGGGGGCTGCACCGCTATGCGGCGCTGCTCGCCCGCAACCTGCTCTTCTACCTCGATCTGCGCGGTGACTACGAGGAGTTCCGGGTGGTCGGCCGCATCGGCGTCGGCGCCTGCCGGCAGCTCGACGACCCGGCGCTGCTCAGCATCAGCCTGGGCAACCTGGCCGTGGGCCACTGGTGGCTCGGCGACTTCCAGGACGGCATCACCACCGCCCAGGAGGCCCTGGAGCTGGCCTCCGCCGACGACCGGCGGGGCGAGGCGATGTGCATCGACGTCCTTGGCCTGCTGCACGGGGCGCTCGGCAACTTCGACGAGGCCCGCACCTACCTCGTCCAGGGCATCGCCCTGCACCAGGAGCTGGGCTCGGCCCGGATGGAGGCGCAGGCCCTGGACAACCTCAGCACGGTGGAGACCTGGTCGGGCCACTACGCCGAGGGCGCCCGGTACGCGGCCCGGGCCACCGAGCTGAACCGCAGCCTCGGCGACCGCAGCAACGAGATCGCCTCGCTCACCTGGCTGGCCCTGGCCCACCTGGGCACCGACGAGGACGAGCGGGCCCGCGCCTGTCTCGCCCAGGCCCTCGAACTGTGCGACGAGTCCCGCAAGCCCGCCAACGTGGCCGTCGTCCTGGCCCACTGGGCGCAGGTCTGCCAGCGGCTCGGCGAGGTGCGCTCGGCCGCCGAACACGCCGAGCGGGCCCTGGAACTGGTCTCCGCCGAGGGCACGGCGCTGCGTCAGGCGTCCGTGGTCAACGTTGTCGCACTGGTTCACCTGCGGCGCGGCGCGCCCGAGCGGGCGATGGAACTGCACCGCCACGCCTACGAGCTGGCGTCCCGCCTCGGCTACCGCATCGAGATGGCCCGCGCCCTGCTCGGCCTCGCGGAAGCCGCCCACGAACTGGGCGACGACCCGACGGCCCGCACCCACCAGCAGGCGGCGGAGGACCTCTACGACGCGATGGGCGTGACCCGGGAGGGCCGTCGGCTGTAGCCGTGGCCGCACGGCCGGACAGCGGGCCGGTGGCCGACCGGGCGCCTGCCGCCGAACCGCCGCCCCGGCCCCCGGCCGACCCCGCGGCTGCCCGGCGGCCCCTGCGCGGCCAACCCCGCGGTTGATCGTCCGGCCTCGTGGTCCGTCGGTGGCCCCGCGGCCGGCCGGCCCCGCGGTTCGCCGGTGGTCACGGGGCGGCCGATCGGCTCCGCGGTACCGATGGACCCCGCGGTGGCCGGCCGGCCTCGACACCCGCCGGTGGCTCGCGGCCCGTCGGCCACCCGGACCCGGCCGGCGACCCGGACCCGGCCGGTAGGCCCGGTGGCCGGGCAGTGGCCACCGCGGGGGCCGTTCATGTGAAACGGCACCGGTGGGGTGGGGCCCGGCCGGTGCCGTTCGCTGTTGGGGTGTGCGCCGCGGGGCGCGGTGGGGGTCAGCCCTGGGTGAAGCCGGGGCCGTGTCCGTTGGCCAGGGCCGGGGCGTCCGCCTGGTGGCCCGTGAAGCCGGCGGCGACGTGCACCAGGGCGTCCTGCACACCGGTCGCCGGAACGGCCGCGGCGGTACCGAGTGCGAGGACACCGGCGCCGGTGAGCGTGGCCAGAACCGTCTTCGTACGCAGTGCGATGGTGCGCATGTCGTGACTCCCCCTGGGTATACGGATCGGGATCCGGCCGCCGGTCTCTCTCCCCGGCGCCGCAACCGATGCTGGGGTGAGCCGATCCCCATGCCGTCCCCGCCGGTTACCGGCACAGGTCGCGCTCCCGGTACTCCCGGTTTCAACCGCTCACGGGGCCCCCGAGTCACCCTCGACCATGCGTAGTGACCTGGGCGGACTTCCGGGCGGGGGGGAGGGCCTGCGACACCGATTCACCGAGGGGCGCTCCTCCGGTTCGCGCACCGTGCGCGAGGTGGTATCCGGTGTCGAGGCCCGGGCCGCAGCCGAGGTCGGCCACCGTGCCGCCGGCGGGGATCGTCTCGGCGTAGGCGGCGAGCAGGGCCCGGTCCAGCGGTCGGTCGGCGAGCGAGTCCTGGAAGTGGCCGGCGTGGTCGGCGGCGATGGTGTCGTAGAAGGCGCGGGTGGCGGTGAGGAAATCCTGGGCGTCCGTCATGGCCCGGGAACGTAGCCGGGACCACTGACAGGCCCGCGATACCGGTCAAACGACCCGTTCCCCTCGGTGCCCGCCCGGCGGGGGCGTATCCCGGGGCGAGGCGCACACGAGGGGCGGACGCACCGGGAATTCGCCGGGAATTCAGGAAAGCGCCGGCCGGGAAAAGGCAGGAGCCCCGTCGCCGTACGGCGTGGGGCTCCTTGGGTACTGCACTCAGGTTCTGCGATCAGGTAGTGATCAGACGGGGGTGACGTTCTCCGCCTGCGGACCCTTCGGGCCCTGCGTCACGTCGAAGGAGACCTGCTGGTTCTCCTCGAGCGAGCGGAAGCCCTGCGCGTTGATCGCGGAGTAGTGAACGAAGACGTCGGGGCCGCCGCCCTCCTGGGCGATGAAGCCAAAGCCCTTTTCGGCGTTGAACCACTTAACGGTTCCGGTAGCCATAAGCCCTCCTTGGGCTCAAAAGGGTTGCCCTGCTCCAGAACCTGCACGTGCGAAACGGTGCTGCACAACTGCATTCGTCTGAAAACGACGAGAGCCCGCGGTCACATGCTCCGCAGGCTCTGTACTGCAAGGGAAACCAAACTGCAACTTGCGGCGAGCCTAGCACGCAGGCAGCCGGAAGCAATAGAGGTCAAGATCACTTCACCCGAATGTTTGAACGTCCACTCGGGTGGGTTGACAGTGGGGCCGGTCTCAGCACGGTACCGCAAGGGGTCTAGTCTCGCGATGTGGACAATTCTCGCACCCGGCCGCGCGTCGGCCACATCCAGTTCCTGAACTGCCTGCCCCTCTACTGGGGGCTCGCGAGAACCGGCACGCTCCTCGATTTCGAGCTGACGAAGGACACCCCGGAAAAGCTCAGCGAGCAGATCGTGCGCGGTGACCTCGACATCGGGCCGGTCACCCTCGTGGAGTTCCTGCGCAACGCGGACGACCTCGTGGCCTTCCCGGACATCGCCGTCGGCTGCGACGGCCCGGTGATGTCCTGCGTGATCGTCTCGCAGGTCCCGCTCGACCGGCTGGACGGCGCCCGGGTCGCCCTCGGTTCGACCTCGCGCACGTCGGTCAGGCTGGCCCAGCTGCTGCTGGCGGAACGCTTCGGCGTCCAGCCGGACTACTACACCTGCCCGCCCGACCTCAGCCTGATGATGCAGGAGGCGGACGCCGCCGTCCTGATCGGCGACGCCGCCCTGCGCGCCAACCTGATCGACGGCCCCCGCTTCGGCCTGGAGGTGCACGACCTGGGCGCGCTGTGGAAGGAGTGGACCGGGCTGCCGTTCGTCTTCGCGGTCTGGGCGGCCCGCCGCGACTACGCCGAGCGCGAGCCGTTCATCACCCGCAAGGTGCACGAGGCCTTCCTCGCCTCCCGCAACCTCTCGCTGGAGGAGGTCGGCAAGGTCGCCGAACAGGCCGCCCGCTGGGAGTCCTTCGACGAGGCCACCCTGGAGCAGTACTTCACCACCCTCGACTTCAGCTTCGGCGGACCGCAGCTGAAGGCGGTCGCCGAGTTCGCCCGCCGGGTCGGCCCGACGACCGGATTCCAGGCGGACGTGAAGGTGGATCTGCTTCAGCCGTAATCGCCACGGCACTACGCTGCGGGCAGTGAGGCGCCCGGGGGAGAGGCGTTACGGGGGAAAGGTGCACACCATGCAGCCGCTCGGAGCCGACGAACCGGCCGCCGTCGGGCCCTACCGGCTGCTCGGCCGACTCGGTTCCGGCGGCATGGGCCGGGTCTACCTGGGCCGCAGCGCGGGCGGCCGCACGGTCGCGGTGAAGATCGTGCACCCGCACTTCGCGCTGGACGAGGAGTTCCGGGCCCGCTTCCGGCGGGAGGTCGACGCCGCCCGCCGGGTGGGCGGCGCCTGGACCGCGCCCGTCCTGGACGCGGACCCGGAGGCCGCCGTGCCCTGGGTCGCCACCGCCTACGCGGCGGGCCCCTCCCTCGCCGCGGCCGTCACGGACGGCGGTCCGCTGCCCGCGCGGACCGTACGGGCCCTGGGCGCGGGCCTCGCCGAGGCGCTCACCGCCGTCCACGAACTGGGCCTGGTGCACCGGGACGTGAAGCCGTCCAACGTGCTGCTCACCCTGGACGGCCCGCTGCTCATCGACTTCGGCATCGCCCGCGCCACGGACGGCACCGCGTCCCTCACCTCGACCGGCGTCTCCGTCGGCTCGCCCGGCTACATGTCCCCCGAGCAGATCCTCGGCAAGGGCGTCACCGCAGCGGCCGACGTCTTCTCCCTCGGCGCGGTGCTGGCCTACGCGGCGACCGGTGAGCCCCCGTTCCCGGGCGACTCCTCGGCCGCCCTGCTGTACAAGGTCGTCCACGAGGAACCCGAACTCGACGGTCTGACCGGCGAGTTGCGCGAGGCGGCGGCCGCCTGTCTGGCGAAGGACCCGACGGCCCGCCCGGCCCCCGCGGAACTGGCCCGCCGGCTCGCCCCCGAGGGCACCGCCCGCCTGGTCGCCGGCGGCTGGCTGCCCGGCGCGCTGGTGGAACAGGTCAGCCGGAGCGCGGTGAGCCTGCTCAACCTGGAGACGGCCGAGACCGCCCCGTCCGGCCCGGTGGGCTTCAGCAGCCCCTCGGTGGCCGGGACTTCGGACGCCGCGCACCTCACGCGGGGGACGGACCGGGCGGAGCAGCCCGGACAGGCGCCGTCCGGGGGCCGCCCGGTCCCCGTCGCGGGCGTGTTCGGGCCGGCCCCGTCGATGACCCCGCCCCCGCCGCCCGCTGTCCCGGCTCCGCCGTCCGGGACTCCGTACGACTCCCCGGGAACTCCCGTCGCGCGGCCGGGCTCCGGGGACGCAGAGCCGTCCACCGGATCCGGGCCGCGGGACGAGCGACCGGCTCCCGGCAGGGTCACCGTGAGCGTGGCGGCGACGTCGACACCGGGCGGGAAGGGGCGCGGACGCCGGGTGAGCTGCACCGTCGCGCTGGCCGTGGCCGCAGCGGCGGCCGCGGCGGCGGTGGGGCTCGGGGCGCTGCTCCGGCCGTGGGCCGGCGGCGACCACGACACGGCGGGCAGCGCACCGCGGGGCTCCCACTCGGCCACCGGGGCGCCCGACGCGAGCGGCGGAACGCGGGGCGCGATCCCGGCCCGCTACCTCGGCACCTGGGAGGGCCAGGCCAGCGGACTCGGCGGCAGCCTGCCCATGGGCACCTTCCGGCTCACCGTGCACGAGGCGGCCGTCGGCAAGGAACTGGGCCGGCTGCGGCAGACCGACCAGCTCGGCGGGGTCTGCGTCGACATCCTGACCCTGAAGCAGGTGACGCCGTCCCGGATCGTGGCGACCTCGACCGGCGCGAAGTCCAACCACGCCGGCTGCGATCCGGCGCCGCATCCCGTGGAGTTGACGCCGGTCGGCGACGACCTTCGTTACACCTCGCAGAGCGCGGCCGAGGGCGATCCGGTGGCCCGGATGTCGAAGGCCGACTGAGGCGCACGGGGTCACGCGCCGGAAGGGGAGGGGCGGATGAGTGCCGCAGGGGTGAGCACGGAGGCGCTGGTCCTCGCCGCCGCGCTGTGGGGCGCGGTGGCCGGGGCGCTGCTGCCCAGGGCCGCCTACCGCTTCGCGGTCCCGGCCGTCGAGCCCTGGCGGGAGCGGTGCGGGCGGGGTCACCCGATCCGCGGCTGGCTCGGGCGGACGCGGTGCGGGCGGTGCGCCCAGGAGGCGGTTCGGGGACAAGGAGCCGTGCGGGCAGGGGCGCAGGAAGCGGCGCAGGCACCGTACGCGCCGTCCGCCGCGCTCCTCGCCGTCGTCACCGCCCTCGTCTGCGCCGCCCTCGCCGTCGCCACCGGCACCCGGCCCGAGCTGGGTGTCTGGCTGCTGCTCGCGCCCGTGTGGGTGCTGCTGGCCGCCGTGGACGTACGGGTGCGGCGGCTGCCCGACCCGCTGACCCTGCCGCTCGCGGCGGCCGGGCCCGGTCTGCTCGCCCTCGTCGCCCTGTTGCCGGAACACGCCGGTGACTGGCTCACCGCGCTGTACGGCACGCTCGCGCTCGGCGGCGGCTACCTGGCGCTGTTCCTGATCAACCCGTCGGGCATGGGCTTCGGAGACGTGAAGCTCGCGCTCGGCATGGGCGCCGTGCTCGGCTGGTACGGCTGGCCGACCCTGCTGCTCGGCACCTTCGCCGGCTTCCTGTTCGGCGCGCTCTACGGCGGAGCGCTCGTCGTCGCCCGGCGGGCGGGCCGCAAGACGGCCGTCCCCTTCGGGCCGTTCCTCATCGCCGGCGCCTTCACCGGACTGCTGATCGGCGCCTACGCGGCCTGACAGCGGACGGCCGAAGGTGCTGGCGTAGGCTGGTCCGGTCCGCCCACAAGCCCTGACGAAAGGGACCCCGGTGTCCGAGAAGACCGACCTCCAGTCCGTCCTCGACCGTGCCGCCGCCGGTGGGCGGATCACCCCCGAAGAGGCGCTCGTCCTCTACCGCGACGCCCCGCTGCACGCGCTGGGCGCCGCCGCCGACGCCGTACGCCGCCGCGAGTACGCGGGCATCGAGCACATCGCCACGTACATCATCGAGCGCAACATCAACTACACGAACGTGTGCGTCACGGCGTGCAGGTTCTGCGCCTTCTACGCGGCTCCCAAGGACACCGACAAGGGCTGGACCCGCGACCTCGACGACATCCTGCGCCGCTGCGCGGAGACCGTGGAGCTGGGCGGCACCCAGATCATGTTCCAGGGCGGCCACCACCCGGACTACGGCGTCGAGTACTACGAGAAGCACTTCAAGGCCATCAAGGACGCCTTTCCCCAGCTCGTGATCCACTCGCTGGGCGCCTCCGAGGTCGAGCACATGGCCCGGATCAGCGGGGTCCCGGTGGAGGAGGCCATCAGCCGGATCCACGAGGCGGGCCTGGACTCCTTCGCGGGCGCCGGCGCCGAACTCCTGCCCGAGCGGCCGCGCAAGGCCATCGCCCCGCTGAAGGAGAGCGGCGAGCGCTGGCTGGAGATCATGGAGATCGCGCACGGGCTGGGCGTGGAGTCGACGTCCACCATGCTCATGGGCACGGGCGAGACCAATGCCGAGCGCATCGAGCACCTGCGCATGATCCGTGACGTGCAGGACCGCACGGGCGGCTTCCGCGCCTTCATCCCGTACACCTACCAGCCCGAGAACAACCACCTGAAGGGCCGCACCCAGGCCACTCTCTTCGAGTACCTGCGGATGATCGCCATCGCGCGGCTCTTCCTGGACAACGTCCGGCACATCCAGGGCTCGTGGCTGACCACCGGCAAGGAGGTCGGCCAGCTCTCCCTGCACTACGGCGCGGACGACCTCGGCTCGATCATGCTGGAGGAGAACGTGGTCTCCTCGGCGGGCGCCAAGCACCGCTCCAACCGGCTCGAGATCATCGACCTCATCCGCAAGGCGGGCCGCGTCCCGGCCCAGCGCGCCACGACGTACGAGCACCTCGTCGTACACGACGACCCGGCGAACGACCCGGTCGACGACCGTGTGGTCTCCCACATCTCCTCCACGGCGATCGACGGCGGCACGGCACACCCGGAACTGAAGCTGCTGGCGTCCAACTGACCCTGCCGTGCTGACACTCCACCTCGCCGAACGGTCCCCGGAGACGGCTGTCCTGGTCGACGGGGCGTCCATCGCCGCCGTCGGCCCGTACGAGGAACTGGCCGCCGCCGAACCCCGGGCGAGGGTCCGGCGCTGGCCCGGCATCCTCACCCCGGGGCTGCTGAACCCGTACGGCCCGGAACTGCTGGAGGCCACCTACCACCCCGACCCGCGCGAGGCCGATGTGCTCGGCACCGAGCCCATCGCCGGAGCGCGGGCGCGGGAGATCTTCCGCGCCGACCCCGCACGACTCGGTGCGAGCGCGCGGCGCGGGGTACAGCGGATGCTGGCGCACGGCACGGTGGCGGTGGCCGGGGAGCTGCGGTCGCGGGCCGCGGTGGACGCGGTGCGCAGGGCCGGACTCGCGGTGGGACAGCGGCCGGACCGGCTCCCGGGCCCGGCGGCGCTGTCCCCGACCCCGCTGATCCTGCTGCCGGGGCCGGCGCCGGGCGGCCCCGCCCGGTTCGCCGTGTTCGACGTCGCGGACCGCGCCGAACTGGTCCGGCTCGGCGCCGGGACCTGCGTGGCGACCGTGATCGGCGGGCGGCTGGTGTACCGCGGCCGCTGACCGGTCTCAACCGGAGAAGCGCCTCCCGAACGCCCCTGAACTCTGGTTCACCCCACTGCAGTCGATCGCCGCGTCGTCCGTTGCGGAACCGTCCTCGCACCGCCGGTCGCGGAAGGTGGACCACATCGACACCCAGGCGATCTGCTTCTTCTCGGCGAACGCCCGCACCTGGGCCGCGTCGGAGAGCGTGAACGTCTCCCCGGCCACGTCGTTGACGCCGATCATCGAGGTGAGCGCCATGCCCCGCCAGGCGCCCGCGTCGGACAGCCCGAACACCTCCTTCAGCTGGGCGTGCGCGGCCCTGGCGGAGGTGAGGGCGTAGTCGCCCATGTCACCGGCGTACGACTCGCCGTAGTTCATCGTCATGAGGTTGACGGTGGAGACCTGGACGTCGTGGCTGTTCGCGGACTCCAGCAGCGCGAGGCCGTCCGCGTCCAGTCCCGAGGGCATGACCGGGAGGGTGAACGAGACCTTCAGGTCCGGCCGTTCGCGCTGCAGCCGGGCTATCGCCCGCGAACGCAGGTCCACCGAGGCGGAGTCGGCGGGCTCGTCGCCCTCGATGTCGAAGTCGGCCCGGGTGGCGCCGGCCGCGTCCAGCGCCTTCGCGTAGGCGGTGGCCAGGGCGGCGGCGCTGTCGCAGGTGGCGGCCAGTTCCTTGCCCGAGGCCCCGCCGAAGGACACCCGGACCGTGGCGCCGTCCTGCTTCAGCCTGGCGATCCGGGACTTCACCGAGGCGGCGCCGACCGCCTCGGTGCCGTTCCACTCCGGGACGCAGTCGTCGTCACCGGAGATCACGAAGGCGAGGTTGTACGTCGCCGGGGAACCGGCGGAGTCGGTGGCGGAGCTCGCCGTGGCGCTGACGTAGGGGGCGTACGCGGGGGCGTAGTCCGGGGTGTACGACGTGCTCCCGGAGTGCCCGGAGCAGCCCGTGGCAGCGAGTGCAAACAGGCAGGTGAATCCAGTCATGCGCTTCCGGAAACGCCTCATCGCATACGCACCCGCTCTCGTGATCTCTGTCTCAGGACGGAAACGGATTCCTGATTCCCAGGGGAAATCTCTCACACGCTCACGTTCGACTCCGTAGGGCCTTATGCGGCGATTGCCCGCTTGGTGAGCGCCTTTTGTCCGAAGGGGTAGAAATAGGCTCCCTGGGTTTCTCAGGTAACCGACAGGTTGGGGACGGTCTCATGGGTGGCTCACAAGAATTCCCGAGAAAGGGTCATATAAAGCCTCCCTAATATCCGAGGAATGCAATCCGAACCCGCCGTCGAAAGTCGCGCCACCGGGCGTGGTCGCCGCCGCAAACATGACAACGGGTCCGCCGAGGGACCCGTGTTCGTCGATTCCACCGGACGCCGGTCCAAGGTGCTGCGCCGGATCGGCACGCTCGTCGGCGTCGTCTGCCTCGCGTACACGGGCGTGCTCGGCGCCGCCTTCATGGGCTGGGGCGCCTCCCTCAACCCGTCCTCGCTGATCCCTTTCGGCGCCGCCCGGGGCGACCAGGCGCCCGGCGGCATCCGCCCGCAGGGCGGTGTCGGCCGCCAGGCGGTCTTCCCGAGCGGCGCCCCGTCGGCACCGCCCCCAAGCGCCACCACCCCGTCCGCCTCCGCGTCCGTGTCCGCCGACGCGGACGCGAACTGAGCGGCGCGGGCGGCGGTCATGACGACCCGAACCCCCTCCCGCGGACGCCGGCGCGCGCCCACCCGCATCGAGCGGGCGGCCGGCAGGGCCGCGGCGCTCCAGCGCCCGCGCGTCATCCTCGCCCTGCTGCTCCTGCTCGCCCTGACCTGCGTGATGCTGCTCGACGGCTATCTGCGCGCCGAGGTCGGCGGCGACCAGCGGGTGCGCACCGGCGCAGGCTCCGGCGACGTCCCCGACAGCGTCCTCGACGGCGGCCCGATCCTCACCTTCCGCGGCGGACAGGCCACCACGGTCTCGGTCCCGTCCAGGACCATCGCGCTCACCTTCGACGACGGCCCGAACCCGACCTGGACCCCGCGGGTCCTGAAGATCCTGCGCCAGTACGACGTTCCGGGCACGTTCTTCCTGGTCGGCTCCATGGTGTCGCGCTACCCGGACATCGTGCGGACGATGGTCCAGCAGGGCAACGAGGTCGGCGTCCACACCTTCACGCACGTCGACCTGTCGTACCAGAGCGCCTCGCGCGTCCGGCGCGAGATGGAGCAGACGCAGCTCGCCCTGGCCGGCGCGGCGGGCATCACCACGACCCTGTTCCGTGCGCCGTACTCCTCCGAGACGGACGCCATCGACGACTACAGCTGGCCGGTCTACAAGAAGCTCGGCCGGGACGGCTACACCAGCGTGTTCGTCGACACCGACAGCGACGACTGGAAGAAGCCGGGCGTGTCCGACATCGTCAAGTGGGCGACGCCCAAGGGCACCAAGGGCGCCTCCGTGCTCTTCCACGACGCGGGCGGCGAGCGTTCGCAGACGATCGCGGCTCTCCCCAAGTACATCGAGAAGATGAAGGCGAAGGGCTACACCTTCACCACCGTCAGCGGGGTCCTGGCGAAGCAGCGCGCGGCCGGCGCCCAGCCCGGCACCGGCGCCGCTCCGGCGCGGCAGGACGACGCCTCCGCCGCCGCCGGTCTCCAGGCCGCCCACCGCACCGCCACCGGCACGACCCTCTACGAGGGCAAGGCCCTCGTCGCGGCCGTCGCGGTCGCCGAGTGGACGGTGCCCGCGCTCTCGGCCGGGCTGGTCGTCGTGGGCGTGGCCGTCATGGGCCGCTTCGGCATGATGCTGCTGCTCGCCCGGCGCCACTACGGACAGCGCAACAGACGCGGGTTCGGCTGGGGGCCGCCGGTCACCGAACCGGTGAGCGTGATCGTTCCCGCGTACAACGAGAAGGAGTGCATCGCCAACACCCTTGCGTCACTGGCGAGGAGCACCCACCCCATCGAGATCATCGTGGTCGACGACGGCTCGACCGACGGCACGTCCCAGATCGCGCGCGCCGCGGCCGACTCGCTCGGCATGACGAACGTCCGGGTCATCCGCCAGGAGAACGCGGGCAAACCGGCGGCACTGAACAACGGTGTCCGCAGCGCCCGGCACCCGATCGTCGTGATGATGGACGGAGACACCGTCTTCGAGCCCGACACCGTGCGGCAACTGGTCCAGCCGTTCGCCGTTCCCGGGGTCGGCGCGGTGGCCGGCAACGCGAAGGTGGGCAACCGGAACACGGTCATCGGCGCCTGGCAGCACATCGAGTACGTGATGGGCTTCAACCTCGACCGGCGCATGTACGACCTGCTGCGCTGCATGCCGACGATCCCCGGCGCCATCGGCGCGTTCCGCAGGGACGCCGTACTGGAGGCCGGCGGGATGAGCGAGGACACCCTCGCCGAGGACACCGACATCACCATCGCCATGCACCGGGCCGGCTGGCGCGTCGTCTACCAGGAGCACGCCCGGGCCTGGACGGAGGCGCCCGGATCGCTCAGGCAGCTCTGGTCCCAGCGCTACCGCTGGTCGTACGGCACCATGCAGGCCCTGTGGAAGCACCGAGGGTCCCTGACGGACAGGGGTCCCTCGGGGCGCTTCGGGCGGGTCGGCATGCCGCTGGTGGTGATCTTCCAGATCGTCACGCCCGTCTTCGCCCCGCTCATCGACGTCTTCACCGTCTACTCGATGGTCTTCGTCGACTTCCGAGCCGCCCTGCTCGCCTGGCTGGCGGTCCTCGGCATCCAACTGGTCTGCGCCGCCCACGCGTTCCGCCTCGACCGCGAGAAGTACCGCTACCTGCTGATGATGCCCCTGCAGCAACTGGCCTACCGCCAGATGATGTACCTCGTCCTCATCCACTCCTGCGTCACCGCCCTCACCGGCGGCCGCCTCCGCTGGCAGAAGCTGAAGCGCACCGGCGAGGTCGGAACCCCGGCGGGGGTGAGCTGAGGTGGGAGCGCACAGCAGAACGGCCGGTGCGCTGCCCACGACGCCGGGCACCGGCCGGCCGCCGCGGACACCGGCACCGGCACCGTCGAGGGACCGCTACTTCGACACCCTCAGGGCCCTCGCCCTGATCCGGGTCGTCATCTACCACACCTTCGGCTGGCCCTGGTGCGGCATGGTCTTCCCTTCGATGGGCATCATGTTCGCCCTGGCCGGCACCCTCATGGCGAAGTCCCTGCAACGGCCCGCCCGTACGGTGCTGCGCAGCCGTCTCAGACGCCTGCTGCCCCCCTTCTGGTTCTGGGGCGTCTTCGTCGTCCTCGCGATGCTGGTCCACGGCTGGATGCCCGGCCGGCAGATCGTCTACTGGGTCGTACCGCTCGGCGATCCCCCGGGCAACGCCTGGGGCGAGCAGGCCTGGGAGATCCTCTGGTACCTGCGCACGTACCTCTGGTTCGTCCTGCTGTCCCCGGCCCTGCTGTGGATCTTCCGCAAGGCTCCCGTCCCCGTACTGCTGCTGTCCCTCGCCCCCGTCCTGGTGCTGAACTTCGCCCGGGCGGCCCCGGACAGCCGCTTCGGCAGCGCCGTGTGGGACCTGGCGACCTACCTCTTCTGCTGGATCCTCGGCTTCGCCCACCGCGACGGCGTGCTCCAGCGGATGCGGCCGGCCCTGGTCGGCGTCCTCGCGCTCATGCGCTCGGCTACGGCGGCTGGTACGCCCTCGCGCACCGGGCGGAGTTCGGCACGTACGACCTCGACGAGAACCCGCTCGCGCAGGCCTTCTGGTCGGCCGGGTCCGTGACCCTGCTGATGTGGGCGAAGGCGCGCTTCCGGATCGACTTCGCCCCGCTCACCCGGTTCAGGCGCCTGGACCGGACGGTCACGGTCTTCAACGCGCGCGCGGTGACGATCTACCTCTGGCACGAGATCGCGCTGATCCTGGCGGTCCCGCTGATCGACCGCTTCTGGGACGTGCCCGCCTTCGAGCGGTACCTGCCGCTCGACAGCCAGTGGTTCATGTTCGGGGTCGGCTGGGTCCTGATCGCCGTGTTCGTCCTGGCGTGCGGCTGGGTGGAGGACGTGGCCGCGAAGAAGAAGCCGCGCCTGATCCCGGGAGGGCGTGCTGCAACAATGGGCGGGTGACCCGCGCCTCTCTGAACAAGCAGCCGCACGAAATCGCCTCGATGTTCGACGACGTGGCGGAACGGTACGACCTGACGAACGACGTGTTGTCGCTCGGCCAGGACCGGCGCTGGCGCAAGGAGGTGGCGAAGGCGGTCGACGCGCGTCCCGCGCAGAAGGTCCTCGACCTCGCGGCCGGCACGGCGACCTCCTCGCTGCCCTTCGCGCGCACCGGCGCCTACGTCGTCCCGTGCGACTTCTCCCTCGGGATGCTCCAGGTCGGCAAGAGGAAGCACACCTGGCTGCCGTTCACGGCGGGCGACGCGACCAGGCTGCCGTTCAAGGACGACACCTTCGACGCCGTGACGATCTCCTTCGGGCTGCGCAACGTGCAGGACACGGACGCGGCGCTGCGCGAGATGTACCGGGTGACCCGGCCCGGCGGACGCGTGGTGATCTGCGAGTTCTCGCACCCGACCTGGGCGCCCTTCCGGACGGTCTACACCGAGTACCTGATGCGGGCGCTGCCGCCGGTCGCCCGTTCGGTCTCCTCCAACCCGGACGCCTACGTCTACCTCGCCGAGTCCATCCGCGCCTGGCCCGACCAGCCCGGCCTCGCCGAGCGGCTGGGCAAGGCGGGCTGGTCGAAGGTGGCCTGGCGCAACCTCACCGGCGGTGTGGTCGCGCTGCACCGGGGCTTCAAGGAGAGCTGAGTCCCGCCGGCGGGTGACCGCCGCTCACCGGTTGATCATCTCGAAGGCGTCGCCGGCCTCACCGAGTTCGCGTCGCATCCCGCCCGTGGGCGGCCGCGGGATGCGTGGCTCGCGCACGCCCCCGCCGCCCTCGCCCTCACCGAAGTCGAACCACACGTACACCACGGAGTCCGGCGGCACCTCGGCCCCGGGCTGCGGATACTGGCGTACGACGTACTCGACCACCGTGTGCGCGAAGTCCGGGCGGTCCGGCGCGTTGAGGAACAGCCCTCGGGCCCGGGCCGTTTCGCGCGCGTCCATGGCCATGAGGCCGACCAGACGGGGAACGCGCGCTTCGGGTGTTTTGGGTGTTATACGCACAGATGTCACCCCCAGCGGTACTGGAAGGGTAACGCGGGCCGAGGCCGCCCGGAAGCGACATGTGGCTTTCTGTGACAGTTGGCTACTCTGAGTCACAGATCAAGTCGGTAGCAGTGCCCCTGCCGTGCCGAGGCCGGCGTCGTGAACGTCTCCGCGAGCCGCATGCCGAGGCGCCGGGTGACCGCGATGGAGCGTTCGTTGCGCGCGTCGACCATCGCCACCACCCGGTCCACCCCGGCCGCCCGCAGCCGGTCCAGGGTCTCCTCGGCGGCGGCCGTGGCGTACCCCCGCCCCCAGTGCGCCCGGCCCAGCCGCCAGCCGATCTCGATCTCGCCCTCGGGCCCCCAGGCGTGCGGCCACGGCTGGGCCCCGGTGAAGCCGACGATGCCGTCCTCGTCGTCCAGCACCGACCACAGGCAGAAACCCCGCTCCGCGTCGTGCCGGCGCTGGCGCGCGGTCAGCTCCTCGTACACCGACACCTCGGCGGACCGGCCCCCGTGGAACTCCATGACCTCCGGGTCGTCGAAGACCCGGTGCCAGGAGAACGCGTCCTCGTCGGTGGGCACACGCAGCCGTACAGCGGGGAGAGCTCGGTTCACGGGGCAGCCCTTCAGCCGGGTGATCAGTACTGCTGAATAGACTGCCCATGTCCAGTGCCGGTCGGCACGCAGATTTCGAACTTGGGGAGATCCCGCCGTGACAGTCGTGACTGAGCCCCTCTCCGAGAACACCGCCGATGTGATCGTCGTCGGCGCGGGGCCGGCCGGCTCCACCACCGCGTACCACCTCGCCAAGGCCGGGCTCGACGTCCTCCTGCTGGAGAAGACCGAGTTCCCGCGCGAGAAGGTCTGCGGCGACGGCCTCACCCCGCGCGCGGTCAAGCAGCTCGTGGCGATGGGCATCGACGTCTCCGAAGAGGCCGGCTGGCTGCGCAACAAGGGCCTGCGCATCATCGGCGGCGGCAGCCGTCTCCAGCTCGACTGGCCCGATCTCGCCTCGTTCCCGGACTACGGCCTCGTCCGTAAGCGCGACGACTTCGACGAGCAGCTCGCCCGCAACGCCCAGAAGGCCGGCGCCCGCCTCTTCGAGCGCTGCAACGTCTCCGGTCCCGTCGTCGACGACCGCACCGGCCGCATCACCGGTGTGACCGCCAAGCTCGGCGAGGACAAGCGTGAGGTCACCTTCCACGCGCCGCTCGTCGTCGCCGCCGACGGCAACTCCACCCGCCTGTCCCTCGCGATGGGCCTGCACCGCCGCGAGGACCGCCCGATGGGCGTCGCGGTGCGCACCTACTTCACCTCCCCCCGCCACGACGACGACTACCTGGAGTCCTGGCTGGAGCTGTGGGACCGGCGCGGCGCCCAGGAGCGTCTGCTGCCCGGCTACGGCTGGATCTTCGGCATGGGCGACGGCACCTCCAACGTCGGCCTCGGTGTGCTGAACACCTCGGCCGCCTTCAAGGAGCTGGACTGGCGCGAGATCCTCAAGGCCTGGTGCGCGTCCATGCCCGAGGACTGGGGCTACACCCCCGAGAACATGACCGGCCCGATCCGCGGCGCCGCCCTGCCCATGGCCTTCAACCGCCAGCCGCACTACACCAAGGGGCTGCTGCTCGTCGGTGACGCGGGCGGCCTGGTGAACCCCTTCAACGGTGAGGGCATCGCCTACGCCATGGAGTCCGGCCAGATCGCCGCCGACGTCATCGTGCAGGCCCACGCGCGCGCGACACCCGCCCAGCGCGAGATCGCCCTGCAGCGCTACCCGCGCGTCCTCAAGGACACCTACGGCGGCTACTACAGTCTGGGGCGCGCCTTCGTGAAGCTCATCGGCAACCCGAAGGTCATGCAGATCGCCGCCCAGCGCGGTCTGACCCACCCCGTGCTGATGAAGTTCACGCTGAAGCTCCTGGCGAACCTCACCGACCCCACGGGCGGCGACGCGATGGACCGCATCATCAACGGCCTGAGCAGGGTCGCGCCGAAGGCGTGAGGACCGCGCCCGGGACGTGACCGGGGCGCGTGAGCGCACACGCGGACGGCGGCGGCCCGGCGGACGAGGAACTCGTCCGCCGGGCCGCCGCCGTTGCCGTCGTGCTCCTCGACCGGAGCGGACGTGAGGGCCGCTGCCCCCGACGCGGCTGCGGCCCCTGACGTCCCTGAAGGCGTGTGGAGCGCTCAGAGCACCCGCACCGCGCCGGTGGGCGGGTCGTAGGACAGCGGCTTCTCCTGGACGCCGCTGGAGGGGTTCTGGGCGCCGACGAACATACCGTCGCCGACGTACACCGCCACGTGGTACGCGCTGCCCGCGCTGCCCCAGTAGAGGATGTCGCCGGGCTGCAGGTTGCTCAGCGACACCGGGGTGCCGGCCGTCGACTGGTCCTGGGAGACACGCGGCAGGCTGATGCCGACCTGCTTGAACGCCGTCTGCACCAGGCCGGAGCAGTCGTACGCGGACGGGCCGGTGGCGCCGGAGACGTAGGCCTTGCCGACCTGAGCCTTCACGAAGGAGACGATGGACGCCGCCGAACCGGTGGCGGTGGACGTGCTCGTGCTCGTGCCGGCGGAGACGCCGGTGCTCGCCGTGGTGGAGAGCGTCGTGCGCTCGGCGCTGCGGGCGGCGCGGGCGGCGGCGGCCTTGCGGGCGGCCTCCTGAGCCTTCTTCTTGGCCTGCGCCGCCTTCTGCTTGGCCTCGGCGAGGTCCGACTTGGCCTGCTTCGCGGCGTTCGCGGCGGCCGCGTCGCGCTCGGCCTGCAGTTCGTAGTTGGCCGCGGCCTGCTGAGTGGCGTCCGCGGACTGGGCGACCTGAGCGGCCAGGTCGGCCGTGAGCGTGGGCAGTTCGAGGGTCTGCGTCACCGGCTCGGCAGCGTTCGCCGATCCGGACGCCCCGGCTACTGCCAGGGTGCTGAGGACGCCGCCGGCGACTCCGGCCCGCATCGCGAGGGTCGACGCGCTGCGGCGGGGCTTCCGGTGGCTGCGTATGTGAGCGGTGTGGGACATGGGAACAACCGGTACCAGGGGCTCCTTCATATCTTCAAGAAACGTGTGGTGCGCCACAGTTGTTCAACGGGGGCCTCAAAAGCCCGGCGCGTCACCCTTTATTGACGCCGTAACGGACATTGCGGACGCCCGCGATCAAGCCCTTGATCACGGTCTTTGATCATTACGTCCGAATTGCCCCGCGCCTACCACTCGTTCGGGTCGTTGGCCAAGCCCCGTTCTCAGACACCTCTCATCAATGTGGCGGAGGTCACGGAACGGTCACCGGAAGGACGGCGTCCCGCGCGGGTGGGAGGTGAGCGAAAGGCGGAGGGGAGTTCGTGAACGCGTGCACGCACCCCCGCCGCGTCCACACCCGCCCCGGACCTCCCTCAGATGTGTGAACGCGGTCCTCTATCAGGGCGCCGAGTCCAGAGCCAATTTGCATGCAGCGGAACTCTCTTGATATTGAGACGACCCCTTCCACCTGCGGCGACGAGCGAAAATGTCACTTCTGGTGATCAGCTGGACGCTTCGCGTACGAAGATCACCCATCATCCGACTTCATGATCCTTCGTCAGGTGGTGGAGATCACAAAGGTTGTGTAATACCCCGTGTCGCAGATCACAGAGTGGCAGGCATAAGATGCGAGGCAGTTGGGCTTGTGACCTGCTTCACATGTTCTCGATCTTCGCCCGGGACGAGCGGGGTTCGTGAGACCGGTGGGGCGGACGTGAGCCCAGTGCAACCGCCAGCAGTCAGTGCCGACTGAGAGGAGCGAGGAGCGGTGAACGCGTATGCGCCCATCCTCGTACTGGGAGCCCTCGGGGCAGGCTTTGCGATCTTCTCCGTGGTCATGGCCACGCTGATCGGTCCGAAGCGGTACAACCGCGCCAAGCTCGAGGCCTACGAGTGCGGTATCGAGCCGACCCCCACGCCGGCCGGCGGCGGGCGCTTCCCCATCAAGTACTACCTGACGGCGATGCTCTTCATCGTCTTCGACATCGAGATCGTCTTCCTCTACCCCTGGGCCGTCACCTTCGACGCCCTGGGGATCTTCGGGCTCGTGGAGATGCTGCTCTTCGTGCTCACCGTCTTCGTCGCGTACGCGTACGTATGGCGGCGCGGCGGCCTGGAATGGGACTGAGGGGCCTTTAACGACATGGGACTCGAAGAAAAACTGCCGAGCGGTTTCCTGCTGACCACCGTCGAGCAGGCCGCGGGCTGGGTGCGCAAGGCGTCCGTCTTCCCGGCCACCTTCGGCCTCGCCTGCTGCGCCATCGAGATGATGACCACCGGCGCCGGACGCTACGACCTCGCGCGCTTCGGCATGGAGGTCTTCCGCGGCTCGCCGCGCCAGGCGGACCTGATGATCGTCGCGGGCCGGGTCAGCCAGAAGATGGCGCCGGTCCTCAGGCAGGTCTACGACCAGATGCCCAACCCCAAGTGGGTGATCTCCATGGGCGTCTGCGCCTCCTCGGGCGGCATGTTCAACAACTACGCGATCGTCCAGGGCGTCGACCACATCGTCCCGGTCGACATCTACCTCCCCGGCTGCCCGCCGCGGCCCGAGATGCTGATGGACGCGATCATCAAGCTCCACCAGAAGATCCAGTCCTCCAAGCTCGGCGTGAACGCCGAGGAAGCCGCCCGCGAGGCGGAGGAGGCGGCGCTCAAGGCCCTGCCCACGATCGAGATGAAGGGGCTGCTGCGGTGAGCGACGCGAACGGCACCAACGGCGTCAACGGGTCCTCGGACGGGGTGAACCCCGAGAAGGACCTCGCCGCCTCCAACCTCCCCGGCCAGCGCGGCCAGGGCGGCGAGGAGATCCGCGTCCAGCGCGGCATGTTCGGCGCCAACAACGGCGGCGACACCTCCGGCTACGGCGGCCTCGTCCGCTCGGTCCGCCTCCCGGGACCGGCGAACCGGCCCTACGGCGGTTGGTTCGACGAGGTGGCCGACGAACTCGAGGGCGCCCTGGAGGAACAGGGGCTCCTGCCTGAGAACGCCATCGAGAAGACGGTCGTCGACCGCGGCGAACTGACCTTCCACATCGAACGCGAGCACCTGGTCCGCGTCGCCCGCACCCTGCGGGACGACCCCGCCCTGCGCTTCGAGCTGTGCACCGGCGTCAGCGGCGTCCACTACCCGCACGACAAGGGCCGCGAGCTGCACGCCGTCTACCACCTGCGCTCGATCACCCACAACCGGCTGATCCGGCTCGAGGTGAGCGCCCCCGACAGCGAGCCGCGCATCCCGTCCCTGGTCTCCGTCTATCCGACCAACGACTGGCACGAGCGCGAGACCTGGGACTTCTTCGGGATCGTCTTCGAAGGCCACCCGGCCCTGACCCGGATCATGATGCCGGACGACTGGCAGGGCCACCCGCAGCGCAAGGACTACCCCCTCGGCGGCATCGCCGTCGAGTACAAGGGCGCCCAGATCCCGGCTCCGGACCAGCGGAGGTCGTACTCGTGAGCACGCAGTCAGCATCAGCCCGCGAGACCACCGAGGGCACCGTCTACACGGTCACCGGTGGCGACTGGGACGAGATCGTCCAGTCCGCGGCCCGCGCCGACGACGAGCGCATCGTCGTCAACATGGGTCCCCAGCACCCGTCCACCCATGGAGTGCTCCGTCTGATCCTCGAGATCGAGGGCGAGACGGTCACCGAGGCCCGCTGCGGCATCGGCTACCTCCACACCGGCATCGAGAAGAACCTCGAGTACCGGACCTGGACGCAGGGCACCACGTTCGTGACGCGCATGGACTACCTGACCTCCTTCTTCAACGAGACCGCCTACTGTCTCGCCGTCGAGAAGCTCCTCGGTATCGAGGACGAGATCACCGAGCGCGCCAAGATCATCCGGGTCCTCCTGATGGAGCTGAACCGGCTCTCCTCCCACCTGGTGTGCATCGCCACCGGCGGCATGGAGCTCGGCGCCACCACGATCATGATCTACGGATTCCGTGATCGTGAAATGATTCTCGACATCTACGAGCTCATCACGGGCCTGCGGATGAACCACGCGTACATCCGCCCCGGCGGACTCGCCCAGGACCTGCCGCCCGGCGCGGTGGACCAGATCCGCGAGTTCGTGAAGAAGATGAAGAAGAACCTCCCGGAGTACGACAAGCTCGCCACCGGGAACCCCATCTTCAAGGCCCGCATGCAGAACGTCGGCCACCTCGACCTGGCCGGCTGCATGGCCCTCGGCGCCACCGGCCCGATCCTGCGCTCCTCCGGCCTGCCGCACGACCTGCGCAAGACCCAGCCCTACTGCGACTACGAGACGTACGACTTCGACGTCCCGACCGCAGACTCCTGCGACTCCTACGGGCGCTTCCTGATCCGCCTGGAGGAGATGCGCCAGTCGCTCGGCATCGTCGAGCAGTGCCTGGACCGGCTCCAGCCCGGCCCGGTCATGGTCGCCGACAAGAAGATCGCCTGGCCCGCCCAGCTCGCCCTGGGACCGGACGGGCTCGGCAACTCCCTCGACCACATCAGGAAGATCATGGGCACCTCCATGGAGGCCCTGATCCACCACTTCAAGCTCGTCACCGAGGGCTTCCGGGTACCGCCGGGACAGGCGTACGCGGCCGTCGAATCGCCCAAGGGCGAACTCGGGGTCCACGCCGTCTCCGACGGCGGGACCCGCCCCTTCCGGGTCCACTTCCGCGACCCGTCCTTCACCAACCTGCAGGCCATGGCGGCGATGTGCGAGGGCGGCCAGGTCGCCGACGTCATCGTCGCCGTCGCGTCCATCGACCCCGTGATGGGAGGCGTCGACCGGTGACCACCAGTTCTTCGGAGCGGGGCGTCAGCCTGGGCATGCCCCGACTGCCCGCACCCGCGTACCCGGACGACGTCCGGGCCCGGCTGGAGACGGACGCGCGCGAGGTGATCGCCCGCTACCCCGACTCCCGGTCGGCCCTGCTGCCGCTGCTCCACCTCGTGCAGTCGGAGGAGGGCCACGTCACCCGCACCGGCATGCAGTTCTGTGCGGACATGCTGGACCTGACCACGGCCGAGGTCACCGCCGTCGCCACCTTCTACACCATGTACCGGCGCAAGCCCTCCGGCGATTACCAGGTGGGCGTCTGCACCAACACCCTGTGCGCGGTGATGGGCGGCGACGCGATCTTCGAGACCCTCCAGGAGCACCTGGGCGTCGGCAACGGCGAGACCACCGGCGACGGCAAGGTCACCCTGGAGCACATCGAGTGCAACGCGGCCTGCGATTTCGCGCCGGTCGTGATGGTCAACTGGGAGTTCTTCGACAACCAGACCCCCGGCAGTGCCAAACGCCTGGTCGACGACCTGCGCGAGGGACGGCCCGTACAGCCCACGCGCGGGGCGCGCCTGTGCACGTTCAAGGAGACCGCGCGGATCCTGGCCGGCTTCCCCGACGAGCGGCCCGGGGCCGTCGAGGAGGGCGGCAGTGCGGGACCGGCGTCGCTGGTGGGCCTTCGCCTGGCAAGGGGAGAGGCCGCACCCGCGCGCGTGGTCCATCCGCGCGACGGCGGTCCGCACGACGAACCGCAGGACCGGGCGCACCGGCCGTCGCCGGCCGAGCACCTCAGTTCTCATGACGCGCCGCAGCAGACATCGGCCTCCGACCCGGCCCACCCGGCAGGGCCCGCCGCCGAGGAGGGGGAGTGATGACCGTGGCACCCGAAGTCAAGGACACGAGCCCCGAGAAGCTGCTCGCACCCGTGCTGTCGGCCTTCTGGGACGAGGACCGGTCCTGGTCCCTGGACGTCTACCGGAGGCACGAGGGGTACGAGGGGCTCCGCAAGGCGCTCGCCATGTCGCCGGACGACCTGATCGCGTACGTCAAGGAGTCCGGTCTGCGCGGGCGCGGCGGAGCGGGATTCCCGACGGGAATGAAATGGCAGTTCATTCCCCAGGGTGATGGAAAACCGCACTATCTAGTTGTCAACGCCGACGAGTCGGAGCCGGGAACCTGCAAGGACATCCCGCTCCTCTTCGCGAACCCGCACAGCCTCATCGAGGGCATCGTGATCGCGTGTTACGCCATCCGGTCTTCGCATGCCTTCATCTATCTGCGTGGTGAGGTCGTCCCCGTTCTGCGGCGGTTGCACGAGGCCGTGCGCGAGGCCTACGCGGCGGGCTACCTCGGCGAGAACATCCTGGGCAGCGGACTCGACCTCGACCTCACCGTGCACGCCGGCGCCGGCGCGTACATCTGCGGTGAGGAGACCGCACTGCTCGACTCGCTCGAAGGCCGCCGTGGTCAACCGCGGCTCCGTCCCCCTTTCCCAGCCGTCGAAGGGCTCTATGCCTGCCCGACTGTTGTGAACAACGTCGAGTCGATCGCGTCGGTTCCCGCCATCCTCAAAAACGGGAAAGACTGGTTCAGGTCGATGGGCAGCGAGAAGTCCCCGGGCTTCACGCTCTACTCGCTCAGCGGCCACGTCGCGAGCCCCGGCCAGTTCGAGGCGCCGCTCGGGGTCACACTCCGCCAGCTCCTCGACATGAGCGGCGGAATGCGGCCCGGCCACCGCCTCAAGTTCTGGACCCCGGGTGGCTCCTCCACCCCGATGTTCACCGACGAGCACCTCGACGTCCCCCTCGACTACGAAGGGGTCGGTGCCGCGGGTTCCATGCTCGGCACCAAGGCACTGCAGTGCTTCGACGAGACGACCTGCGTGGTGCGGGCGGTGACCCGCTGGACCGAGTTCTACGCCCACGAGTCCTGCGGCAAGTGCACCCCGTGCCGCGAAGGAACGTACTGGCTCGTGCAGTTGATGCGGGACATCGAGGCCGGCAAGGGCGCCATGTCCGACCTCGACAAGCTCGCCGACATCGCCGACAACATCAACGGCAAGTCCTTCTGCGCCCTCGGTGACGGCGCCGCATCCCCGATCTTCTCCTCGCTGAAGTACTTCCGCGAGGAGTACGAGCAGCACATCACGGGCCGGGGCTGCCCCTTCGACCCGGCAAAGTCGACGGCCTGGGCGGACCGCCCGGAGGTGAACGCATGACCGTGACCACCAGTGCTCCCTCCGGAGGGGGAGAGACGGCGGTCCCGCCGGAGGACCTCGTCACGCTGACGATCGACGGCGTCGAGATCAGCGTGCCCAAGGGCACCCTGGTCATCCGGGCCGCCGAGCAGCTCGGCATCGAGATCCCGCGGTTCTGCGACCACCCCCTGCTGGACCCGGCCGGCGCCTGCCGCCAGTGCATCGTCGAGGTCGAGGGCCAGCGCAAGCCCATGGCGTCCTGCACCATCACGTGCACGGACGGCATGGTGGTGAAGACCCAGCTCACCTCGCCCGTCGCCGAGAAGGCGCAGCACGGTGTGATGGAGCTGCTGCTCATCAACCACCCGCTGGACTGCCCGGTCTGCGACAAGGGCGGCGAGTGCCCCCTGCAGAACCAGGCCATGTCGCACGGCAACGCGGAGTCCCGCTTCGAGGGCCGCAAGCGGACCTACGAAAAGCCCGTGCCGATCTCGACGCAGGTGCTCCTGGACCGCGAGCGATGCGTGCTGTGCGCCCGCTGCACCCGCTTCTCCAACCAGGTGGCGGGCGACCCGATGATCGAGCTGATCGAGCGGGGCGCGCTGCAGCAGGTCGGTACCGGTGAGGGCGACCCGTTCGAGTCGTACTTCTCCGGCAACACCATCCAGATCTGCCCGGTGGGCGCGCTCACCTCGGCGGCCTACCGCTTCCGCTCCCGGCCCTTCGACCTCATCTCGTCGCCGTCGGTGTGCGAACACTGCTCGGGCGGCTGCGCGACGCGCACCGACCACCGGCGCGGCAAGGTCATGCGGCGGCTCGCCGCCGACGACCCCGAGGTCAACGAGGAGTGGATCTGCGACAAGGGACGCTTCGCGTTCCGGTACGCGCAGACGAAGGACCGCCTCGACGTCCCGCTGGTGCGCAACGCCGAAGGCGTTCTGGAACCCACCTCCTGGCCGGAGGCACTGGAGGCGGCCGCGCGCGGGCTGACCGCCGCCCGTTCCCGGGCCGGTGTCCTCACCGGCGGCCGGCTGACCGTCGAGGACGCCTACGCCTACAGCAAGTTCGCGCGCGTGGCGCTCGGCACGAACGACATCGACTTCCGCGCGCGCGTGCACAGCGCCGAGGAGGCCGACTTCCTCGCGGCCCGGGTGGCGGGCCGCGGCCGTGACCTCGACGGCACCGGCGTCACCTACGCCGCGCTGGAGAAGGCGCCCGCCGTCCTGCTCGCCGGGTTCGAGTCGGAGGAGGAGGCGCCCGGCGTCTTCCTGCGACTGCGCAAGGCCTGGCGCAAGCACAAGCAGCGGGTGTTCTCCATCGCCACGCACGCGACGCGCGGCCTGGAGAAGGCGGGCGGCACGCTGCTGCCGGCCGCGCCCGGCACCGAGACCGAGTGGCTGGACGCCCTGGCGAGCGGCGTCGGCCTGGAGGAGCCCGGCACGAAGGCCGCCGAGGCCCTGCGCGCCGACGGCGCGGTGATCGTCGTGGGGGAGAGGCTCGCCTCGGTCGCGGGCGGACTCACCGCCGCCGTACGCGCCGCCGCCGCCACCGGCGCTCAGCTGGTGTGGATCCCGCGGCGGGCGGGCGAACGCGGTGCGGTGGAGGCCGGCGCGCTGCCGTCGCTGCTGCCGGGCGGCCGCCCGGCGACCGACCCGCGCGCGCGGGAGGAGGTCGCCGCGGTCTGGGGGCTCGCCGAACTCCCCGCCCGTCACGGTCGGGACACCCACCAGATGATCGAGGCGGCCGCCACCGGCGAACTGTCCGCGCTCGTGGTCGCCGGCGTGGAGGTCGACGACTTGCCCGACCCGGCACGCGCGCGTGAGGCGCTCAAAGGCGTCGGCTTCCTGGTGTCGCTGGAGCTGCGGCCCAGCGAGGTCACCAGCCACGCCGACGTGGTCCTGCCGGTCGCGGCGGTCGCCGAGAAGGCGGGCACCTTCCTGAACTGGGAGGGCAGGGTGCGCTTCTTCGAGGCCGCGCTCAAGCCCGACCAGATGACCCGCCGCCCCGCCCCCACCGACGGGCGGGTACTGCAGATGCTGGCCGACGCCATGGACGTTCACCTCGGCCTGCCGGACCTGCGTACCGCGCGCGCGGAGATCGACCGGCTCGGCCCCTGGGACGGCCCGCGGTCCACCGACCCCCTGGAGACCGGGGGCGTCCTGCCCCGGCCGGCCGTCGGCCAGGCCGTACTCGCCGGGCACCGGCTGCTGCTCGACCAGGGCGTCCTGCAGGAGGGCGACGAGGCACTGGCCGGGACCCGGCACGCCGCACGCGCGCGCGTGTCGGCGGCGACGGCCGCCGAGGCCGGTGTCGAGGACGGCGGCGTCCTGGCCGTCACCGGCTCCTCCGGCACCGTGGAACTTCCGCTCCAGATCACCGAGATGCCCGACCGGGTGGTGTGGCTGCCGCTGAACTCCGCCGGCGCGGGCGTCGCCTCCGACACCGGTGCGCAGCCCGGCTCCCTCGTCCGTATCGGCCCGGCGGCACGCGCCGAACAGGCCCCCAAGGAGGTGGAGGCATGAGCCCGTACCTCGCGGCTGGAGACCTCTCGATGTTCGGCCGGGACCCCTGGTGGCTGGTCGTCGTCAAGGCCGTCTTCTGCTTCGCGTTCCTGATGGTGACCGTGCTGTTCTCCATCGTCTGGGAGCGCAAGGTCGTCGCCTGGATGCAGCTTCGCATCGGCCCGAACCGGCACGGCCCCTGGGGCATGCTCCAGTCGCTCGCCGACGGCATCAAGCTGATGCTGAAGGAAGACGTCATCGTCAAGCGCGCGGACAAGGTGGTCTACGTCCTCGCACCGATCGTCGCGGCCATCCCGGCCTTCATGGCGATCGCGGTGATCCCCTTCGGCCCCGCCGACAACGAGATCTCGATCTTCGGCACGCGGACCACGATGCAGCTCACCGACCTGCCGATCGCGATGCTCTACATCCTCGCGGTCGCCTCGGTCGGCATCTACGGCATCGTGCTGGCGGGCTGGAGCTCCGGATCCACCTACCCGCTGCTCGGCGGCCTCCGCTCCTGTGCCCAGATGATCTCCTACGAGATCGCCATGGGCGCCGCGTTCGCCTCCGTGTTCCTCTACTCGGGGTCGATGTCGACGTCGACCATCGTCGAGCAGCAGCACGACCGCTGGTACATCCTGCTGCTGCCGGTCTCCTTCATCCTCTACATCGTCACGATGGTCGGCGAGACCAACCGCGCCCCCTTCGACATGCCGGAGTCCGAGGGCGACCTGGTCGGCGGCTTCAACACCGAGTACTCGTCCATCAAGTTCGCGATGTTCATGCTCGCCGAGTACGTGAACATGGTGACGGTGTCGGCCGTCTCGACCACCCTGTTCCTCGGCGGCTGGCGCGCCCCCTGGCCGATCAGCGGCTTCTGGGAGGGCGCGAACCACGGCTGGTGGCCACTGCTCTGGTTCGTGATCAAGGTCCAGTTGCTGCTGTTCTTCTTCATCTGGCTGCGCGGCACGCTCCCCCGGGTCCGGTACGACCAGCTGATGAAGCTCGGCTGGAAGGTCCTCATCCCGGTCTCGCTGACCTGGCTGATGCTCGTCGCGACCGTACGGGCGCTGCGCAACGAGAACTACGACTTCGCCGACATCGCCCTCTACGTCGGCGGCGGAGTCCTCGCCCTGCTGCTGCTCTCCTTCGTCGCCGACATGTTCCGCGAGAAGGCGAGGACGGACGAGCCGACCGCCGGCCCGCAGGCCGGATTCGACCCGATGGCGGGCGGATTCCCCGTGCCGCCGCTGCCCGGACAGGAGCTGCCGCCTGCGCCCAGGCGCCGTCCGCGCCGGGAGCGGGAGCTGATTGTCAGTGCTGGACCGGACACTGTCAGTGACGGATCTACGGATGGAAAGGAGGCGTCCCATGGCTGAGGAGCCAACGGAGTCCGGGCAGATCAAGCCCGGCTTCCAGAACCCCGTGGCCGGCTTCGGCGTGACCTTCAAGGCCATGTTCAAGAAGCGGCTCACCGAGCAGTACCCCGAGCAGCAGAAGACCACGGCTCCGCGGTTCCACGGACGGCACCAGCTCAACCGCCATCCGGACGGCCTGGAGAAGTGCGTCGGCTGCGAGCTGTGCGCCTGGGCCTGCCCCGCCGACGCCATCTACGTCGAGGGCGCGGACAACACCGACGAGGAGCGCTACTCGCCGGGTGAGCGGTACGGCCGCGTGTACCAGATCAACTACGCCCGCTGCATCCTGTGCGGCCTGTGCATCGAGGCGTGCCCCACGCGCGCGCTGACGATGACCAACGAGTTCGAACTGGCCGACTCCAGCCGCGCCAATCTCATCTACACCAAGGAGCAGCTGCTCGCCGGTCTCGAGGAGGGCATGGTCGACACACCGCACGCGATCTTCCCGGGGACGGACGAACAGGACTACTACCGCGGCCTGGTGACGGAGGCCGCGCCGGGCACGGTGCGGCAGGCCGCCGTCTCCAAGGGCGAGGTGGTGCAGGAGGGCGACAGCACCTTCGGCGAGACCGAACCGGCGTCGGAGAAGGTGATCGGCCGATGAGCGCGACTCAGCTTGCCGCGTACACCACCTCCACCGGTGAGGCCTTCCAGTTCTGGGTCCTCGGCACGTTCGCGGTGATCGGCGCCCTGTGCACCGTGCTGATGAAGAAGGCCGTGCACAGCGCCCTCTGCCTCGCCGGGACCATGATCATCCTGGCGGTGTTCTACCTCGCCAACGGCGCCTACTTCCTGGGCATCGTGCAGATCGTCGTCTACACCGGCGCGATCATGATGCTGTTCCTGTTCGTGGTGATGCTCGTCGGCGTCACGGCCGCGGACTCGCTGAAGGAGACCATCAAAGGCCAGCGCTGGCTGGCCCTGCTCTGCGGGGTCGGGTTCGGCGTCCTGCTGTTCGCCGGCATCGGCAACGCCTCCCTGACGGAGTTCAACGGCACCGGCCGGGCGAACGCGAACGGCAACGTGGAGGGCCTCGCGTCCCTCATCTTCACCAAGTACGTCTTCGCCTTCGAGATCACCGGCGCACTGCTGATCACGGCCGCCGTCGGCGCGATGGTGCTCACCCACCGGGAGCGCACCGAGCGTGCGAAGACCCAGCGCGAGCTGGCCGAGCAGCGCATCCGGGAAGGCCGGCACATCCCGCCGCTGCCCGCCCCGGGTGTCTACGCCCGGCACAACGCCGTGGACATCGCGGGCCTGCTGCCCGACGGCACCCCCTCCGAGCTGACCGTCAGCAAGACGCTGCGCGAACGCGGTCAGATCCGGGACGTGTCGGCGGAGGCGCTCAACGACCTGCGGGCCCTGGAGCAGCGCGCCGCGGAGCGTCTGGAGCGGACCGGGATCGAGCCGGCGACGTTCAAGCGGCCCGAGGAGGCGTCGAAGTGAACCCCGTCAACTACCTCTATCTCGCGGCCCTGCTGTTCACCGTCGGCGCGACCGGGGTGCTGATCCGGCGCAACGCGATCGTCGTGTTCATGTGCGTCGAGCTGATGCTCAACGCCTGCAACCTCGCGTTCGTCGTCTTCTCCCGGATGCACGGCAACCTCGACGGCCAGATCATCGCCTTCTTCACGATGGTCGTCGCCGCCGCGGAGGTCGTGGTGGGCCTCGCGATCATCGTGTCGCTGTTCCGCACCCGCCACTCGGCCTCGGTCGACGACGCCAGCCTGATGAAGCTGTAAGGGGTCGGAAGAATCGTGGACAACCTGATCGCGCTGCTCATCGCGGCGCCCCTGCTCGGAGCGGCCGTCCTCCTGGTCGGCGGCCGGCGGCTGGACGCCGTGGGCCACTGGATCGGCACGCTCCTGTCGGCCACCTCCTTCGTGCTCGGCCTGGTCCTCTTCGCCGGCCTGCTCGGCAAGGACGCCGGGAACCGCACCCTGACCCAGCACCTGTGGACGTGGATCTCGGTCGGCGACTTCCAGGCGGACGTCACCTTCCGCCTGGACCAGCTGTCGATGACGTTCGTGCTGCTGATCACGGGCGTCGGCTCACTGATCCACCTCTACTCGGTCGGGTACATGGAGCACGACGAGCGGCGCCGCCGCTTCTTCGGCTACCTGAACCTGTTCCTCGCGGCGATGCTGCTGCTGGTCCTCGCCGACAACTACCTGCTGCTGTACGTCGGCTGGGAGGGCGTCGGCCTCGCCTCGTACCTGCTCATCGGCTTCTGGCAGCACAAGCCCAGCGCCGCGACGGCCGCGAAGAAGGCCTTCCTGGTCAACCGGGTCGGCGACATGGGCCTGTCGATCGCGATCATGCTGATGTTCACCACCTTCGGCAGCTTCGCCTTCGGCCCGGTCCTCAGCCACACCGGAGACACCTCCGAGGGAAGGCTCACCGCGATCGGCCTGATGCTGCTGCTCGCCGCGTGCGGCAAGTCGGCCCAGGTCCCGCTCCAGTCCTGGCTCGGGGACGCGATGGAGGGCCCGACCCCGGTCTCGGCCCTGATCCACGCCGCGACGATGGTGACGGCGGGCGTCTACCTGATCGTCCGTTCCGGCGCCATCTTCAACGCGGCGCCCGACGCCCAGCTCGCCGTCACCGTGGTCGGCGCCGTCACGCTCCTCTTCGGTGCGATCGTCGGTTGCGCCAAGGACGACATCAAGAAGGCACTGGCCGGCTCGACCATGTCGCAGATCGGCTACATGGTGCTGGCGGCGGGCCTCGGCCCCATCGGCTACGTCTTCGCGATCATGCACCTGGTCACCCACGGCTTCTTCAAGGCCGGGCTGTTCCTGGGTGCCGGTTCGGTCATGCACGGCATGAACGACGAGGTCGACATGCGCAAGTACGGCGGCCTGCGCAAGTACATGCCGGTCACCTTCGCCACCTTCGGCCTCGGCTACCTCGCGATCATCGGCTTCCCGTTCCTGTCCGGCTTCTACTCCAAGGACGCGATCATCGAGGCGGCCTTCGCCAAGGGCGGCACCCAGGGCTGGATCCTCGGTGGCGTGGCCCTGCTCGGCGCGGCCATCACCGCCTTCTACATGACGCGCGTGATGCTGATGACGTTCTTCGGGGAGGAGCGCTGGAGGAATCAGCCCACCCGGTCTCCCGAGGCACCCAGCGCGGAGCCCGCCGCCGAACACCACGGCGCACACGCGGAGCCGCACCCGCACGAGTCCCCGAAGATCATGACGATCCCCATGATCGTGCTGGCCGTCGGCTCGGTCTTCGGCGGCTTCTTCTTCCACCTCGGCGACCGCTTCCTCAACTGGCTGGAGCCGGTCACCGGCCACAGCGAGGGCGACTCGCCGCTCAGCGCCATGACGGTCACCGGCGCGACCCTGGTCTGCCTGGTCGTCGGCGTCGGCATCGCCTGGGCGCAGTACGGCCGCAAGCCCGTCCCGGCGGTCGCCCCGCGCGGTTCGCTGCTCACCCGGGCCGCCCGGCGCGACCTGCTGCAGGACGACTTCAACCACGTCGTCCTGGTGCGCGGCGGCGAACACCTCACGCGCTCCCTGGTGTACGTCGACCACACCCTGGTCGACGGCGTCGTCAACGGGACGGCGGCCGGCTTCGGCGGTCTGTCCGGACGGCTGCGCCGGGTCCAGAACGGCTTCGCCCGCTCCTACGCGGTCTCGATGTTCGGCGGCGCGGCACTCCTGGTCGCCGCGACCCTGCTGATGAGGGCGGTCTGATACCGATGTCCTTTCCTCTGCTGACAGCGACGGCGGTGCTCCCGGCCCTCGGGGCGGTCGCCACGGCCGCCGTACCGGCCGCGAAGCGCACCGCCGCGAAATGGCTGGCTCTGGTCGTCTCGCTCGCCACCCTCGCCCTGGCGATCACCATCCTGGTCCGCTTCGACCCGGGCGGCGACCGCTACCAGCTCACCGAATCCCACGCCTGGATCGCGGACTTCGGGGTCAGGTACGAGCTGGGTGTCGACGGCATCGCGGTGGCGCTGCTCGCCCTGACCGCCCTGCTGATCCCGTTCATCATCCTGGCCGGCTGGAACGACGCCGATCCGCTGGAGACCGGCAGCCGGCGCTGGCGGCCCACCCAGGGCTTCTTCGCGCTGATCCTCGCCGTCGAGGCGATGGTGGTCATCTCCTTCGAGGCCACCGACGTCTTCCTCTTCTACATCTTCTTCGAAGCCATGCTCATCCCGATGTACTTCCTCATCGGCGGCTTCGGGGACCGTGCCCACGAGCACGGTGAGGAGGCGGCCTCCACCCAGCGGTCGTACGCGGCCGTGAAGTTCCTGCTCTACAACCTCGTCGGCGGCCTGATCATGCTGGCCGCGGTGATCGGTCTCTACGTGGTCGCCGGGAACTTCAGCCTCCAGGAGATCGTGCAGGCGCGGGCGAACGGCTCGCTGCACATGGCGACCAGCACCGAACGCTGGCTGTTCCTCGGCTTCTTCTTCGCCTTCGCGGTGAAGGCGCCGCTGTGGCCGCTGCACACCTGGCTGCCCAACGCCATGCAGGAGTCCACCGCCCCGGTCGCCGTGCTCATCACGGCGGTCGTCGACAAGGTGGGCACCTTCGCGATGCTCCGCTTCTGCCTCCAGCTCTTCCCGGAGGCCAGCAAGTGGGCGACGCCCGTCATCCTCGTACTGGCGCTCATCAGCATCGTCTACGGCGCGCTGCTCGCCGTCGGCCAGCGGGACATCAAGCGCCTGGTGGCCTACGCGTCGATCTCGCACTTCGGCTTCATCGTCATGGGCATCTTCGCGATGACCAGCCAGGGGCAGTCCGGGGCCACGCTCTACATGGTCAACCACGGCATCTCCACGGCCGCGCTGATGCTGGTCGCCGGGTTCCTGATCTCCCGGCGCGGCTCCCGGCTCATCGCCGACTACGGGGGTGTGCAGAAGGTCGCCCCGGTGCTCGCCGGCACCTTCCTGATCGGCGGTCTCGCCACGCTGTCGCTGCCCGGCCTCGCCCCGTTCGTGAGCGAGTTCCTGGTCCTGGTCGGCACGTTCACGCGCTATCCGGTGATCGGCGTCATCGCCACCTTCGGCATCGTCCTCGCCGCGCTGTACACCCTCGTCCTGTACCAGCGGACGATGACCGGCCCGGTGAAGCCCGAGGTGTCGGCGATGCCCGACCTCCGCGTACGTGAACTGGTGGTCGTCGCCCCGCTGATCGTGCTGCTGATCTTCCTCGGCGTCTACCCGAAGCCCGTCACGGACATCGTCAATCCGGCGGTCAAACAGACCATGTCCGACGTACACAAGACCGACCCCAAGCCCGAGGTGGAGGCGGCCAAGTGAGCGCTACAGCCGTCCACAGCCTGTGGACAACCGCGGCCGACCCGATCTCGAAGATCGACGCGCCGAAGATCGAATACGGACAGCTGTCGCCGACCCTGATCGTGGTCGGTGCGGCACTGGTCGGGGTGCTCGTCGAGGCGTTCGTCCCGCGCAGGTCCCGCTACTACGCGCAGGTGTTCGTGTCCGTCGTGGCACTGTGCGCCGCGTTCGCCGCGGTCGTCGCGCTCGCGGCGAACGGATACGGCACCACGAAGGCGCACATCGCGGCGATGGGGGCGATCGCGGTCGACGGACCGTCCCTGTTCCTGCAAGGCACGATCCTGCTGGCCGGCCTGGTCGGCCTGTTCACCTTCGCCGAGCGGCGCCTGGACCCGGAGGCGCACGGCAACCGGGTCGACTCCTTCGCCGCGCAGGCCGCGTCCGTCCCCGGCAGTGACAGCGAGAAGGCCGCGGTGCGGGCCGGGTTCACCACCACCGAGGTCTTCCCGCTGCTGCTCTTCGCGATCGCGGGCATGCTGGTGTTCCCCTCGGCCAACGACCTGCTGACGCTGTTCGTGGCCCTGGAGGTCTTCTCCCTGCCGCTGTACCTGCTGTGCGCGCTGGCCCGCCGCAAGCGGCTGATGTCGCAGGAGGCCGCGGTCAAGTACTTCCTGCTCGGTGCGTTCGCCTCCGCGTTCACCCTGTTCGGCATCGCCCTGCTCTACGGCTACGCGGGCTCGGTGTCGTACGGCCGCATCGCGCAGGTCGTCGACGGCACGGTCACCGACGTGGACCCGGCGCTGGCCGGCACCATGGGCAACGACGCGCTGCTGCTGGTCGGCAGCGCCATGATCGTCATGGGGCTGCTGTTCAAGGTGGGCGCCGTCCCGTTCCACATGTGGACGCCCGATGTCTACCAGGGCGCACCCACTCCGGTGACCGGATTCATGGCGGCGGCGACCAAGGTCGCGGCGTTCGGCGCGCTGCTGCGCCTGCTGTACGTCGTCCTGCCGGGCCTGCGCTGGGACTGGCGGCCGGTCATGTGGGCGGTGGCCGTCATCACCATGCTGGGCGGCGCGATCGTCGCGATCACGCAGACCGACATCAAGCGGCTGCTGGCGTACTCGTCCATCGCGCACGCCGGATTCATCCTCGCCGGTGTCATCGCGACCTCGAAGGACGGCGTGTCGTCCGTCCTTTTCTACCTGGCCGGGTACTCGTTCGTGACGATCGGCGCCTTCGCGGTGGTGACCCTGGTGCGCGACGCCGGCGGCGAGGCCACCCACCTGTCCAAGTGGGCCGGGCTCGGCCGCCGCTCCCCGCTGGTGGCGGCCGTGTTCGCGGTGTTCCTGCTGGCTTTCGCGGGCATCCCGCTGACCTCCGGCTTCGCCGGGAAGTTCGCCGTCTTCAAGGCGGCGGCGGACGGCGGCGCGGCCCCGCTGGTCGTGATCGGTGTGATCTCCTCGGCGATCGCCGCGTTCTTCTACATCCGGGTCATCGTGCTGATGTTCTTCAGCGAGCCCAGGCCCGAGGGACCGACGGTGGCCGTGCCCTCGCCGCTGACCATGGCGGCGATCGGGGTGGGCGTGGCGGTCACGCTGGTGCTCGGTGTGGCGCCCCAGTACTTCCTGGACCTGGCGAACCAGGCGAGCGTGTTCGTGCGCTGACGGGACCCACGGCCGTCGTCCGGGGCCCGGTCCTCCCGCCGAGGACCGGGCCCCGGCGCGTGCGACGGCACGGGCGGACCAGGAGCCCGCCTGTGGAAAACTCCGGGGCTGTCGGTGCGGGCGCCTATCGTGGACGCAGTGGTCGAAGGACGACGCACGGGGGACAGGACACGGGGACCAGGCGATGGGCGCGACGGGCGGGACCAAGGAGATGCCACACATGACCGAGGGGCCGGGCACGGCCGACAGCGAGGCGCTGGCCACACTGCACCGGGTCTTCGGATACGAGGCCTTCCGGGGCGAGCAGGAAGCGGTCATCGAGCATGTGGTCGCGGGCGGCGACGCCGTCGTGCTCATGCCGACCGGCGGCGGCAAGTCCCTGTGCTACCAGATCCCGTCCCTGGTCAGACCGGGTACGGGCGTGGTGGTCTCGCCGCTGATCGCGCTGATGCAGGACCAGGTGGATGCCCTGCGCGCGCTCGGCGTGCGAGCGGGCTTCATCAACTCCACCCAGGACTTCGACGAGCGGCGCGTGGTCGAGGCCGAGTTCCTCACGGGTGAGCTGGACCTGCTGTACCTGGCCCCGGAGCGGCTGCGCGTGGAGGCCACGCTCGATCTGCTCTCCCGCGGCAAGATCTCCGTCTTCGCGATCGACGAGGCGCACTGTGTCTCCCAGTGGGGCCACGACTTCCGCCCCGACTACCTGACGCTCTCCCTGCTCGGCGAGCGCTGGCCGGACGTCCCGCGGATCGCCCTCACCGCCACGGCCACGCACGCCACCCACCAGGAGATCACCCAGCGGCTGGGAATGCCGACGGCCCGGCACTTCGTGGCGAGCTTCGACCGGCCCAACATCCAGTACCGGATCGTGCCCAAGGCCGATCCCAAGAAGCAGCTGCTCGCCTTCCTGCGGGAGGAGCACCCGGGCGACGCCGGCATCGTCTACTGCCTCTCCCGCAACTCGGTGGAGCGCACCGCCGAGTTCCTGAGCGCCAACGGCATCGAGGCGGTCCCGTACCACGCGGGCCTGGACGCCGGCACGCGCGCGGCCCACCAGTCCCGGTTCCTGCGCGAGGAGGGCCTGGTCGTGGTCGCGACCATCGCCTTCGGCATGGGCATCGACAAGCCGGACGTGCGCTTCGTCGCCCACCTCGACCTGCCCAAGTCCGTGGAGGGCTACTACCAGGAGACGGGCCGCGCGGGCCGGGACGGACTGCCCTCCACCGCCTGGATGGCCTACGGCCTCAACGACGTCATACAGCAGCGCAAGCTGATCCAGTCCGGCGAGGGCGACGAGGCGTTCCGCCGCCGGGCCGCCGCCCACCTCGACGCGATGCTCGCCCTGTGCGAGACCGCCCGCTGCCGGCGCGGCCAGCTGCTGGCCTACTTCGGCCAGGAGCCCTCCGCCGCGGGATGCGGCAACTGCGACACCTGCCTCACCCCGCCGGAGACCTGGGACGGCACGGTCGCCGCCCAGAAGGTGCTCTCCACGGTGGTGCGGCTGCAGCGCGAGCGCGGGCAGAAGTTCGGCGCCGTGCAGATCGTGGACATCCTGCTCGGCAAGAGAACCGGCAAGGTCATCCAGTTCGACCACGACCAGCTGTCCGTCTTCGGCATCGGCGAGGACCTCACCGACGGCGAATGGCGGGGTGTGATCCGGCAGTTGCTGGCCCAGGGACTGCTCGCGGTCGAGGGGGAGTACGGCACGCTCGTGCTCACCGATACGAGCGGAGCCGTGCTGCGTCGCGAGCGGGAGGTGCCGCTGCGCAAGGAGCCGAAGAAGCCGGCCGCCTCACGCGCGGGTTCCTCCTCGGGCCGGGGCGAGCGCAAGGCCAAGGCCGCCGCGGCCGAGCTGCCGGCCGAGCTCCTCCCCGCCTTCGAGGCCCTGCGCGCCTGGCGCGCCGAACAGGCCCGGGAGCAGGGCGTCCCGGCGTACGTCATCTTCCACGACGCCACACTGCGGGAGATCGTCACCAGCCGGCCCGGCTCGGTGCGGGAGCTGGGGACGGTGGGCGGCGTCGGCGAGAAGAAGCTGGCGACCTACGGGGAAGGCGTGCTGGCGGTGCTGAACTCCCTGGCCGGGACCGGACCGGCCGGTGCCCCGGCGGTGGACGATGCCCCACCCACTGACGGTGCGGCCCCGGAGGACGACTGGGCCGAGCACGCGCAGGAGCCGGAACCCGACGACTGGATGTAGGGGCGGGGCCGGCGGGGCCGTCAGGACAGCGCGGTCAGCCCCGGGGCGAAGGTGATGAGCAGCGGCAGCAACGGCACCAGTGCGGCCACCGTGGTCGTCAGCGCCCGGTGCCGGCGCAGCAGCCGCGGCGGGGGCTCCAGAAGGCGGTCCACGCGTTCCCCGAGGAGCCGGTGGCTCGAGGCGCAGGACAGGACGCCGCGGTGCTGGTTCAGCTCGATCAGGGCGAGGGCGGTGGTGAGGTGGCCGCAGCGGCGGGAGGCGGTGTCGTCGGCGGCCAGTTCGACCAGACGGTGCGTCTGGTCGCAGAAGTGGGCGAAGAGCGGGACGCCCGGGAAGCCCGTGGCGAGCGCGGTGGACAGATGGAGCAGCCAGTCGTGGTGGGCGCGGGCGTGGCCGCGCTCGTGGGTCAGGACGGCGTCCAACTGGCGTCCGGTGAGGCGGCGCAGCGCCCCGGTGGTGACGACGAGCTGGGGCGGGTGCCCCGGCATCCACCAGGCGTCCGGGTACTCGTCCTCCAGCACCAGCATCGGGCCGCGCGCCGCCGGCAGCCCCGCGGGCAGATCGGGCGCGCGTTCCCGCAGGTGTGCCCGGGCCTGGCCGCGGCGCCTGCGGACCTCGGCGAGTTCTCGGGCGAGCATCGCCGTCGTCCAGGCGGCCCCGCAGGCCAGCAGCAGGGTGAGGGCCACGGCCCAGACCGGTGCGGTGGACAGGTCGTACGCGGCGGTGACGGCGGGCGGCGCCGGGGCGAACACATGGTCGCGGACGGTGTGGAAGACGGCCGCCGTGCCCAGCACCAGCGCGGTCAGGCAGCACAGCAGGACCGTGGCGACCAGGCACTGCCACACCCACAGGGCCACCACGGGCTCCCGTTCGGTCCAGTCGGCCCGGGTCAGCGCGCGCGGTGCCGGTACGGCGGCCGTCAGGGCGACGACGCTCAGCAGGAGCAGGCAGACCGTCATGCCGGGGCTCCGGTTCGTGGTCGGAGAGGTGCGGGTGTCGGGTGGTGCCGGGGACGCGCCGGAGGCGCGTCGGGTGATGCCGTGTCCCCGCCAGTATGACGGGGACAGGGGCGCGAGTCAGGTGTCCGGCGGGGATCGCCCCCGTCAAGGTGAGTTCGCCCCGCCTTTCCGGACACCCGGCCGCGCCGTCACCTGCCGGCGGCGCCTCAGCCCGACACGATCCGCCCGCTGACCTCCCCCAGTCCGACCCGGCCGCCGTCCGGTCCCGGCGCCCAGGCCGACAGGGTCACCACGTCCCCGTCCTCCAGGAAGGCCCGTTTGCCGTCGGGGAGTTCGAGCGGGTCGCGGCCGTTCCAGGTCAGCTCGAGCAGCGAGCCGCGCTGGTTCTCGGCCGGGCCGCTCACCGTGCCCGAGCCGTACAGGTCGCCGGTGCGCAGCGACGCGCCGTTCACCGTCATGTGGGCGAGTTGCTGGGCGGCGGTCCAGTACATCGTGGAGAACGGCGGCTCGGACACCGTGTGACCGTTGATCGCGACGGAGATCCGCAGGTCGTAGCCGCCGGGTTCGATGCCGGGAGCGGCGTCGTCCAGGTAGGGCAGCAGGGGGTGCGTGCGCTCGGGGGGCGTCACGCGGGCGTGCTCCAGTGCCTCCAGCGGGGTGATCCACGCCGACACCGAGGTGGCGAAGGACTTGCCGAGGAAGGGGCCCAGCGGGACGTACTCCCAGGCCTGGATGTCACGCGCCGACCAGTCGTTGAGCAGGCACAGACCGAAGACGTGCTCCTGGAAGTCGCCGAGCGCGACGGGCCTGCCCAGTTCGGACGGCACGCCCACCACGAAGCCGACCTCGGCCTCGATGTCCAGCCGTACCGAGGGCCCGAAGACCGGTGCCGGGTCGCCGGGGCCCTTGCGCTGCCCCGACGGCCGGAGGACGTCCGTGCCGGAGACGACCACCGTGCCGGAGCGGCCGTGGTAACCGATCGGCAGGTGCTTCCAGTTGGGGGTCAGTGCGTCCTCGGCGTCGGGGCGGAAGATCTGGCCGACGTTCCGGGCGTGGTTCTCTGAGGAGTAGAAGTCGACGTAGTCCGCGACCTCGAAGGGCAGGTGGAGGGTCACCGACGACAGCGGGTGGAACAGCGGCTCGATCGTCGACCGGTGCGAGGGAACCGTCACCCACGCCGTCAGCGCGCGCCGCACGTCCGACCACGCCGTCCGGCCCGCGGCCAGCAGCGGGTTGAGGGTGGCCTGCGCGAGCAGGGAGACGTACGGCGATCCGAGGGCGGCTGCCGCGGCGCCCGCGTCGAGGACGTGGTCACCGAGCCGGACACCGACCCTGCGCTCCGTGCTGCCGGAGGGTGAGAACACACCGTAGGGAAGGTTGTGCGGGCCGAAGGGGTCGCCCTCGGGGACGTCGAAGGGGGGCATGGGGTGCTGCCTCACTCTCATCCGGGCCATGCATTGGCGATGCGTTCCATGTGATCGCGCCACACGTTACGGCCGGGACAGGTGTCTTGGGCAGTGCCGCAAGGGTTGTCCGTCAGATGTCTAAAGAGTTCGCAATGTCCGAATGACCCTTGTCGGAGGTGTCAATTCCGGCTTAGCGTCCTTTGGGGGACACGGGCGGGGTGGGTCCGGTCCGTAGGGGGGACACGTGGTGGGACCCGTGGCCGACGACGCCGTCGGCGTGCCTGTCGAGGCGGACCGCGAGGTGCCGGGCCTGATCGTCAAGTTCGGTGACTACCCGCTGCACCACGGCGGTGTCGGCGCGATCCGCAGCCTGGGCCGCCTGGGCGTCCCCATGTACGCCGTCACCGAGGACGCCTACACGCCGGCGGCCTCGTCCCGCTATCTCACCCGGGCGTTCGTCTGGCCGACGACCGGCGCCGAGGAGCCGGCCCGCCTGGTCGACGGCCTGCTGCGCATCGGCCGCCGGATCGGCCGCCCGGCCGTCCTGATCCCGACGGACGAGGAGGCCGCCGTCCTGATCGCCGAGCACCAGGACGAACTGGCCGGCCCCTTCCTCTTCCCCCGCGTCGACCCCGCCCTGCCCCGCCGGCTCGCCAGCAAGCAGGGACTGCACGAACTGTGCGCGGAACACGGCGTTCCGAGCCCCCCGGCCGCGTTCCCTCGGTCGTACGACGAGATCGTCGCCTTCGCCGACACGGCCCGCTTCCCGGTGGTGGCCAAGAACCGGGAGGCGTTCGTGCGGCGCAGACGGCCCGCCGTCAATGGCACCACGAGGATCGCCGGCCGCGAGGGACTGCTCGCCCTGGCCCGCGACTGGGGCGAGCGGCCCGGCGTGATCCTCCAGGAGTACCTGCCGCGCGAGGAGGCCGAGGACTGGATCGTGCACGCCTGCTTCGACGCCGACTCCGTGCCGCTCGTCCTGTTCACCGGCGTCAAGGTCCGCTCGTGGCCGCCGCACGCCGGCATGACGGCGAACGCGTACGTCGTCGACAACCCGGAACTCGCGGACCTCGCCGCCCGTTTTATCAAGGAGATCGGCTTCAGCGGCGTCATCGACCTCGACCTGCGCTTCGACCGGCGCGACGGACAGTACAAGCTCCTCGACTTCAACCCGCGTATGGGCGCCCAGTTCCGGCTCTTCGAGAGCGATTCGGGCGTCGACGTCGTACGCGCCATGCACCTGAACCTGACCGGCCGCCCCGTTCCGGAGGGGGAACAGCGTGCCGGCCGCCGCTACGTCGTGGAGAACATCGACCTGCCCGCCCTGCTCGCCTACCGCCGCAGCGGCTACACGACGCCGCACGCGCCGGCCAGGGCGAGCGGGACCGAGCTGGCCTGGTTCGCGGGTGACGATCCGCTGCCGTTCCTCACGATGCTCGCCCGCTTCGTGCGCCCGGGCGCGAAGCACCTCCATCAGCTGTGGCGGACCAGCCGCCGCGGCGCCGGCACCCCGCACACCACGAAGTAGGCAAAGGCCACGAAGGTGGCGTACCGCGTCCTGGGGAGGGACTTCGTGATCCGACCGGTTGCAGTCATCGGGGCCGGGCCGTTCGGCCTGTCCACCGCCGCCCATCTGCGGGCGCGCGGCATCCCCGTCCGCGTGTTCGGCGACCCCATGGTGAGCTGGCGCGACCACATGCCCGAGGGCATGCTCCTCAAGTCGACCCCGGCCGCCTCCAGCCTCGACTGCCCGCAACCCGGCCACACCCTCGCCGACTACTGCGACGCGGCCGGCGTGCGCCGGCTGGTCACCGACGAGGACATCATCCCGGTGGAGACCTTCATCGCCTACGGCGAGTGGTTCCAGCAGCGGCTCGTCCCCGGCCTTGAGCGGGTCCGGGTGGTCTCCGCGGAGCGCGGCGAGCACGGCGCCTTCGAACTGAAACTGGACTCGGGGGAGTTGTTCACCGCCCGCGCGGTCGTGGTGGCCACCGGCCTGTCCGGCCTGGCCCACCTCCCGCCGGAGCTGGCCGGAGCGGCCGGCGACGGGCCCGCGCCCGCCTCCCCGGTCTCCCACAGCTCCCAGCACCACGACCTCGGCCGTTTCGCCGGCCAGGAGCTGATCGTCATCGGTGCCGGCCAGTCCGCCCTGGAGACCGCGGCCCTCGCGGCCGAGGCCGGCGCACGGGTGCGCGTCGTCTCGCGCGGCCGGGGCCGGGTCGCGTTCGGTGCCCCGCCCTGGCGCCAGCCGAGGCTGCGCCCCGAGTCGCCGTTCGGCCGCGCCTGGTCGCTGTGGGCACTCAGCCGCTACGCCCAGCCGTACCGCTTCCTGCCCGCCCGGACCCGTCACCACCTGGTCCGCAGGGTCCTCGGCCCGCTCGGCGCCTGGTGGCTGAGCGAGCGCTTCGTGGGCAAGGTCCAGGTCCATGAGGTCGACCGGGTGCTGGGCGCCGAGGCCCCGGACGGCAGCCCGGTGCTCACCGTCCGCACCCACGGCGGCCGCGTCGAGCGGCTGGCCGCCGATCACGTCGTGGCGGCCACCGGCTACCGCGTGGACATCGCCGCGATGGACTTCCTCGGGCACGGACTGCGCACCCGCCTGGTGGTGAGCCGGGGCGCCCCGAGGCTCGGCGCCGGCTACGTCTCCTCCGTCCCCGGCCTGTACTTCACCGGACTTCCCGCGGCGTCCTCCTACGGCCCGGTGATGCGCTTCGTGTGCGGCACGGAGTTCGCCTCACCGCGTCTGGTGAAGCACCTGGCCGCGGCCCACGGCTGAGACCGGGAAGAGGCTCACGGCCGGACCTCAAGTCCGGCGAGAACCGGGTGAGTCGGCTGGGCGTGCGGTCCGTATTCTCTGATCATGGCCGCACCTCCCCCGTACGCACTGATCGCCACCGACCTGGACGGGACGCTGCTGCGCGGCGACGACACCGTCTCCGACCGGTCACTCGCCGCGCTGGAGCGGGTGAGGAGGGCCGGTGCCCGGCACCTGGTGGTGACGGGCCGGCCGGCCCCCCGCGTGCGGCCGCTCCTGGCCGCCCTCGGCTGCACGGGGCTCGCGGTGTGCGGGCAGGGGGCGCAGGTCTACGACGCCGGCACCGGCCGCCTGCTGTGGTCGGTGCGGCTGGACCGGGAACTGGCGGAGACGGCGCTCGGCAAGATCGAGGCCGAGGTGGGGCAGGTCTTCGCGGCCGTCGACCAGGACGGCGTGGACGGGCTCACGCTGATCGAGCCCGGGTATCTGATGCCCCACCCGACGCTGCCCGCCGTGCGGGTCGGCCGGCGGGACGACCTGTGGCGCGAGCCCATCAGCAAGGTGCTGCTGCGCCATCACACGCTGTCGGACGACGAGTTGGCGGCGACCGCGCGCGCGGCGGTGGGCTCGCTGGCCACGGTCACCATGTCGGGGCCGGGCACGGTGGAACTCCAGCCGTGCGGGGTCACCAAGGCGACCGGGCTCGCGCTCGCCGCCGGCCATCTGGGGATCACCGCCGAACAGGCCCTGGCCTTCGGCGACATGCCCAATGACATCCCCATGTTCGACTGGGCGGGCCGCGGTGTCGCCATGGCCAATGCCCACCCCGAACTCAAGGCGGTCGCGGACGAGGTCACGACGTCGAACGAGGACGACGGCGTCGCCGTCGTCCTCGAAGGACTGTTCACGGCCGGCTGACCGGGACGCGAACAGCGGCCCGTGGGGGGCGCCGGTCAGGTGGCGCCCCCCACGGGTGCCGGTCAGTAGGCGCCGTTGACGTTGTCGATCGACCCGTAGCGGGCGGCCGCGTAGTTGCAGGCGGCCGTGATGTTCGCGACCGGGTCGTAGGGGTCGAACGCCGTTCCGGCCACGTGGTAGGTGTTGAAGGTCGGGTCGATCACCTGGAGCAGGCCCTTGGACGGGATGCCCTTGGCGGCGTTGGAGTCCCACAGGTTGATGGCGCGCGGGTTGCCCGAGGACTCGCGGATGATGTTGCGGTGAATGCCGTTGTAGGTGCCCGGGATGTGCTTCTCCGCCATGATCGCGAGGGACTCGCGGATCCAGCCGTCGAGGTTGTTCGGGTACCCGGCGAGGGTGGTCCCGGTCGAGCCGGCGGAGTCGGCCGCGGAGGCGCTGGTCGCACCGGCGACCGGAAGGGCGAGCACGGCGGCGCCGGTGCCGAGGACGGCGAGCCTGCGGACGAGGCGGCTGGTGCGGACGCGGCGGGGCTGGGCGGCAGCAGGCATGGGGAAGTTCCTCTCCGTCGCCTGCGAGGTGAGCTGTCGGGTTCGGGCGGGGAGGTGCCCGGCCGTGCCGCCCCCGAGGCGGCACGACTTAACCCCTTGCCGTTCCGGTGACGACACGCGTCGTCCGGTCCGGCGAACTTACCTGGGTCCCCCGCTCCTGCCGTACGAATGAGTTCGTCGATGGGTGGTGTCGGGCGGCGGCAGGATTCGGCGTTCCGCTCGACTGGCCGGAACGTATGCGAGAGCACATGTCCGGAACAAGTGTCGGATTCACGTAAAAGCCAAGTTGACCTTGTTCTGTTCCGATTTGGGTACTTGATCCTTTGCGGCTGCCAATGTTCAACTGGCCGATGACGCAAGGGAGAACGGGTGGTGGCCGGGTCGGGCGGCCGGACGGGGGCGCGTGACCCAATTCACGAAATAGCAAAGTATTCCAAATCAGACATGGGGGATTTGGCGGTGAGGGTGAACCGGAGGGTGAGGGCCCCGCCGGATACCCCGTGGCTGATTTGCTGCGCGTCGTAAAAGGTGCATTAAGGCGCTTAATGTCCGTATTATCGGGTGGTCGGCAGTGCGCCGATCGTGGTCCGATGCCGTCCGTGCCGGACCGGTGGGCGCCCTCGGTGATCGAAACAGGACCGGATACGCTGACTTGAGTGAGGGCAGCGACCTATCGACAAACCGTGTAATCGCCAGCAGACACCAGCAGACAGGAGACCCCTCGTGACCGTCGTCGGGCCGTTCGGGCTGAGCGTGCGGGACCAGGCTCTGGAAGCCGATGTCCAGGCCGGATTGACGGCTGTCGAGGAAGGCTTGCTCGAGGCCACCAAGAGCGAGGTCCCGTTCATCACGGAGGCCGCGCAGCACCTCGTCCGGGCCGGCGGGAAGCGGTTCCGGCCGCTCCTCGTGATGCTCGCGGCGCAGTTCGGGGACCCGTACGCGCCCGGCATCGTGCCGTCGGCCGTGGTCGTGGAGCTGACCCACCTGGCCACGCTGTACCACGACGACGTCATGGACGAGGCGTCCGTGCGGCGCGGGGTGGACAGCGCCAACACGCGCTGGGGAAACTCCGTCGCGGTCCTCACCGGCGACTTCCTCTTCGCCCGCGCCTCCCAGATCCTCGCCGACCTCGGTCCCGAGGCGGTCCGGGTCCAGGCCCTCGCGTTCGAGCGGCTGGTCACCGGCCAGATCCTGGAGACCGCGGGCCCCTCGGACGGCCGCGACCCGGTCGAGCACTACCTGGACGTGCTGGGCGGCAAGACCGGCTCCCTGGTGGCGGTCTCCTGCCGGTTCGGCGCGATGATGTCCGGCGCCGACGAGACGGTCGTCGACGTGCTCACCCAGTACGGCGAACGGCTCGGAGTCGCCTTCCAGCTCGCCGACGACGTCCTGGACATCGCCTCCGACTCGCACGAGTCCGGCAAGACCCCGGGGACCGACCTGCGCGAGGGTATCCCGACGCTGCCCGTGCTCCGGCTGCGCGAGCGCGCGGCCCGGCTGGGGCTGCCCGAGGACATCGCGCTGTGCGAGCTGCTCGACTCCGACCTCGGCGACGACGCCCGGCTCGACGAGGCGCTGACCGCGCTCCGCGCGCACCCCGCGCTGGAGCAGGCCCGCCGCGACACCGTCCGCTACGCCGAGGAGGCGCGCGCCGCGCTGGCCCCGCTGCCGGAGTGCGACTCCAAGGCGGCGCTGCTCGAACTGTGCGACGCGGTGGTGCACCGGGCCGGCTGAGCCCCCTGTCGGCGACCGAGGGCGGTGTCTCCCGCGCGACCCCTACGGGTCGGGGGAGAGACCGCCCTCGGGTGTCATACCGCAGGCGTACACGGAGTTGGTGCCGTGGTCTGACGCTTCCTCACGGCCGATTTGGTCATATGGAAACCACGGAAATCACCACTCCTCACCGATTCGGGTGAGAATGGCGGCTCAGGTGGACCAGTGTGGGGACAGCCGCCGCCGACGACGGAGGTAAGGCACAGATGGCACCGTACGAATCCGACGACGCAACGGGCGCCGCGCGTGACGAGGACCTGCCCACCGGACGCCGCAAGGCCGCCCGGTACGTGGTCCCGGTCGCGGTGGTGGGGGTCGCGGCGGCCACGATCGGGCTGGTCCCGGCGCTCGCCGACTCCGGTGACCCCGATCTGCCGAAGATCACCGCACAGCAGCTCATCGACAAGATCGCCAAGTCGGACGTGCAGCAGCTGTCCGGCACGGTGAAGGTCAGCACCGACCTCGGCCTGCCGGACCTCGGCGGCCTGGAGAGCGGACTGGTGTCCGGCGCGGCCCGCGGTGACGGCGACGGCTCCGCCGCGGACCCGCGGTCCAAGCTCACCGAGCTGGTCTCCGGCACGCACACGCTGCGCGTGGCCACCGACGGCCCGGACCGGCAGAAGCTGTCGCTGCTGGAGAGCGGCTCCGAGTACAGCCTCATCCACGACGGCAAGGACGTCTGGGGCTACGACAGCAAGAGCAACGAGGTCCACCACTCCGCCACCGCCGGCTCCGGCGGGGAGCACCGGGCGGAGCAGCCGCCGGCCACGCCGAAGGGCTTCGCCGACGAGGCCCTGAAGGCGGTCGACGACACCACGTCCGTGACCGTCGACGGCACCGCGCAGGTCGCCGGGCGCGACGCCTACAAGCTGCTGATCAAGCCCAGGCAGTCCGGCACCACGGTCGGCGCCATCAGCATCGCCGTGGACGCGAAGACGGGCCTGCCGCTGAAGTTCACCCTCACCCCGAGGAGCGGCGGCGCCGCCGTGCTCGACGCGGGCTTCACCCAGGTCTCCTTCGCCAGGCCGGCCGCCTCCACCTTCGACTTCACCCCTCCCAAGGGCGCGAAGGTCACCGAGGAGAAGGACGGCGGCAAGGGCAAGGCGCCGGAGCACGCCCCCAAGGGCGGTGAGGGTCTCGCCGAGGGCCTCGACGGCGCCACCGTGCTCGGCAAGGGCTGGACGTCGGTCGCCACCTTCGACACCGGCAGCCAGGGCGGTGTGCCGTCCGGCGACCAGGGCGGCGCGCTCGGCGGCTTCCTCGGCTCGCTCGGCGACCAGGTCTCCGGCAAGTTCGGCAAGGGCACGGTGTTCTCCACCCGCCTGGTCAACGCCCTGATCACCGACGACGGCAAGGTGTACGCCGGCGCGGTGACCAAGGACGCGCTCGTGAAGGCGGCGAACGCGGGGAAGTAATCCTCCCCGGGCAGGAAGTGGTCCTCCCCGGGCAGCGGACGGGCAGGAGCGGGCACGGGGAACCGAGGGGGAGCCGATGGACGAACCGTCCGCCGCGGAGTGTGAACCGGGGGACGTGCCGGAGCACGTCATCGCCACGCGCGGCCTCACCAAGCGCTACCGCGGCGGACAGCTCGCCGTCGACGGTCTCGACCTGACCGTCCCGGCGGGCAGCGTCTTCGGCTTCCTCGGCCCGAACGGCTCCGGCAAGACCACCACCATCCGCATGCTGATGGGCCTGATCGAGCCGACCTCGGGCACGGCCCGCGTCCTGGGCCGGCCCATGCCCCGGTCCGCCCGCGCGGTCCTGCCGCGGGTCGGCGCGCTGATCGAGGGCCCGGCCCTGTACGGCTTCCTGTCCGGCCGGGACAACCTGCTGCGCTACGACGCCGCCGACCCGACGGCCGACCCGCGCTCCCGGCGCGCCCGCGTCGCGGCCGCCCTCGACCGGGTGGGTCTGAGGGCCGCGGCGGGCAAGAAGGCGAGGGCGTACTCGCTCGGCATGAAACAGCGCCTCGGCCTGGCCGCCGCCCTGCTCCAGCCGCGCGGACTGCTCGTGCTGGACGAGCCCACCAACGGGCTCGACCCGCAGGGCATGCGGGAGATCCGCGCCCTGGTGAAGGAACTGGCGTCCGACGGTACGACCGTGTTCCTGTCCTCCCACCTCCTCGACGAGATCGAGCAGGTGTGCACGCACGCCGCGGTGATGGCGCAGGGCCGCCTGATCGCCCAGGGCGCGGTCGCCGACCTGGCCGCCGGGGCCCGCGGCCGGCTGGCGGTGAGCACGCCGGATCCCGCCGAGGCGGCCCGGGTGCTGAAGGAGCAGGGCGTCGCGGACGTCGTCGCCGACGGCGACCGGGTGACCGGCGAGCCGCCCGAGCGGGACCTCGCGGAGGTGAACGCGGCCCTGGTCTCGGCGGGCGTCCGGGTACGGGGCTTCACCCTCGAACGGGCCTCGCTCGAGGACGCGTTCGTGGCGCTGACCGGGGAGGGCTTCGATGTCGCGGGCTGAGCCACTCGGGGCGCCGGCCGGGCGCAGGCCGGGTCCGCTGTGGACCTTCGGACTGCTGCGCAGCGAGCTGGTCACCACGCTGCGCCGCTGGCGCACGCTCGCGCTGCTCGCGGTGCTGGCGGCGGTGCCGGTGCTGGTCGGGATCGCGGTGCGGATCGAGACGCGGGGCGGACCGGGGGCGGACGGCGGCGGTGGCGAGGGGCCGGCGTTCATGGCCCAGATCACCAACAACGGCCTGTTCCTGGTGTTCACGGCGCTGGCCGCGACCCTGCCGTTCTTCCTGCCGATGGCGGTCGGCGTCGTCGCGGGCGACTCGATCGCCGGCGAGGCCGGTGCCGGGACCCTGCGCTATCTGCTGGTCGCCCCGGCCGGCCGCACCCGGCTGCTGCTCACGAAGTACGCGACGGTCATGGCCTTCTGTCTGCTGGCCACCCTGGTCGTGGCCGTGTCCGCGCTGGCCACCGGCGCGCTGCTGTTCCCGCTAGGCGACCTCACCACCATCTCCGGCACCAGCATCACCTTCACCCAGGGCCTCGGCAGGGCGCTGCTGATCGCGCTGGCCGTCGCCGCCTCACTGGTCGGTGTCGCGGCGCTCGGCCTGTTCGTGTCCACCCTGACCAACAGCGGTATCGCCGCGATGGCGACCACCGTGGGCCTGCTCATCACCGTTCAGATCCTCGACCAGATACCCCAGTTGCACGCGCTGCGGCCGTACTTCTTCCCGCACTACTGGCTGTCCTTCGCCGACCTGATGCGCGACCCCGTCTACTGGGACGACCTGGTGAAGAACCTCGCCCTCCAGGCGCTGTACGCGGCCGTGTTCGGCTCGGCGGCCTGGGCGCGGTTCACGACGAAGGACATCAGCGCCTAGACCCGCTCAGGCCTCCTGGTACGGGAAGCGGGCGAGAGGCGCCTCCCCGGCGAAGAACGTCTTCGCGCGCGTGAGCGCGTCGGTGTCCCTGGCCACGTCACCGGGCGCGCTGCCGTTGCCGAGCAGCACACCGCCGAAGCGCATCCCCAGATAGGCCGCCGAGTTGTTGAGCGTGCCGGCGAGCGGGTCGGCGACCGACGGTTCCCGGTCCGCCCGGGCCGAGACACCCCACAGGGTGCGCCCGGCCATCGTCGCCTTGAAGTCGAGGCCCGGAGTGCGCAGCCAGGCCGACCAGTGGTCCAGGTACCGCTTGGTGTGGCCGGAGACCGAGTACCAGTACAGCGGGGAGGCGATCACCAGGTCCGTGGCCGCCAGGGTGGCGTCCAGCAGCAGGCCGGCCGGGGTGTCCGCGGCCGGCCGGACGTGGTCGGTGTCGTGCCGCAGGTCCGTGAAGTCGGGCAGCGGGTGGTCGATGAGACGGATCCAGCGCTGCTCGACGTCAGCGGGGAGCTGCTCGGCGGCCGCGCGGGCCAGCAGCTCGGTGTTGCCGTCGGGCCGGGCACTGCCCAGGACGAAGAGAAAGCGGCGGCTCATAGGTCCCCCGTAATGGTCGATGTCGCACCGCGAATAAGGGCGTGTGCATTTTATGCACACGCAAGCAGTCTGTTTCAAGGGCCGGCCCCGGAGGCTTCGGGCGGCGGCTGGTGCGAGGCTGTGACGTCGTGGTGACGCGGGAGCCGGGCTGGAACGGACACACTGGTCGGCAGGACGCGTACGGACCGGATCGTGGCGCCGGGGGAGTGAGGGAAACCGATGTCTCGACTCAGCTTCGAGAAGAAGCGGGCACAGCAGCCCGCGGCACACCCCGCGGTGGTGGCCGTCCGGGTGTCCGGCACGGGCAGTGCCTCGGTGGGCGGGACGGCGGTCGTCGCGGCGCCGGGCGAGGAGATCCAGCAGGCCGTGCTGAACCATCTCCAGCGCCTCGCCATCAGCCTGGGGACCCCGATACGCGCCACGATCCACGACGACCGCGCGGGCTGCGTGGTCCCCCTGGAGGTCTCGGCGGACGGCTCCAGCCGGGTGGCCGGGGACCCGGTGCGGGTCGCCCCGGAGGCCGGGACGGACGGATCGGGTGCGGTGACGCCCGGTGCGACGGCGTCCGGGCCGGTCACGGTGGGCCCCGGCCCGGCGCGGGAGCCGCAGGGGCGGTTCGGGCCGCCGCCGGTCATGGGCGCCGTACCCGGCGCCCGGACCGCCGCGGGAACCCGGACGCCGGTTCCCGTCCCCGTGTACGGGCCCCACATCATGAGCCCAGCGCCCACGGAGCACCCCGAGCCGGTCGGCCCGATACCCGCGCCGCGTGCCGGGGAATCCCCCGTCGCACCCGCGCCGCACCCCGAGCCGGTCACCTCACGGCCCGTCCGCGCGACCCCCGCGGCACCCGCGTCCTTCCCGGACGCACCCCTGCACGACCCCGAGCCCGCCCCGGCCTCGTCCCCGACTCCCACCCCCGCCCGCGGCTTCGACGCCGTGGCCGAGGAAGTCCTCGGGGACACGCCCGTGACCGAGACCGCGGAAGGCGCCGAACTGCTCACCGAGCCGATGGCGCGGATCAACGAGGCCGTCCGGGACGGCCGTATCGAGGCGGCGGCCGAACTCGCCGACCGCACGGTCGCCAAGGCCTCCGCGGTCCTGGGCCCCCGCCACCCCGAGGTGCTGCACCTGGGGGAACTGACCGCCTACATCGCCTACCTCGCGGGCGACCCGGTGCGTTCCTTCCACCTCTCCCTGGACCTCGCCCGGCTGCGCCGGCAGGCGTGCGACGCGGAGGCGGCCTACGGCAACGTGCGCAGCGCTGCCACCGCCTGGCGCGCGGTGCGCGACCCGGAGGAGGGGCTGCGGCTGGGCCGCGACCTCCTCGGCCTGTGGACGGACCTCACCGCGGAGCCCGGCCCCGCGGCCGGCGACCCGGAGCCCCTGGAGTCGGCACGCTCGCGCATGGTCCGCCTGACCGACCGCGCGGCCGGGGCTGCGCGGGCGTAGCAGGCCGGCGCGGCTCGCACCGCCGACGGCCTACGCGACGCAGAACTCGTTGTCCTCCGGGTCGGCCATCAGCACCCACTCGCCGGCGTGCTCCTTCACCTCGCGCAGCACCCGCGCGCCCAGGGACTCCAGCCGGGCCACCTCGTCCGCGCGGCGCCCGGCACCGGCGTGCACATCGATGTGCAGCCGGTTCTTGACCGTCTTCGCCTCCGGGACGCGCTGGAAGAGCAGCCGCCGGCCCAGCCCGATGCCGGTGTCCGGGTCGTAGGGGTCCTCAGGGTGCCGTACGGCGATCAGGTCCCGGAAGGCGGGGCGGCCGTGGTACTCGACGGTGGCCTGGCCGGGCAGTCGGCCGAGGGACAGCAGCCGTTCGATGAGCGCGCTGTTGTCCTCGGCTTCGTAGTGCAGCGCGGCGGCCCAGAAGTCCGCCTGGGTGTGCGGGTCTGCGGCGTCGATGACGAGTTTCCAGCGCAGCGGGGCCGGAGCGGACGCGGATGCGGGCGTGTCTGTGGACATGCTCACCACTTATAGCGCCCCGCGCGGGCCCGCACCGGCGACCGGCGTCAACCGACCCGGCGGACGTCCACCTGAGCGGGGTCGGCGGCCTCGACGAGCGGCGACACCGCGACCACCCGGGGCTTCCGGGTGGCGCGCAGGGCGTCCCAGGTGAGCAGGGTCAGCGCCAGCCACACCAGGGCGAATCCGGCCCAGCGCTCCGGCGGCATCGCCTCGTGGAAGTAGAGGATGCCGAGCAGGAACTGGAAGACCGGGGCCAGGTACTGCAGCAGTCCCAAGGTGGACAGCGGCACCCGGATCGCCGCCGCGCCGAAGCAGACCAGCGGCAGCGCCGTGACGACTCCGGTCGAGGCGAGCAGGAGGGAGTGGCCGGTGCCGCCGGTGGTGAAGGTGGATCCGCCGTGCACGCCGAGCCAGATCAGATAGCCGAGGGCGGGCACGAACTGGACCGTGGTCTCGGCGGCCAGCGACTCGACGCCGCCGAGGGCGACCTTCTTCTTCACCAGCCCGTAGGTGGCGAACGAGAACGCCAGGCAGAGCGAGATCCACGGCGGGCGGCCGTAGCCGACGGTCAGGACGGCGACGGCGGCGAAGCCGACCCCGACCGCGGCCCACTGCGCGCGCCGCAGCCGCTCCTTGAGGAGCAGCACGCCCATCGCGATGGTCACCAGCGGGTTGATGAAGTACCCGAGGGACGCCTCGACCACATGGCCGGAGTTCACGGCCCATATGTAGACGCCCCAGTTCACGGTGATGACGGCGGCGGCCACCACGACGAGCGCCAGCCGCCGCGGCTGCCGCAGCAGCTCCCCGGCCCAGGACCAGCGGCGTACGAAGAGCAGGGCGACGGCGACGAAGACGAGGGACCACGCCATGCGGTGGGCCAGGATCTCCATGGCTCCGGCGGGCTTCAGCAGCGGCCAGAACAGCGGGACCAGGCCCCACATCCCGTACGCGGCGAAACCGTTCACCAGGCCTGTCCGGTGCTCTCCTGTGGACGTCCCGGCCATGGGCCCCTCCTTCTCGCCTCAGCCATGTGTGCGAGGAAGAAGGTAGCGCCGAGCGGCCCCATCTGTCATGCCCGTATCGCTATACGGTCATGACAGACGGGGCCGTGGGCCGCCCAGGGGTTCCGAGCGGCGGGTTCAGCCCTTGAGGGCGGCGGCGACGGCCTCGGCGAGCGGGGTGGTCGGACGGCCCGTCAGGCGGGAGAGGTCGCCGGTGGAGACGACCAGTTCGCCCTTCTCGATCGAGGCGTCCACGCCGGCCAGCACCGCGGTCAGCGGCCCGGGCAGCCCGGCGCCCGCCAGGATGGACTCGAGCGTCTCGACCGGTACCGGGGTGTAGGCGATCTCCCGGCCGGTCCGCCGGCTCAGCTCGGCCGCGTACTCGGCGAAGCTCCACGCCTCGTCGCCGCCCAGCTCGTACGTCGAGTTCTCGTGGCCCTCGCCGGTGAGCACCGCGACCGCGGCGGCCGCGTAGTCGGCGCGGGAGGCCGAGGAGACCCGGCCGTCGCCGGCGGCCTGGACGACCGCGCCGTGCTCCAGCACCGGGGCGAGGTTCTCGGTGTAGTTCTCGTGGTACCAGCCGTTGCGCAGCAGGCTGTAGGGCAGGCCGGAGGCGAGCAGCGCCGCCTCGGTGGCGCGGTGGTCGTCGGCGAGCGCGGCCGTGAGGGTGCCCGGGGCGCTGGTGTACGCCAGCAGTGCGACACCGGCGGCCTTGGCCGCGTCGATGACGACCTGGTGCTGCTGGACCCGGCCCTTGTCGAACTCGTTGCCGGAGATCAGCAGGACCCTGTCGCCGGCCCGGAACAGACCGTCGAAGGTCTCGGGTGCGTTGTAGTCGGCCACGGCGAGCCGGACGCCGCGGGCGGCGAGGCCGGCGGCCTTCGCCTCGTCGCGCACGACGGCGGTGATCTCTCCGGCCGGGACCTTCTCCAGCAGCTGCTCCACGACGTGGCGGCCGAGGTGTCCGGTGGCTCCGGTGACGACGATGCTCATGATGCGCGGTCTCCTTGTGGGTGCGTCCGTCGGTGACTCCGTATGTCTGCCACTAACCCTAGGAGAGGCGCTAACCAAGCGAAAGTACCCACTTTGAAGTAAGGTACTGGCATGGCAGTAAGTGACCGGATGACCACCGCGGAAGCCGAGGCCCAGTGCCCGTACCGCCTCGTCCTGGAGCACCTCACCAGCCGTTGGGGCGTCCTCGTGCTGATCGAGCTGCTGGAGCGGCCGTACCGCTTCAGCGAGCTGCGCCGGGCGATCGGGCGGTACGGCGGCCGGGGGGTCAGCGAGAAGATGCTGACCCAGACCCTGCAGACCCTGGAGCGCGACGGCCTGGTCCACCGGGACGCCAAGCCGGTGATCCCGCCCCGGGTCGACTACTCGCTCACCGGTCTCGGCGAGGAGGCGGCGCGGCAGGTACGGTCCCTCGCCCGGTGGACGCACGAGCGCATGGACGAGGTGGAGCAGGCCAGGCTGGCGTACGACGAGGCCCGGGAACTGAAGTCCCGGGCCTCCTAGGCCATGTCCGCCCTGGTCGGTGAGCGGGCCGCTCGTCAGCCGACGACCGTCCAGGTGTCCCCGCCGGCCAGCAGCGCGCCCAGGTCGCCCTTGCCGTGCTGCTCGATCGCCGAGTCGAGCTGGTCGGCCATCTCGGTGTCGTAGACCGGCCGCTCGACCGAGCGGAACACGCCGATCGGGGTGTGGTGCAGGGTGTCCGGGTCGGCGAGCCGGGACAGGGCGAAGGCGGTGGTGGGGGACGTGGAGTGCGCGTCGTGCACCAGGACGTCCGCCTCGTTCTCCGCGGTCACCGTCACCACCTTCAGATCGCCGGTCCGCCGGTCGCGTACGACACCGCGCGCACCGTCGGCCCCGAAGCGGATCTGCTGCCCGTGGTCCAGGCGGATCAGCGCCTCCTCGGCCCGCTGCCGGTCCTTCAGGGCGTCGAAGGCGCCGTCGTTGAAGATGTTGCAGTTCTGGTAGATCTCGATCAGCGCCGTGCCCGGGTGGTCGGCGGCCGCGCGCAGCACCTCGGTGAGGTGCTTGCGGTCGGAGTCGATGGTCCGGGCGACGAAGGACGCCTCCGCGCCGATCGCCAGGGAGACCGGGTTGAAGGGCGCGTCCAGGGAGCCCATCGGCGTCGACTTGGTGATCTTGCCGACCTCGGAGGTCGGGCTGTACTGGCCCTTGGTCAGGCCGTAGATCCGGTTGTTGAACAGCAGGATCTTCAGGTTGACGTTGCGGCGCAGCGCGTGGATGAGGTGGTTGCCGCCGATGGAGAGGGCGTCGCCGTCACCGGTGACCACCCACACGCTCAGGTCGCGGCGGGAGGCGGCGAGACCGGTGGCGATCGCGGGCGCGCGGCCGTGGATGGAGTGCATCCCGTAGGTGTTCATGTAGTACGGGAAGCGGGAGGAGCAGCCGATGCCGGAGACGAAGACGATGTTCTCCCTGGCCAGCCCCAGCTCGGGCATGAAGCCCTGCACCGCCGCCAGGATCGCGTAGTCACCGCAGCCCGGGCACCATCGCACCTCCTGGTCGGACTTGAAGTCCTTCATCGACTGCTTCGCCTCGGCCTTGGGGACCAACTGCAGCAGCCCGTTGGTGGCGTCAGTCATCGATGGCCTCCTTCAGCGCGGTGGCGAGCTGTTCCGCCTTGAACGGCATGCCGTTGACCTGGTTGTACGAGCGGGCGTCGACCAGGTACTTCGCCCGGATCAGTGTGGCGAGCTGCCCGAGGTTCATCTCGGGGATCACCACCTTGCCGTACCGCTCGAGCACCTCGCCCAGGTTGCGCGGGAAGGGGTTCAGATGGCGCAGGTGGGCCTGGGCGACGGCCTCGCCGGCGGCGCGCAGTCTTCGTACCGCCGCCGTGATGGGCCCGTAGGTGGAACCCCAGCCGAGGACCAGGGTGCGCGCGCCGTCCGGGTCGTCGACCTCGACGTCCGGGACGTCGATGCCGTCGATCTTGGCCTGGCGGGTGCGGACCATGAAGTCGTGGTTGGCCGGGTCGTAGGAGATGTTGCCCGTGCCGTCCTGCTTCTCGATGCCGCCGATGCGGTGCTCCAGGCCCGGTGTGCCCGGGACCGCCCACGGCCGGGCGAGGGTCCGCGGGTCGCGCTTGTACGGCCAGAACACCTCGGTGCCGTCGTCCAGGGTGTGGTTCGGGCCGGTGGCGAACCGGACCCGGAGGTCGGGCAGTTCGTCCAGGTCCGGGATGCGCCATGGCTCGGAGCCGTTGGCGAGGTAGCCGTCGGAGAGCAGGATCACCGGAGTGCGGTAGATGAGCGCGATCCGGGCCGCCTCCAGGGCCGCGTCGAAGCAGTCCGCGGGGGTCTTCGGCGCGACCACCGGAACCGGTGCCTCGCCGTTGCGGCCGTACATCGCCTGGAGCAGGTCCGCCTGCTCGGTCTTGGTCGGCAGGCCGGTCGACGGGCCGCCGCGCTGGATGTCGACCACCAGCAGCGGCAGTTCCAGCGACACCGCGAGGCCGATGGTCTCGCTCTTGAGGGCGACCCCGGGACCGGACGTGGTCGTCACCGCCAGCGAGCCGCCGAAGGCCGCGCCCAGCGCCGCGCCGATGCCCGCGATCTCGTCCTCGGCCTGGAACGTCCGCACACCGAAGTTCTTGTGCCTGCTCAGCTCGTGCAGGATGTCCGAGGCGGGGGTGATCGGGTACGAGCCCAGGAACAGCGGCAGGTCCGCCTGCTGGGAGGCGGCGACCAGACCGTAGGCCAGGGCGAGGTTCCCGGAGATGTTGCGGTAGGTGCCGACCGGGAAGGCCTTGGTGGCCGGGGCGACCTCGTAGGAGACCGCAAAGTCCTCGGTGGTCTCGCCGAAGTTCCAGCCCGCCCGGAAGGCGGCGATGTTCGCGGCCGCGATCTCCGGCTTCTTCGCGAACTTGCTGTTCAGGAACTTCTCGGTGCCCTCCGTCGGCCGGTGGTACATCCAGGACAGCAGGCCCAGGGCGAACATGTTCTTGCTGCGCTCGGCCTCCTTGCGGGAGAGGTCGAACTCCTTGAGCGCCTCGACCGTGAGCGTCGTCAGCGGCACCGGGTGCAGGTGGTAGCCGTCGAGCGAGCCGTCCTCCAGCGGGGAGGCGGCGTAGCCGACCTTCTGCAGGGCGCGCTTGGTGAACTCGTCCGTGTTGACGATGATCTCGGCGCCGCGCGGCAGGTCGCCGATGTTGGCCTTCAGGGCGGCCGGGTTCATCGCGACCAGCACGTTCGGCGCGTCGCCCGGAGTGAGGATGTCGTGGTCTGCGAAGTGGAGCTGGAAGGAGGAGACGCCGGGCAGGGTGCCCGCGGGGGCGCGGATCTCGGCGGGGAAGTTGGGGAGGGTGGAGAGGTCGTTGCCGAAGGACGCGGTCTCCGAGGTGAAGCGGTCACCGGTGAGCTGCATGCCGTCACCCGAGTCCCCCGCGAACCGGATGATCACCCGGTCCAGGCGCCGCACGTCCTTCGCTCCGCCCGGTTTGCGCTGCTCTCCCACGACGGTCGCGTCGGCCTGCTCCGCTGGGCTGCTGACCTGGCTGGTCACTGAACTGGACCTCCTTCGAGGCGGCTGTCCGGGAATGGTCGTCCCACGGACCATCCCAGAATCAACCCTACGTCGCTCAGGGTCGCCCTCCGGCGGCCATCCGCATGATGGACGGCGTTTCGAGACGCCCCGTCGCGCTGGATTCTCATGGTTCCTCGCGCCGCCGGAGCCCCTGTCGACCGGCTCGCCGCGCCTGTGCCTCTTCCACGATTCCTTCCTCCGGCCTTCCGCCACCCGGGTACCCGTGTCCACAGAAGCCCGACGCCCTGACACCCTGCTGACGAGTGTCGGTCCGTCACGAGTTGAGATAGGTCAGAACGGCCAGAACACGCCGGTGGTCGCCGTCGCTCGGGGACAGGCCGAGCTTCAGGAAGATGTTGCTGACGTGCTTCTCCACGGCCCCGTCGCTGACCACGAGCTGCCGGGCGACCGCAGAGTTCGTCCGGCCCTCCGCCATCAGCCCCAGCACCTCGCGCTCCCGCGGGGTGAGCCCCGCCAGCACGTCCTGCTTGCGGCTGCGCCCGAGCAACTGCGCGACCACCTCCGGGTCCAGCGCCGTACCGCCCCCGGCGACCCGCACCACCGCGTCGACGAACTCCCGCACCTCGGCGACCCGGTCCTTGAGCAGATAGCCCACGCCCCGGCTGGAACCGGCCAGCAGTTCGGTGGCGTACCGCTCCTCGACGTACTGCGACAGCACCAGCACCCCGAGCCCCGGGTGCGTCCTGCGCAGCCGCACGGCCGCCCGCACCCCCTCGTCGGTGTGGGTCGGCGGCATCCGCACGTCCGCCACCACCACATCGGGCAGCTCACCCTGCGCGTCCAGGTCGGCGATGGTCTTGAGCAGCGCCTCCGCGTCCCCGACGCCGGCCACGACGTCGTGCCCGCGGTCGGTCAGCAACCGGGTCAGGCCCTCTCTGAGCAGCACCGAGTCCTCGGCGATGACCACCCGTACCCTGTTCTCCACGATCTCCCGGCCCCCCACAGCCCGACCTTCCGACGGCGTCTCGTACGGGGGTCAAGCATTCCAGCATTCGGGGCGGCGCGCCCAGGACCGGGGGAAACAACCGTGCGGTTGGCGTTCCCGCCCGGCCGCCGGGCCGGGCGTTCCCGGCTGGCCCGGACGCGTCCTTGCCGGCGCGGCCCGGCGCCCGGCCGCGTGCGCTCAGCCGCGCCAGGGCAGCTCGGCGATCACCCGCGTGGGGCCGCCCGCCGGCGAGTCCACGACCAGGACGCCGTCCACCGCGTCCAGCCGGCCGGCCAGTCCGGCCAGCCCCGAGCCCCGGGTGGCGTCGGCGCCGCCGACCCCGTCGTCCATCACCTGCACGAGCAGCCGGTCCTCGGCCCGCCAGACGTCGACCGAGGCGGAGCGTGCCCGGCTGTGCTTGCTGATGTTCTGCAGCAGCTCGGAGACGGTGAAGTAGGCGATGCCCTCGATCGCGGGGGCGGGCCGGGACGGCAGATCGACCTCCACCCGCACCGGGACCGCGCAGCGGGAGGCGACGGCCGACAGGGCCGCGTCCAGACCGCGGTCGGTCAGCACCGCCGGGTGGATGCCCCGCGCCAGGTCGCGCAGCTCCTGCAGGGCCGTCTTCACCTCGCCGTGCGCGTCCTCCACCATCCGGGCCGCCTCCCGCGGGTCCTCCCGCAGCTTCTCCTTCGCCAGCCCCAGATCCATGGCCAGGCTGACCAGCCGGGCCTGCGCCCCGTCGTGCAGGTCCCGCTCGATGCGGCGCAGGTCGGCGGCGGCCGTGTCCACCACGACGCCCCGGTCCGACTCCAGCTCCACCACCCGCGCCGACAGCCGCGACGGCCCCAGCAGCCCGCGCACCAGCAGCCCGTCCACCGTCACCAGACCCCGCACGATCCACGGCGTGGCCAGCGTGAACACCAGACCCACCAGCGCCGTCACGGTGATCTCGAAGGCGTTGTCGAGGTAGACGCTGTGGTGGGCGTCGCCGTACAGCTGCAGACCGCCCTGACCCGCGTACATCGGGAACACCCAGAACCACAGCGGATACGTCAGCAGCGCCCAGCCGATCGTCCAGAAGTTCAGCACCACGACGAACGAGAACACCGCCCAGGGGAACTGCAGCAGCGCGTACAGCAGATGACGCCACGACGCGCCGCTCTTCAGCACCGCGCCCATCCACGCGAACACCCCCGGCTTGGCCGCCCGCAGCGGCTCAGGGTCGGCCACCTCCAGGCGCAGCAGCGCACGCGCGCGCGTGCGCTCCAGTACGCCGAAGCCCCGGCAGCCGGCGAGGGCCGCCGCCAGCACCGGGACCCCGAGGAAGGTGATGAGCAGTCCCGCGCCGAGCGACACCATCGTGACCGCCCAGCAGAACAGCACGATCGCGATCGGCAGGCTCAGCAGCACATAGCCGAACTCGCGCAGACTCCGCGCCTCGACGGGCGCCCGCAGGGCTGCGGGCAGCCGGTGGCGCCGCTCCCCGTCGTTGGCGGGGAAGCCGGATCCGGCGGGGTGCCCATGTTCCCGCCCGTACCCCTGTCCGTACTCCGTGGCCATCGGTGTCGTCCGTTCTCCTCGTCCTGGCGGCGCTGCCGCGACCGTGTGTCCAGCGTGGCGGGCCGCGGCCCCGGGAACCATGGAGGCCGTCGGCGTCTCGGTCCGGGGGTTTTCCCCACCCCGCGCGGGCCGGCGGAACCCGGTGAGGTGGCGCCGGGGCGGAGGGCCGGGGCCGGGGTGGGGCGGGTTGCCGCGGGTGGGGTGGCGCCCCTGGGGTGGGGGACGGCGCGGGGTGGCGCGGCCGGGGTGGGGCGGGTTGCCGCGGGTGAGGTGGCGCCGCTGGAGTGGGGGACGGCGCGGGCGGGGCGGCTATTCCCTGCGGTCCCGCCAGGGCAGCTCCGCCGTGATCACCGTCGGGCCGCCGACGGGGGAGTCGACCACGAACAGGCCGTCCACCGCGCCCAGCCGATCGGCCAGCCCCCGCATGCCGCTGCCGCTCTCCAGCCGGGCACCGCCGACCCCGTCGTCCCGGACCTGGACCAGCAGCCGGTCCTCGGTCCGCCAGACGTCGATCGAGGCGGAGCGTGCCCGGCTGTGCTTGCTGATGTTCTGCAGCAGCTCGGAGACGGTGAAGTAGGCGATGCCCTCGATGGCCGCGGCGGGCCGGGCCGGCAGGTCCGCCGTCACCTTCACCGGCACCGTGCAGCGGGAGGCGACGGCGGACAGGGCCGCGTCCAGGCCGCGGTCGGTCAGCACCGCGGGGTGGATGCCCCGCGCCAGGTCGCGCAGCTCCTGCAGCGCGAGCTTCACCTCGCCGTGCGCCTCGTCCACCATCGCGGCGGCCGAGTCGGGATCCTCCAGCAGCTTCTCCTTCGCCAGCCCCAGGCCCATGGCGAGGTTCACCAGCCGGGCCTGCGCCCCGTCGTGCAGGTCCCGTTCGATGCGGCGCAGGTCGGCGGCGGCCGTGTCGACCACGACCCCCCGGTCCGACTCCAGCTCGGCGATCCGCCGCTCCAGCTCGTCGGAGGGCGACAGCAGTCCCCGCACCATCGCCCGGTCCACGTTGGACAGCCCCCGCGTGATGAACGGCAGCACCGGCCACAACACGAACAGCGAGGTCAGCACGGTGCAGAAGGTGAGGATGCCCCAGGGCAGCCGGATGAGGTCGTACAGCAGCGTCCGCCAGCCCACCGGGTCCTTCAGCGCCAGCCACAGCCGCTGGAACATCCCCCCGCTCCGGCCGAGCGGCAGCGGTGACGGCTCGTCCACCCGCACCCCGAGCAGCGCCCGGGACCGGCTCCGCTCCAGCTTGCCGAGCTGCCGGGCGCCCAGCAGACAGACGGCGAGCAGCGGCAGGCCGATCACCGTGAGGGTGAGGACCCCGCTGACGAGCACCACCGTGAACACGTACGTGAAGCCGAACAGCGCCACCGGCAGGTTCAGCAGGAGATGCGCGATCTCCTTCCAGGTGCGCGCGTCGAGGGCCATACGGACGGGCGGCAGGCGGTCGGAAGGAAGACGGTCGGAAGGAAGGCGGCCGGAGCCTTCGGTCCGGCCGGCGGCGGAGGCGGAAGCGGTCATGCGGGCCAGCCTGCCGTGCCCGGCGCCCCTTGTGCCATGCGGTCCACCGCCCCCGTTCCCTGGGGAAAACCCCACCCCTCGCCCGGTCCCCGTGTCTCACGCCGTGACGGGCTGCTTACCGTGTCTTTATCAGGGCCTAGACTCCCGTGCGTACAGATCCTCGAATCAGGTCGCAGCACAGGGGTTCACTGCACCGGGTTCACCAAGGTCACTAGGTCAGGGAGCGAGGCGGACGGTGCGGGAGACGTTGGGGTACTCGACGGTCGCCGCGGCGGACGTCGCGGCCGGCTACTTCCGGTCCTACTCTGTCGTGGGACTGCTCGCGCTCGTCGGCGTGCTCTTCGTCGCGGTCGCCTTCGGCGCCGGGCGGCTGCTGCGCCCGGTGGTGCCCACCCCGGAAAAACTGCTCACCTACGAGTGCGGCGTCGACCCCGTCGGCGAGGGCTGGGCCCACACCCAGGTCCGCTACTACGTCTACGCCTTCCTCTACGTGGTCTTCGCGGTCGACTCGATCTTCCTGTTCCCGTGGGCGACGGTCTTCGCCGCCCCCGGCTACGGCGCGGCCACCCTCGTGGAGATGTTCATCTTCCTCGGCTTCCTCGCCGTGGGCCTGCTGTACGCCTACAAGAAGGGGGTGCTGGCATGGACGTGAACCCGTCCGCCACGGAGAACCCGTCCGCCGCGGAGCCCGTCCTGCTTCCGGAGCCCAAGCGGCTGGGCGCCCTCGCCCGGCTCGCCCCCGAGCCGATGAAGGTGGTCCTGAACTGGGGCCGCCGCTATTCGCTGTGGGTGTTCAACTTCGGCCTCGCCTGCTGCGCGATCGAGTTCATCGCCGCGTCGATGGCCCGCCACGACTTCATCCGCCTCGGCGTCATCCCCTTCGCGCCGGGCCCCCGCCAGGCCGACCTGATGGTCGTCTCGGGAACGGTGACGGACAAGATGGCGCCGGCCGTGAAGCGCCTGTACGAGCAGATGCCGGAGCCGAAGTACGTCATCTCCTTCGGCGCCTGCTCCAACTGCGGCGGCCCCTACTGGGACTCGTACTCCGTCACCAAGGGCGTCGACCAGATCATCCCGGTCGACGTGTACGTACCGGGCTGCCCGCCGCGCCCCGAGGCGCTGCTCCAGGGCATCCTCAAGCTCCAGGAGAAGATCGCCGCCGAGTCGCTCGGACACCGGTACGGGACCGCCCGCCCGTCCGCGGCCGCGCTGAGCAGCGACCTGGTGAAGCCCCCGGCGCCCGCCCGGGAAGGGGACGCGTGATGACCACGGCCGGCTGGCTGCCCGCACCCGCCGGGGAACTCTTCGGCCCCGACGCCACGGCCGAGGAGTCGTACGAGGTCCTGACGGTGGACGTACCGCCGTCCTCCTGGCTCACCGCCCTGGAGACGGCCCGCACCACCCTCCGGTGCACCTACTTCGACTGGCTGAGCGCGGTCGACGAACCGGGGACGGGCTTCCGCGTCTCGGCCCATGTCGTGGCCCTCCACCCGGTCCGCCGTCTCCTGGTCCGCACGACCGTGCCGCACGAGGCGCCGGAACTGCCGTCCGCCGTCGGCGTCTACGCGGGCGCGGCCTGGCACGAGCGCGAGACGCACGAGATGTTCGGGGTCGTCTTCGAGGGCCACCCGGGTCTGGAGCACCTGCTCCTCCCGGAGACCTTCGAGGGGCACCCCCTGCGCAAGGACTTCGTCCTCGCCGCCCGGGTGGCCAAGGCCTGGCCGGGCGCCAAGGAGCCCGGGGAGTCCGACCACGGTGGCCCCAAGCGCCGCCAGATGCTGCCGCCGGGCGTCCCCGACCCGAACGAGTGGGGCCCGCTGAAGGGCCAGCTCCCTCCCGCCCCGGCGCGCCCGGCCCGGGGCGCGGGGCGCGCGGCGGGCGAGCGCCCGGTACGGCGGGCCCGCACGGCGTCGGAGGGCTCCGCCAGCCAGGCCGGCGAGGCTGCTGGTGGGGCTGGTGGGGCTGCTGGAGCCGGGGGAGTTCCCGGAGCCGCTGGAGTCGGCGGTGCCACGGGAACCGCCGGTGCCGGGGCGCGGCCGCGTCGGACGAGGAGCGCGAGCGAAGGCTCGGTGAGCCAGTCGGCGGCGCCTGCCGAGGACGCGGCGGTGCGCAAGCAGGCCGCGTCCGAGGGAGACGCCGGGCAGACGGCGCCGGAGGGGCCGGCCGCGGAGGCCTCGGTGGCGCACGAGCCGGGGCCGGCACCGGCCCGGCCGCGCCGTGCGCGCAGCGCCTCGGCAGGCTCGGCCTCACAGCGGACCCCGGCACCGGCGGAGCCGGCCGGACCGGCCGAATCGGTGGAGCCGACCGGGCCGGTGGAGCCGGGCGGCTCCGCCCGCCGAGGTGCGGCCCCGCGCAGCTCGGACGCCCCGTGGCACCATGCGCGCCCGGCCTTCGACGAGCGGCCCGAGGCCGCCCGGGAACCGGAGCGGGCTCAGGAAGCAGCGGAGGCCGAGGTGAGCCCGGAGGCTGAGCAAACCCGGGAGGCGCAGGCTCCTGAGGCTGAGCAGGCCCTGAAGGCTGAGCGAGCCGAGGAGGCGCAGGCCTCGAAGGCCGAGCCGGCCCGGGAAGCCGAGCGAGCCTCGACGGCCGAGCGAGCCCGGGAGACACAGGCTCCGGAGGCTGAGCCAGGCCGGGAAGCCGAGCGGGTGTCGGCGGCCGAGCAGTCCCAGCGGGCCGAGCGAGCCCAGGAGGCCGACCAGGCTCAGACGGCCGAGCCCGCCCAAGAAACCGAGCGAGCCACAAAGGCAGAGCGAGCCCGGGAAGCCGAGCCGGCCACAAAGGCAGAGCGAGCCCGGGAAGCCGAGTCGGCCACGGAGACCGAGCGAGGCCGGGAAGCCGAGTCGGCCACGGGGACCGAGCGACCTCAGGAACCCCAGGACGCTCCCGAAGCCCCGCCGACTCAGCGCCCCCAGGACGCTCACGAGCCCCAGAGCCCCATAGTCCCCCCAGCCCCCGACAACTCCAGCCCCGAAGAACCCCCCACCCCCGACGACCCCACAGGAGGCCCGCGGTGAACGATGCGCTGGACGTCGTCCTGCGACTCCTGGTCGTGTTCGTCGTCTTCCTCACCTTCCCCCTGATCGTGGGCCAGACCGAGCACAAGGTGATGGCCCACATGCAGGGCCGCCTCGGCCCGATGTACGCGGGCGGCTTCCACGGCTGGGCCCAGCTCATCGCCGACGGTGTGAAGTTCGCGCAGAAGGAGGACGTGGTCCCGGCCGGCGCCGACCGCCGCGTCTTCCAGCTCGCCCCGGCCGTGGCCCTGCTGCCCTATCTGCTCGTCCTGCTCGCCATCCCCATCGGGCCGGGTGAGGGGGCCGTCGGACAGGCGCTGGACGCGGGGGTCTTCTTCGTCCTCGCGGTGATGGGCGTCGGCGTGCTCGGCTCGCTGATGGCGGGCTGGGCCAGCGCGAACAAGTTCTCCCTGCTAGGCGGCCTGCGCACGGCGGCCCAGCTCCTCGCCTACGAGCTGCCCATGCTGCTCGCCGCGGCCTCCGTCACCATGGCGGCCGGCACGGTCTCCCTCCCGGGCATCGTGCACGCCTTCCACTGGTGGTGGCTGCCGTGGCAGATCGTCGGCGCGATCGTGTTCTTCGTGGCCGGCCTCGCCGAGCTGCAGCGCCCGCCCTTCGACATGCCCGTCGCCGACTCGGAGATCATCTTCGGCGCGTACACCGAGTACACCGGTCTGCGGTTCGCGCTGTTCCTGCTCGCCGAGTACGCCGGCATCATCGTCCTGTGCGGTCTGACCACCGTCCTCTTCCTGGGCGGCTGGCACGGCCCGTGGGGCGCCGACGGCCTGGGCTGGCTGTGGACCCTGCTGAAGACCGCGATCCTCGCCTTCGTCGTCATCTGGCTCCGCGTGACCTACCCCCGCCTGCGCGAGGACCAGCTCCAGAAACTCTCCTGGACCCTCCTCGTCCCCCTCTCCCTCGCCCAGATCGCCCTCACCGGCATCGTCAAGGTGGTGATCCAGTAGCCATGGCTCCGATTCCCGGCAGCGGCCTGGCCAAGGGCCTGGCCGTCACCCTGCGCACGATGACGAGAAAGACCGTCACCGAGCAGTACCCCGACGCCCTGCCCGAGCTGCCGCCCCGCACGCGCGGTGTCATCGCGCTGTTCGAGGAGAACTGCACGGTCTGCATGCTGTGCGCCCGGGAGTGCCCGGACTGGTGCATCTACATCGACTCGCACAAGGAGACGGTCCCGCCGGCCGCCCCCGGCGGGCGCGAGCGCAGCCGCAACGTCCTCGACCGGTTCGCCATCGACTTCTCCCTGTGCATGTACTGCGGTATCTGCATCGAGGTCTGCCCTTTCGACGCCCTGTTCTGGTCCCCGGAGTTCGAGTACGCCGAGACCGACATCCGCGAGCTCACCCACGAGCGCGACAAGCTCCGCGAGTGGATGTGGACCGTCCCGGCCCCGCCCGCCCTCGACCCGGGCGCGGAGGAGTCGAAGGAGATCGCCGCGGCCCGCAAGACCGCCGAGAAGCTCGCCGCCCAGCAGGCCGCCGAGCAGGGGGAGGAACGGTCATGAGCCTCGCCGCGGCCCAGCACGGCTTCCTGTCCCCGACCGGCGTGGAGATCGCCTTCCTCCTCGTCGGCCTCGTCACCCTCGGTGCCGCGCTCGTCACCGTCACCACCCGGCAGCTCGTGCACGCCGCGCTGTGGCTGGTGGTCGCGCTCGGCGGCCTGGCCGTCGAGTACCTCCTGCTCACCGCGGAGTTCATCGCCTGGGTGCAGGTCCTCATCTACGTCGGCTCCGTCGTCGTCCTCCTCCTGTTCGGTCTGATGCTCACCAGGGCGCCCATCGGCCGCTCACCTGACGCCGACTCCGGCAACCGCTGGGCCGCCCTGGCCGTCGCGGTCGCCGCGGCGGCGGCCCTGGTGTGGGTGGTCGTCGACGCGTTCCGCACCACCTGGATCGACCTGGACGGCCCGGCGGCCGGCACCACCCGCGTCACCGGCCAGAGCCTGTTCCAGAACTGGGTCCTGCCCTTCGAGGCACTGTCCGTCCTGCTCCTCGCGGCCCTGGTCGGCGCGATCGTCCTGTCCCGCAAGGCGGCAGCGGCGGATCCGCCCCCCGGCGCCGCCCCCGCGGCCGGCACCCCCGGTGAGAAGGAAGGCGCCCGCTGATGCACCTCGCCTATCCCGCCGTACTCTCCGCCCTCCTGTTCTGCACCGGCCTGTACGGCGTCCTCGCCCGCCGCAACGCGATCCTCGTCCTGATGTCAGTCGAGCTGATGCTCAACGCCGTCAACCTCAACCTGGTCGCCTTCGACGTCTGGCTCAGCCGGGCCGCCGCGGAGACGCTGCACTCCGGGCAGGCGCTGACCCTGTTCACCATCGCCATCTCCGCCGCCGAGATCGGCATCGGACTGGCGATCGTGCTCGCCGTGTACCGCAACCGCGGCACCTCCGACATCGACAGGCTCCGCGACACCGCCGAGGGCCACGGCGACGACACCGACGGCCCCGGCACCGACGCCCCCGCGGCCGAGAAGGCTGAGGCCACCGCGTGACCACGACCACCCTCGCCGTCCTCGTCCCCCTCCTGCCGTTCCTGGGCGCCGCCGCCGGACTGCTGCTCGGCCGCACCACCCCCGGTCTCGTCCGCCCGCTCGCCGTACTGCCCACCCTGGCCGCGCTCGTACTGGCCGCGCTGGTCGCCGTACGGCAGGGCGGCGGCCGGGCCATCGAGGCCCACACCGAGCTGACGCCCACCGGCTCGGTCCCCATCGACCTCGCCCTGGACATCGACGGCTTCGCCGCGCTCGTCGCCGTCCTGGTCGCCTTCGTCGCGGCCTGCGTGCAGATCTACTCGACCGGCTACCTGCGCGACGACCCGCGCTACGCCTCCTATGCCGCCCTCGTCTCCCTGTTCACCTCCGCGATGTTCCTGGTCGTCTACTCCGGCGACCTGATCGTGCTGCTGGTCGGCTGGGAAGTGATGGGCATCTGCTCCTACTTCCTGGTCGGCCACTACTGGGAGACCCCCGAGGCCCGCGCCGCCTCCCTGAAGGCCTTCCTGGTCACCAAGCTCGGCGACGTGCCGTTCCTCATCGGCCTGTTCGCCCTGGGCACCGACGCCGGATCGTTCAACATCCCCCGCGTCCTCGGCGCCGTCGCGAACGGCGGCATCGACCACCCGACGGTCGTCGCCCTGCTGCTGCTCGCGGGCGTGGCCGGCAAGTCGGCGCAGTTCCCGCTGCACACCTGGCTCCCCGACGCGATGGCGGGCCCCACCCCGGTCTCCGCGCTGATCCACGCCGCGACGATGGTCGCCGCCGGTGTCTACTTCGTCGCCCGTCTCCTCCCGCTCTTCGAGGCCTCACGGGCCGCGATGGTGGTCCTCGCCGTCATGGCCGCCGTCACCATGACGGGCTCCGGTCTCGCAGCCCTCGCCCAGGACGACATCAAGCGCGTCCTCGCCTACTCGACGATCGGCCAGCTCGGCTATATGACCGGCGCCCTCGCCGTCGGCGACCGCGGCGCCGCCGTCTTCCACCTCCTGTCGCACGGCGCCTTCAAGGCGCTGCTGTTCCTCGCCGCCGGCGTGATCATCCACGCCGCCGGCACCAACTCGCTGGCCGCCATGTCGCGCATGAGCCACCTGCGCGAACGCATCCCGGACGCCTACTGGACGATGACCGTGGCCCTGCTCGCGCTCGCCGCGATCCCGCCCTTCAGCGGCTTCTTCTCCAAGGAGTCCGTCCTCGGCGCCGCCGAGCACGTGGCCACCGGCCACACCGCCCAGGCCCCCGGCGCCGCCGGCTGGCTCGTGCTCGTCGCAGGCCTGCTCACCGCCCTGCTCACCGCCGCCTACGCCACCCGGCTGTGGCTACTGGCCTTCCGCGGCCGCGGCGCCGAGGCCCCCGACCACGGCCGTCAGCCACTGACGATGACCGTGGTGCTGTGGGTCCTCGCCGTGCCGTCCCTGGCCTTCGGCGGGCTCGCCTACCGCTCGCTGCCCGGCTGGCTCGACGGCCGCGACCTGACCCCGACCCTCCTCACCTCCATCCTCGGCACCGGCCTCGCCGTGGTCGGCGGACTCCTCACCTACGGCGCCTGGCAGCACACCACCGCGCTCGCCGCCCGGGTCCCGCTGGGCGCCGTCGCCGCCCACCCCGAGGGCGACGCCGGACTGGTCGAGGCCGAGGCCATCGCCAGCCACCGGCCCGCCTACGGCGACATCGCCGAGGCACCCGACCCGGCGGACCCCGGACGGCTGCTGCTCGGCCCGCTGCACCGGCACGCGGCCGCGGGCTTCCACCTGGACGCCGTGTACTCGGCGCTGTTCGTCCGCCCGGTCCAGGCCGGCGCGAGTCTCGTCCGGTTCCTCGACCGCGAGGTCGTCGAGACCTACGTACACGGCGCGGCCGCCCTGCCCCGGCTGCTCGGGGCCGCCGTACGGCGGGCGCAGACCGGCAATGTGCAGACCTATGTGAGCGCGCTGCTCGCCGGCACCGTCGTCCTGGCGGTCGCCGTCCTCCTCGTCGCCACGGGAGCGTGAGCAGGCGTGATCGATATCAACGAGTCCGTGATGCGGTTCCTTCTGGCGTTCGTCGTCGCCGGCCCGCTCCTCGGCGCCGCCACCGCCCTCCTCCCGGCCCCGCCCGGGCTGAAGGGGAAATCGCCCGAGCAGGCCGTGCTGCGGCACGGCGTCACCGTGACGGCCGTGATCCTCATCGCCGCCGTCGTCCTGGCGCTCGGCTTCGACCACGACCATCCGTCGAAGATGCAGGCCACGACCGACATCAGCTGGATCCCCGCACTCGACGTGCGGATCCACCTCGGCATCGACGGCATCTCCCTCCCCCTTCTGGTCCTGACCGCGCTGCTGGCCTTCCTCTGCGCGCTCTACTCCTACTTCAAGCCGCCGTCGGGCCCGTCCCCGAAGGCGTTCGTCGCGCTGCTGCTCCTGCTCGAGACCGGCACCCTCGCGACCTTCGCCGTCCTCGACCTGCTGCTGTTCTTCCTCGCGTTCGAGACGGTGCTCATCCCGATGTACTTCCTCATCGCCCGCTGGGGCGGCGAGGGCCGGACCCGGGCCGCGTGGAGGTTCATCCTGTTCACGCTGCTCGGCTCCGTGGTCATGCTGCTCGGCCTGCTCCTGATCGGAATCAAGGCGGGCACGTTCGACATGGTGGCACTCGCCACTGACAACGGCCGGTCACTGACCACATCCGTGCAGGTCGTCGCCGTACTGGCGATCGGGATCGGGCTCGCGGTCAAGACGCCGATGTGGCCGCTGCACAGCTGGCTGCCCGACGCCCACACCGCCGCCCCGACCGTCGGCTCGGTGCTGCTGGCCGGCGTCCTGCTGAAGATGGGCACCTACGGGTTCGTCCGCATCCTGCTGCCCGTGGCGCCGGACGGCTTCCGCACCTTCGCGCCGTACCTCGCCGCCTTCGCCGTGGTCGGAATCATCTACGGGTCCCTGGCCTGCCTGGCCCTGGCCAAGCAGGGCGCGAGGGGCGATCTGAAGCGGCTCATCGCCTACTCCTCCGTCGGCCACATGGGCTTCGTCCTGCTCGGCATCGCCACCATGACCCCGACCGGCGTCAACGGCGCCCTGTTCGCCAACATCGCCCACGGCCTCATCACCGGCCTGCTCTTCTTCCTGGTCGGCGCGCTGAAGGACCGCACCGGCACCACCGACCTCGACACCCTGGCCGAAGGGACGGGCGCGGCCCTCTACGCCAAGGCCCCCCGCCTCGGCGGCCTGCTCGCCTTCGGCGCCGTCGCCTCACTCGGCCTGCCGGGCCTCGCCGGATTCTGGGGCGAGATGCTGGCCCTGTTCGGCTCGTTCAGCCCCGCCGCCGGCCTCAGCCGGCCCGCGTTCCTCACCTTCATGGCGATCGGCGCGTTCGGCACCCTGCTGACGGCCGCCTACATGCTGATCGTGGTCCGCCGGGTCTGCATGGGCGCCGTACCGCAGCAGACCCCGACCACCCTCGCCGACGTGCACGGCTACGAGTTCGCGGCCTGGACGCCGCTCGTCACCCTCACCGTCCTCGCCGGACTGTGGCCCCGGGCCCTGCTCGGCCTGACCGACCCGGCCGTGCAGCAGCTCCTCGCAGGAGGCACCCGATGAGCGCCCTGGCCCAGCCCCTGGCCCAGTCGCTGGTCCAGTCCGTCGACTGGCTCGCGATCGCGCCGCCCACCATCGCCGCGGTCGTGGCGCTCGCGGTCCTCGTCGCCGACCTCTTCCTCCCCGAGGCGCGCAAGCCGCTCCTCGGCTGGGTCTCCGTGGCCGGCCTGGCCGTCGCCACACTGATGCTGCTGCCGCTCCTGGACGGCGACCGCAGCACCTTCTGCCTGCCCGCCCCCGCGCGCGGGTGCAGCTACACCGCCGACCACTTCACCCTCGTCATCCAGTTCCTCGTCCTCGGCGGCGCCCTGCTGGCGGCCCTGCTGTCGGTGACGAACCTCGGCGACGAGCGGCGGCGCATTGCGGCCGGGGAGTTCTGGTTCCTGCTGCTGTCCTCGGCGGCCGGCGCCGCCCTGCTGCCCGCCTCCCGCGACCTGGCCACCCTCGTCGTCGCCCTGGAGGTCGCCTCCCTGCCGGCCTTCGCACTCGTCGGCATCCGGCACGGCGACAAACGGTCCTCCGAGGCGGCCCTGAAGTTCTTCCTGTCCTCGGTCACCGCCACCGCGGTCAGCCTGCTGGGCATCAGCTTCGTCTACGCCTCCACCGGCACCCTCTACCTCACCCAGGTCGCCCAGCGCATCCAGCACGTCGACGGGCAGCTGCACACCCTCGCCCAGACCGGCGTCGTCCTCACCCTGGTCGGCTTCGCCTTCAAGACCGCCGCCGTCCCCTTCCACTTCTGGGTGCCCGACACCTACGTGGGCGCGCCGCTGCCCATCGCCGCCTACCTGTCGGTCGTAGGCAAGGCCGTCGGCTTCTCCGGGCTGATCCTCGTCACCGTCGTCGCCTTCCCGTCGTACGCGGACGCCTGGGGGCCCGCGCTCGCCGCCCTGGCCGCCCTCACCATGACTGTCGGCAACGTCGGCGCCCTGCGCCAGCAGGCCACGCGCGCGTACAGCGCCGTACGGCTGCTCGCCTGGTCCTCCGTCGGCCAGGCCGGCTACCTCCTCGTACCGATCGCCGCCGCCGGATACTCCAGGGACCCGCAGAAGGCGATCGGCTCCACCGTCGCCTACGCCCTCATGTACGCCGCCGTGAACCTCGGCGCGTTCGCGGTGGCCGCCGTGGTGGGACGCACGAAGTCCCTCAACCGGCTCAGCGACTACCGGGGCCTGTACGCCGCCAACCCGGTCACCGCCCTGCTGCTGGCCTTCTTCCTGCTGTGCCTCGCCGGGCTGCCGCCGGGCGTCATCGGCCTGTTCGCCAAGGTCACCGTGTTCTCCGCGGCCGTCGACGCGGGCCTGGGCTGGCTCGCCGTCGTCATGGCCGTCAACGTGGTGATCGCCCTCTTCTACTACCTCCAGTGGACGGCCCTGCTGTTCCGGACCCCTGAGGGCACACCCGCCCGGCACCGGCTCCCGGCCCCCCTCACCGCCGCCCTCGCCCTCACCGGCGTCCTCGGCGTGGCGCTCTCCGGCGCACCCCAACTGGTCCTGCGCTTCGCCGCCACCGGACTGTTCTGAGGACTCGCCACGCGCGCGTGGGGCACCCGTGGCCCCACGCGCGCGGAAGGCCGTAAGCCCACGTCACCCGTACGGCCGACGCATGCCGCCGCCCGCACCAGGGAACTCGCGGCGGCCGCCTGGCGTTGACCAGAGCGGGAGGGTCCACTGGACCAAAGCGTTCCCCTGCAGCACGACTTGGAGGGCGTACCGTGCACCGCCGGCACAACGGGCTAAGGACCGCAGTACTCCTCGGGGGACTGTCCGCGCTCATCATCGTCATCGGCAGCTTCTTCGGCCGTACAGGGCTGATCGTGGCCGTCCTGATCGCGCTGGGCACGAACGCGTACGCGTACTGGAACAGCGACAAGCTGGCGCTCCGCGCGATGCGGGCCCGCCCGGTCAGCGAGTTCGAGGCCCCCGCCCTGTACCGGATGGTCCGCGACCTGTCCACGCAGGCCCGACAGCCCATGCCCCGCCTGTACATCTCACCGACGGAGGCGCCCAACGCCTTCGCGACCGGCCGCAACCCGCGCAACGCGGCGGTGTGCTGCACGGAGGGCATCCTGCGCCTGCTCGACGAGCGGGAACTGCGCGGCGTCATCGGCCACGAGCTGAGCCATGTCTACAACCGCGACATCCTCATCTCGTCGGTCGCCGGCGCCCTCGCCTCGGTGATCATGTTCCTGGTCAACATCGCCTGGCTGATCCCCATCGGCCGCTCAGACGACGACGAGGGCCCCGGCCTGCTCGGCATGCTGCTGATCATGATCCTGGGCCCGCTCGCCGCCTCCCTCATCCAGTTGGCCATCAGCCGGTCCAGGGAGTACGAGGCGGACGCCTCGGGCGCCCAGCTCACCGGCGACCCGCTGGCCCTGGCCAGTGCCCTGCGCAAGCTGGAGCTCGGCACCCAGCAGCTCCCGCTGCCCCCCGAACCCCGGATCGAGACCGCGAGCCACATGATGATCGCGAACCCTTTCCGGGCTGGCCAAGGGCTCGCCAGGATGTTCTCCACGCACCCGCCCATGGCGGACCGCATCTCCCGGCTCGAGAAGATGGCAGGGCGTTCACAGTGAAGATCATCCTCAACGTCATCTGGCTCATCCTGAGCGGCTTCTGGCTGTTCCTCGGATACCTGCTCGCGGGCGTACTGCTCTGCGTCACGATCATCGGCATCCCCTTCGGCATCGCCGCCTTCCGTATCGGCGTCTACGCACTGTGGCCCTTCGGGTACACCACGGTCGAGCGGCACGACGCGGGCGCCCCCTCGTGCGTCGGCAACGTCCTGTGGCTGCTGCTGGCCGGATGGTGGCTGACGCTGGCCCACATCACCACCGGCATCGCCCTGTGCCTGACGATCATCGGCATCCCGTTCGGCGTCGCCAACTTCAAGCTGATCCCGGTGTCCCTGTTCCCGCTGGGGCGCGAGATCGTGCCCACGGACCAGCCGTTCGCGGCCCGCTGAGGACCCCCGAGGCCCTGTGCCCCCGTCAGGCGAGGTGCGCGACTCAAGGGTTCGGCAGCAGGGTCACGCCCCCTGCCGGGGCTCCGGACCGCCTCCACGCCTACCGCGGCCCACCCACCACCGCCGCACCCCGTAGGCCACCACGCCCACGGCGAGCACGCCCGCCCCCACGGCGACCGAGACCGCGGGGAGGGCGAACGCCAGCGAGGCGCAGCCCAGCAGCCCCACCGCCGGCACCACCCGTGCCCGCGGGGCCGGGCTCAGCGTCCAGGCCGAGGCGTTGGCCACGGCGTAGTAGGCCAGGACGCCGAACGAGGAGAAGCCGATCGCGCCGCGAACGTCCACCGTGGCGGCCAGTACGGCGACCACCGCGCCCACCGCCAGCTCGGCCCGGTGCGGCACCTGGAACCGCGGATGCACGGCGGCCAGCACACGGGGGAGATGACCGTCGCGGGCCATGGCGAGCGTCGTCCGCGACACGCCGAGGATCAGCGCGAGCAGCGACCCCAGCGCGGCCACCGCGGCCCCCACCCGGACCACCGGCACGAGCCCCGGCACCCCGGCCGCCCGCACCGCGTCGGCCAGCGGTGCCGCCGCGTGCCCCAGACGGCCGGCGCCGAGCACGCCGAGAACGGCCACCGCGACCGCCGCGTACACCACCAGAGTGATACCGAGAGCCACCGGAACGGCGCGCGGAATGGTGCGCGCCGGATCCCGCACCTCCTCGCCGAGCGTGGCGATCCGCGCGTACCCGGCGAACGCGAAGAACAGCAGTCCCGCCGCCTGGAGCACCCCGCCGATGCCCGTCGCCGGCCCCGGGCCGAGCCGCCCGGCGTCCATGCGCCCGGAGGCGAGGCACGCGACCACCACCGCGGCGAGGACGGCCAGCACCACGGCCACGATGACCCGCGTCAGCCACGCCGACTTCTGGATGCCGCCGTAGTTCACGGCGGTCAGGGCCACCACGGCCGCCACCGCCACCGCGTGCGCCTGCCCCGGCCACACGTACGCCCCCACGGTGAGCGCCATGGCCGCGCACGAGGCCGTCTTGCCGACCACGAACGCCCAGCCGGCCAGGTACCCCCAGAACGCGCCCAGCCGCTCCCTGCCGTACACGTACGTCCCGCCCGACGCCGGATAGCGGGCGGCCAGGCGGGCCGAGGACATGGCGTTGCAGTACGCCACGACGGCCGCGACGGCCAGCCCCGGCAGCAGCCCCCGCCCGGCCGCACGGGCGGCCGGGCCCAGGGCGGAGAACACGCCGGCCCCGAGCATCGCGCCGAGGCCGACGACCACGGCGTCCCGCACGCCCAGGGTGCGCCGCAACGCGGTTGCGGAAGCTGTCATGCGCCGCACCCTACTGATCGGCGCAACCGGCGGGTGGACTCGAGACGTCCTCTTCCTCGACACGGCACGAACACGCGCGCGACCGACAGCCGATCCTCACCGGATTCTCAAGGGCCGGCCAGTGCGGACACAGCGCGGGAGGGCAGGTTCACGGCATGAGCATCATCGGTTGGATCATCCTGGGGCTTCTGGCCGGAGCCATCGCCAAAATCCTCCTGCCCGGCCGCGACCCGGGCGGCTTCATAGGCACCACCCTCATCGGCATCGCGGGCGCGTTCATCGGCGGCTACATCTCGTCCCGCTGGCTGGACCACCCGATCAGCAAGCACTTCTACGACGGCGCGACCTGGGCCGCCGCGATCGGCGGCTCGCTGGTCCTGCTGATCGTCTACCGCCTCCTGTTCGGCAACTCGCGCGACTGAGGCGCGGGCGGCGAGGCGCCCAGGAGCGACCGAAGGGTGGACACCGTCCGGTGCCCACCCTTCCTGGTCATGACCCGGCAACGGCCTGACTGCGCCGGCCGCGGTCCCCGCCGGTGCCGGACCGCGCGGTACCGCCGGCAGTTGACCTACCGGTAGTTGACGAACTGCAGCGCGAAGTCGAAGTCCTTGCCCTTCAGCAGGGCGATCACGGTCTGGAGGTCGTCGCGGCTCTTGGACGTGACCCGCAGCTCCTCGCCCTGGACCTGGGCCTTGACGCCCTTCGGGCCCTCGTCACGGATGATCTTGGCGACCTTCTTCGCGTTCTCCTGGGAGATGCCCTCCTCGATCGTCGCGAAGATCTTGTACTCCTTGCCGGAGAGCTGGGGCTCGCCCGCGTCCAGCGCCTTCAGCGAGATGCCGCGCTTGATCAGCTTGGACTGGAAGACGTCGAGGACGGCGTTCACCCGGTCCTCGGAGTTCGCCTCCATGAGGATCTTGTCGCCGGACCACGAGATCGAGGCACCCACGCCCTTGAAGTCGTAGCGCTGCGAGATCTCCTTGGCGGCCTGGTTGAGGGCGTTGTCGACCTCCTGCCGCTCGACCTTCGAGACGATGTCGAAACTGGAGTCGGCCATGTCCTGTGGCTCCTTGTATCGGGTGCGTATCGGGTGCGCGGCGGCGGCCGCCGAACCCGGCGTGGCGCCGGGCCGCATCCGCACCAGCCTAGTCACCCCGCGGCCCAGGAGGTGGAGATCAATCGGGTGGCGAAGCACCCCCACGCATCGGGTATTGTTTACGTCGTTGCCACGGAGCACCGTCGAAAGACGGTTCGAAGGGCAGCAACCCCGGCGGTGTGCCCGAGCGGCCAAAGGGAGCAGACTGTAAATCTGCCGGCTCAGCCTTCCCAGGTTCGAATCCTGGCGCCGCCACACGACCGAAAGGGTCTGTGAACAGCAGCAATGCTGATCACAGACCCTTTCGTCGTTCCCGAAGTACGCCATGCCGCGTGACGGAGGTGATCAGGGCGCTTCGCGAGCTGAGAGGTGCGCTGACCGGCGTCAGCTCACGGCATGCGAGCTTCGGCCCCCGCCTCGCCGTAACCGGCGATCCGGATGAGCCCGCCCGCTGCGTGCGGAACAGGAGGCCCGGCGACCAGGCCTCCCGCTGACGTGCGGGATCCCAGGCCCGTTGCCCGCGCTGGTCAGCGCCAGTTGGTGTCGTGGGTGAGTCGGTGGTGGTGGGTGTCGTACTGGTCGACTGTGGTGATGGTCTGGCCGTTGGGTATGGGTGCGGCCCAGGCGCGGTAGGTGGTGCCGGGGAGGGTGACTGCGGTGGCTTTTACCTGGGTGCCGTCGGTGAGGGTGACTACGCCGTAGGCGGTGTTGGCTTCGGGGGGTTGAGACCATGAGTCGGTTGCCGTTGAGGCCTTTGTCGTGCAGGCTCCACAGGCCCATGCTGCGGCGCCGGGCAGGGGGGGAGCGCCGCTTCGGGTCCTGCGGTGCCGGCTGGACAGCGGGCACACTGGCCGCATGGCATCCCGTCGCAGAACCTGTCCCGTGTGCCACCGTGAGATCGCCGTCGTCGCGGGTCGCTTCGCACGGCACGACCCGCCCGGGGCACGGGAGAACGGGGAACTCCTCTCTTGCTCCGGCTCCCGGCGCCAGGCACAACTCGGAGCGGTGCAGCCGGCGTTGGACGGGTACGCCGTGCCGGACTTCCCCGGGCAGCTGCCTCTCTTCTGACCGGTGAACGGCCGTTGCTCCTCCGGCCGGTGAACGGGCTCGGCCGTAGCCCTCCGGCCGGTGAAGGCCCGGCCGCAGCCCCTCCGATCGGTGAACGGCCGGCCTGCGGCCTCAGTTCCCCGCGACCGACTTCACGGCCACCGACACCGGCGTCGAGCCGCCGATCAGCTCCAGCGTCAGACCGGCCGTCGCCGAGGTGTCCACCAGCTCCGCCAGTACGGCCGCCACGTCGTCCCGCGGGACCGGGCCGCGGCCGGTGTGGGCCTCCAGCCGGACCAGACCGGTGCCCGGCTCGTCGGTCAGCGCGCCGGGGCGCAGGATCGTCCAGTCCAGGGTCTCCTGCCCGGTGACGTACGCGTCGGCCGCACCCTTGGCGCGCAGGTACACGTCGAAGACGTCGTCGCCCTGGTGCGCGGGATCCGCGCCCATCGAGGAGACCACCACGAAACGGCGTACGCGCGCGCGTACGGCCGCGTCCGCGAACAGCACCGCCGCGCCCCTGTCCACCGTCTCCTTGCGGCCCGCGCCGCTGCCCGGGCCCGCACCCGCCGCGAAGACCGCCGCGTCCGCGCCCTGCAGATGTGCCGCGACCTCCTCCACCGAGGCGGACTCCAGGTCCAGCAGGACCGGTTCGGCGCCCACCGCCCGCAGGTCGTCGCCCTGCTCCGCCTTGCGGATGATCCCCGCTACCTCGTCCCCGCGCGCGGCGAGCACCCGCTCCAGCCGCAGCGCGATCTGACCATGACCACCAGCGATGACAATGCGCATGATTCCGACCGTACGCCCGAAGGAGCCCGTGCGCCGCATGGGTTGGGGGGCGCCGGCCCTCGTCACCTAGTGAGCTGGTCCGGAGATCCTGTCGCAGTAGCGGCAGATCCGGTCGATGATCTGGTCGGCTGTCTTGGTCCAGCGGAACGGGCGGGCCTGTT